>QHYS01000015.1 GCA_003223325.1 Acidobacteriota bacterium
ATTTCCCAAGGGAGCTGCGTTGAAGGACCCTTCAGGTCTATTCAACTCCAGCCTCGACGGGAATGCCAGGCGCGCCATCGACATCCACGAAGGCGACAAGGTCAATGAGGCGGCCTTGAAGGATCTCATCCGCGCTGCAGTGGCGCTCAATCTCAAGGGCCAGAGCAAGTCGAAGCCCCGGCGAGCGAGCAGCAAGCGGGCCGACTAGCTTCATCGCAGGTCCCGGCCATATCTCCTCCCATAGGGGATTCGGCACCTGCCTCATACGCCAAGCAGTTCGGCGTCGAGGCCCCGAGCTGGCCGCCGAAGGGCGCTCGGTCTTGATCGCGGAGGAGACTGCCATGTCTATGGAACGTCCATATGGCGGTCAAGCGTGAGCCGTGCCGACGAAATCGGCGGGCACCGTCGACTATCGTGATCGTAGTCGGCCTGTACGAGCCGCTGGGAAAGCTGCGAGCCGAGGCCAGCGTCCAGGTCTTCGTTTGAGGCCGGCCGCCGAAGAGCCGCCCGGTGCCGATGACGACGGGGACCGTCGGAAATAGTCACGTCGTCGATCACATCCTCATCGAGCCCCTGCCGTATCCCGACCCCACCGTCGAGGTGCACGCGACGAACGCCGTATCTACTTCGGGTACGCTTCAACGAGTCCAGGCTGAATCACTTCTACCAGGCGTACCTCGACGCGCTCTTCAAGTGGCTCAATCGTCGGAGTCAGAAGCGCTCTTTCAATTGGGAGCGCTTCAGACGACGGCTGCTACACCAGCCGCTTCCAAGGCCGCCGCACGGACACGCTCTCATCGACGTGACCTCCGAACACCGGGCGGGTCGTTGTGCGTAGCTCGGTGGCGTCCGAAGGGTGTTGAGCGCTGCTTTGCGGCGGCAATGCCTGTTCTGGCCCGAGGATGCGATTTCCGTGATGACTTCCGGTTTGCCTAACCGGACAGAACCCGCGCGGTCAACGCCGTTGGCATTGTTTTTCCCAAGCCCAGACATGCAGGTGTAGAATCCCCCGGCCACGACGCCCACGCGATTCGGTGGAGCTGAAGCGGACCGATTAGGCTGCCTGTCCCCTCGGGTTTCTGATCCAGGCCTATTGCGTCTTCTCCGACGCCGGCGCGACCTGCGAGGCGGCCGCTGCGCCTGCCGGCGGATTGGTGAGCGGATCGTCCAGGAACTTGCGGATGATCTCTGGCGCCTCCGGCGAGGTTATGAAATTGTAGTGACTGTAGCCCGGCACAATCGCTAGCCGCGACGTCGATAATTGCGTGTTCTGCCAGCCCGGCTCCTTCACGCCGCCGCCCAGCAGCGCGAAGAACTGGGCGACGTGCTTTTGCGAGATCGAATCGTTGTCAGCGAACACCAGCAGCACGGGTATCGGTAGCTTGGCGATGTCGGCCGACCAGTCATAGTCCTCGCTCATCATCCTCCCCATCTTGTCGAGGAACTGCGGGAAGCGCTGCGGCTCGGGCCATTGTTGGGAGAGTTGGCCCGTCGGCGTCTGCATCATGTTTTCGGCCATCGACGCGCTGATCCGGCCCATGCCCTCCTGAGTTTCCGGATACCAGCCGGACCTGGCATGAGGCGACGAGATCACCACCAGCCGCCGGACCTTGTCCGGATGTTGGATCGCCGCGCGGATCGCAGTGGCGCCTCCGAACGAATGGCCGACTAGGTCGGCTTTCGGAATCTTGAGATGGTCCAGCAGCGCCGCGATATCGTCGCCCATCGTGGCGAAGCTCATCGGCCTGTCCGTGTCCGCCGTGCGACCGTGCCCATCCTTGCATCTCGCCGATCGTCGTCAGCCCGCCATGGATCAGCACCAGGGGTTCGCCCTGGCCGTAGATCTCGTGATAGAGCCTGATACTGTTTATATCAGCGTAGCCGCTGCTCACCGGTTTCATCTCCGCCTCTCCTGCTGGCCGCCCTAGCGCGTTACATCCGCGGCCCGACTTGCCGGGCCAGAACCTTCGCGATGAAACGCGCCGTCCGTCGCCTTACCGACGTCTTCCGCGCGTCTTCCTAGAGTAAGTGAGACCCCTGCACGGTGACGACTTCCTGATTCGGCCAACGCCGGCAGAAGTCGCGTTGCGCACCGATCAAGAATCCCGTCGGTTCTGCATAGCTCGCGGCAATTTGCCGAAGAAGGCCGTCCGCGATCGGGACGTGCGATCCTGCGCGGCGCCGCTTCCCATGAGCGCCGCCTCCCCGCCATGACGAGAGTCGCCACGGTCATGCTTTTCGACAGAGTCACGCGTCCACACTCCTTGCGAACGGGAAGGAAGATAGCGCCGCCTTAAGCAGATCGAGCCGCGCGGCGAGCCACTCTTCGCGTGTTGCACTTTTGTGCGTCATCATGGCTTTCTTATTCTCCCATAATCACCTTGCGAGACGGAGCACGCCTGCAATCCGGGCGAACCCTTCCTGGCATGTCTGAACTTTAGAGAAATACTTCCAGGGTCGGCTATCGTCGAGCTGCGCCCAGAGAGAGAAACTGCAAAAGTAGAGTTTAACTACTTTAGATGGTGAAGTGCTGTGACGAGCGGGAGGGAACGGTCAGAACGGGTTGTTGACTAAGGCTCTCAGCCGGTCCGAATAGGGCGCCAGCTGACCAAACACTCGACGCGACCCCGAAATCATCGTTCCTGTCCGAGGAGAAAGCCAAGCTTCAGAGCATGAAATAGTGCCCTTCAAGTACTGGCCTGTTCCGTTCGGAAAGCCCAACTAGTGGACGACGGGCAACTCGGAACTAACGCTCTGTCCTCTCATGACTCCCGGAGGTCTGCGCGATACACAATAACGTTGCCTATGGCGTACTTCCAATGACTTGCAGTGCCGTCCCAGCTCTTCTATGTCGTTGAAAGTACTTCTAACCCGCTAACTGTCACGGCAGAGGCCGCGGGTTCGAGTCCCGTCGTCCCCCGCCATTCTTTTCAAGTAGTTACGTCGGCATGCCCGAATTTTGGGACGTGACTTGGGACGTACCCGCCCCACCCCCCATCTGCGAGCGCGTCCAGTGCCTTGCGCTTCGTGTCGAGTCTGACGTGTGAATAGTGCGCGAGCATCCGGGGCGACACGTGCCCGGCAATGGACATGATGGTTTCATCGACGCCACGGATTCGGCTAATTCGGTGATCGCGTGATGACGTAGATCGTGGAACCGTAAACCACGTAAAGGACTCTTGAGGTCGTGAACATCGGCCTTGCACTGCTCATTCGAGGATACCTGTGCGGGCTGCCGTAGCTGATCACACTCCGGACACTGAATGGCCCGCGTGAGGCTTCGCCAAGCCGTGCGCCACGTCCTCATTGGCTGCGTCGGGTTGGGCTTCACAGACACCCTTGGTCCACGTCGATTCTTCGCTTGTGTTGATCGTCCTTGGCCTTCGCCATGCGGGAACACATACCAATCGGCCTGTGGCTCTGAACCGAACAGGAGTTTTGCCCGTTCTCTGAGAACTAACCGTTGCGGGGATTGCAATGTCCGCCCCGGAAATCGCGCCGATTAGAACTAGAACTAGATGAAAAATTGGGCTCTACGTTCCAGATCCTCGACTTTGGGCCTTTATTCAGAATGGGGAGTGACCAAAGAGGTCGTTGTAGTGGTTCCAGTAGCCTTCGACTTCGCGCATGATTTGCTGGAATTCGGGCTCGGGACGCAACTTGTCCCAGTTTCTGTCGCGTTGGAACCAGGGATAATTATGATTGCCGAGTTGGACGGTTCGTCTTAACCAAGTGAGAGCGGGTTGCTTGTCGCCGAGGATTGCGTAGACAGCGCCAACCCATTCTGCGAAATCACCATCAACCATGTCCTCCGGTTTATAGTGGAAGACTAGCGGATCGATTTGATCACGCTGGCCACGCGAGGCCTGGATGAAAGCTAGGAAAACCGGCGCTTCAGGGGCAGCAGCGCGACCACGCAATTCTATCGATCGCTTCAGGACCCGCTCCGCTTCGTCCATTTTTCCCTGGTAGTAAAGGAAGTCTCCGAGGTATGACATCAGCTTGAATTGATCCGGATTGCGAGCCAACCCCTGGCGCGCTTCCTCTTCTGCTTCGTGAGCTTTCCCCTGGTACAACAGCATGCGCCCGTGCATCCAGTAGATTCGCGGCGGCGCGGGATTCAGATCACGGCTGTGAGGGAAGGTCGCCTCAGCCAAGTCAATCAAGCCCGCATAATGATAGCTATAGCCGAGTGATTCCCATGCCGGTAGCGAATTGGGGGCTAGGGTCAGAGCTTTCTTCCAGCTTGGGAGATAAGTCTGGATTCCATCGAGCCGGAGGAACAGGCGCTTTGTGGAGGATGGCACCAAAGATCGTTGCAGAAGTGTTGCCTGGAAATGGGATCTTGCCGGTGGCCATCTCGTACAGCACCACTCCAAAAGAGAACAGGTCCGTTCGAGCGTCCAGTTCTTCCCCTCGCGCCTGCTCCGGGGACATGTAAGCCACCGTGCCCAGCGTGGTGCCGGGACTGGTCAGGTCCTCTTGGGAGACGGTCGGCAGTTGCGATGCCCCGGCGCCCGCACCCTTCAGTTCTTTCCGGTCTACTTTGGCCAACCCAAAGTCCAGAATCTTGGCGTGCCCACGCTCGGTCACGAAGATGTTCGCCGGCTTGATGTCCCGATGCACAATCCCCTTCGCGTGTGCGGCATCCAGTGCATCCGCAATTTCTGTCCCCAACTCCGACAACTGCTCCATTGGGAAGGGCTTTCCGCTGAGCCGATGCTTCAGCGTCTGTCCTTCCAGCAACTCCATGGCAATGAAGGGCTGGCTGTCCCATTCGTCGATGTCGTGAATCGTGCAGATATTCGGATGATTCAGAGACGACGCGGCGCGCGCTTCGCGTTTGAACCGCTCCAGCGCCTGATGATCGTTGGCAAATTCCTCCGGCAGGAATTTCATGGCGACGAAGCGACCGAGCTTGGTATCCTCGGCCCTATACACCACACCCATGCCGCCGCCACCAAGTTTCTCCAGGATGCGATAGTGTGAGATGGTTTTGCCGATCATGCGTTCACTTTCCGGATGGCACGCGGCGCTTCAATTCTTCGGACCAGTTCAGCACCACATTGATTTGCGCGGCCGATGCTGCTTGTTCGCTCGGCTTGATCATCAAGAAGCGCTGCCCATCCGGGGAAATGTCGTAGTTGGTGGAGCTTCCCACATAGTACTCTCCCTGAAATAGCATCCTAGGTTTACCCGCCGAGAAGATCGGCTGCGCCATAACGTCCACAGCCATCATCTTGTTCCCATTCCTGTAAAAGAGCTCTCGACCATTGCGGCTCCAGAGTGGCGCCACCCCTCCATCACTCGAAAGCTGCGATTTTCCCCCTGGCCTGGATCTGCGCGAGGAGTTCGTAGGAGGCAAGACGCGTACCAGCACTGATGGACATTAGTTCTTTCCCGTGGGAACCTTCTGCTTCAGTTCTTCAAACCAGAGCAGTTCAGCACGATGTTGATCTGGGTCGCCGAATGTAGCCTGTTCGTCTTGCTAAACCATGAGGAACCTCTGGCCATCCGGGGAGACATCGTAATCAGGAATTGATGCCACCGTGATCTAGTGGGACTTTACTGCCTCCGAGTAAACTACCGTCTATAACGGCCGTCAAAAGCACCCTGGGTTTCCCTGCCGAAAAACTTGGCTCGGTCGTAACATCAACAGCCATGTTGAACTTCCTCGATTGGCTCACGACACCGTACTAGTTTACAGCAGCCCTTGAGCGGCGTCGTTAATCGGTGCATCGCGCCCTGACTCCCTAGTAACAAATACTTTTGCGGGCATCCCGTGCGGTATTGACTGAATCTACAAACTAGACTCAGCCCACAATTGGCGTCGTAATTTTCGGTGCTACTCTCTTTGGGAGCGAATTCCCCTTACTTTCGAGAGCTTAGACCGGAAAAAAAGGATACCTCATGCCCACTAAGACTAAGGCTCTAAGCTGTGCTTGCGCAACTCTATGTGCGGCTTTGCTGATGGCTATCGCTTTTCCGCCGCAAGCCGCCGCAGCGGACGGTGACGATCCGCCGGGCCGCGTCGCCCGACTGAGCTACCTAAACGGAGCGGTTTCCTTCCAGCCGGCGGGCGAATCCGACTGGGTGACGGCGACGATCAATCGCCCCATGACCACGGGCGATAAGCTGTGGGCCGATGCCGATTCTCGTGCTGAATTGCACATCGGCTCGGCGGCGATTCGGCTAAACGGCAACACCGGCTTCTCGTTTCTGAACCTGGACGACCGCACGGTACAGATTCAGCTCTCTTCAGGCACCCTCAGCATTCGCGTGCGGCGCCTTGAAAGAGATGAAGTTTTCGAAGTGGATACGCCGAATCAGGCCTTTTCGATTATGCGGGCCGGCCGATATCGCCTGGAGGCCAGCGAAGACGGAAACAGCACGATCGTCATGGTGCCGGAAGGCAAGGGGGAGGCCAGTGGCAACGGTCGTACCTATACGATCGAATCCCGTGAGAGAGCTTCGCTCACTGGGACTGACACCCTCTCTGCCGATATAGACAGAATGGACAGACGCGAACGCGACGATTTCGACGATTGGTGCGAGCAGCGCGACCGCCGCGAAGAGCGCTCCCGTTCTGCACGATACGTGTCTCCGCAAATGGTTGGCTACGAGGATCTCGACGAGAACGGCGTCTGGCGCTACGACCCTCAGTACGGAGAGGTTTGGGTGCCGACCGCAGTGCCTGTCGGCTGGGCACCCTATCATTATGGCCACTGGGCCTGGATTGCACCATGGGGCTGGACATGGGTGGATGATGCGTCGTGGGGCTATGCGCCCTTTCATTACGGACGCTGGGCCTATGCACGCGGGGCGTGGTGTTGGATACCAGGCCCTGTGGAAGCTAGGCCGGTTTATGCTCCTGCGCTGGTCGCCTTCGTGGGTGGCCCCAACTTCGCTGTAGGAATTGCAGTGGGTGGCGGAGCAACAGTTGGGTGGTTCCCGCTGGGGCCGCGCGAAGTGTACGTGCCCGCATATCGAACCACTCCCGACTACGTGACACGGGTGAACGTCACGAACACGAACGTGAACCAAACAACGGTAACGAATGTTTACAACACCACGGTTGCCAACAACACCACCGTGGTCAACAACGTGACCTACGTGAATAGGACGGCGCCGGATGCCGTAACTGCGGTTCCGGCCAACGCATTTACAAGTGCTCAGCCGGTAGCTACCGCGGCCGTTAAGGTGAACCAGAGCCAAATTGCCAGCGCGCCGGTCGTCACGCGGGCTGCCCTAGCTCCCACACAAACTAGCGTGCTGGGAGCTTCCGAGCACGGGATAGAAAGACGTGTGCCACCAGGACTGGCCGACCGGCCTGTAGTCGCGAAGACTACGCCGCCCCCGCCTCCCGTGTCGTTCGAGCGGCAACAGTCAGCACTGGCAACGCACCCCGGCCAACCGCTGGCACACAACGAAGTCGAGACATTGCGTCCGGCAAATGTCCAGCATCCGCTCGTCAAGCGAGTGAACCAACCTGAGGCCCCCAATAGCGGTGTGGGCCAGGTGGCGGGAGCACCTGGCGCGCCTAATCCTCAGCCAGGAAATCCAGCCAACGTTCCTTCGAACGCTCCCAATAGGCCAGTAAACAATCCGTCTGTTAGCGCGCCGCCGCGCAATGATCGGCCCGAGTCGGCCCGGCCCGAAAATCGTCCCGCAACGAGCGAGGCGCCGAATGTGCAGCCAAACAATCGGCCAGGACCGCAAAATCGCCTGGAACAACCCGTGACCACGTCGAACCCGGAGCCCTCGAACAACCGGCCTTCCAACGTCCAGCCGGGTTACCGGCCGCCATCTCCGGATAATCGACCGAACCCGAGCCAGCCTCCCAACGAGCGGCCTTCGATAAACGGCCGACCGCAGAACGCGGCGCCTGTGGAGCCTTCGAACAATCGGCCATCCAACGTCCAGCCGGGTTACCGGCCGCCATCTCCCGATAATCGGCCGAACCCGAGTCAACCTTCCCAGCTTCCCTCGATCCGTAACGAGAGCCCTAGTGCGCCAGCGACTCCGCCATCTAACGAGCGGCCTTCGATAAACAGCCGACCGCAGAACACGGCGCCTGTGGAGCCTCCGAACAATCGGGGATCAAACGTCCAGCCGGGTTACCGGCCACCATCCCCGGACAATCGGCCGAACCCGGTCCGTAATGAGAGCCCTAGTGCGCCAGCGAGGTCGCAGTCTAGCGAGCGGCCAGCACTGAATAGCCAGCCGCAGAACACACCCAGCGTTCAGCCAAGCAATAGACGACCCGATCAGCCATCAAATGCACCGGTCAGCCGTCCCGCGACTCCGCCGGCTCCGGAAAATCGGAACGTCACCCCAAATCAACAACCATCGGGCAATGTGCGAGCGGTCCCGGACAACCGGGGACAGGCACCGGCGCCCGCTCCTGCCAAATCGAACAACAATTCATCTAGTAATAAGAATAAGAAGGAGAACGAGAAGAAGAACTAGTTGCGCGACGATTTGGCAACCGCAGCACAAACATTGGTTTCTGGGGCTCGAGCCCCGGAGGGGAGCGATCTCATTTTCGGACGACATTACTTGCGAGGTCTCGAAACACTATTTAGGCAGTTGACGTTTTCATTCGACTCCATCGACGCTGGTCGCGCACAGATGATAGCTCTAGAAATACCTAGGCGCGGTTCACAGGGCATGCAGTGAATCCAAACCCGAGAGGCTGGGCATATATATATGTTCTTGCAACGCTTAGCGAGCGCTTTTGCGGCCCGCGCCTTTGGCAGGTTTGCTTGCGGGGTGACTTCGAACTGACCGCAGTGGAGTGGGGTTCACGAAGGAGAAGACGCAACAAGGCGCAAGCGAGCTCAGCCTTCGCGCGCAAGGACAGAAAGGTCCGAACGCCGAAAAAGCGGTTGTCCCTAAATACTTGGAAAGGTTGCTGGACACGTAGAGCTGCTCGACGGCGTGGCCCACTTTTCCAATCTGACCGATGCCCTTCCCGGCGCCTTTGCCGATGTGCACGGTACCTAAGCTTCAACGATGAGCGGGTCGATTTGCACGGACAATTTCGAATGGACACGAAGTTTTCGAAGGCGGCGAGTGGGCTGGCCCCTTTTCACTCGCACTACGGAAGCGCTGGTGGGAAGGTCGAAGGCTGACGGCGAAAACCTCTCTGTCAAAACGACCGGGACATACGATTATCCCTCCTAAGGCCTCGATAAATAAGATTTACGACGCGCTCGGCCGCTTGCGCTAGGGCAAGCGACGCTGGAGATGCTTGCGGCATTCTGATACCCTCGAAGGCAGCTATCGCGCTATGGCGGCTGTAGGTTCTGACGGCACTCCGATAACGGGCCTGTGTTGAGCATGATTGCGGAGCTGGATGACGTAGCATCCATGAATCGCGAGAACGGCATCTTACACTCAGTTTGGCAAGGGACTTCAGCGCGCGAGTGCTACGTGCCCAACGGCGAAAGCTTGATCAGCTCTCTCGTTATCCGGCCAGGTCGGACTCGCTCGGGATGACCTCCTGACCGATGGCAGTTCCTCCGGAGAATTGGGCGTTGCGCTCGACTGCGGGACTTGTATTAAGGACGGCTTAAAAGCCGACGAAGGGAGGCAAGGCAGCGCAAACTGCCCGCTCCAGCGCGCTTCTTCCGGCTCGTACAGCAGCGAGGAACATGTGGTTCATGTAGAGACGTTCAGACGAAGAGCGGCATTTAGTAGGTTAAAGTTTGCTGACAGACAATTGAGTGGGCGCCGGGTAATATGTTCGAGTTCTTATTCAAGTATCCCGCATCCGCTTTTTCTAGAGGCGAGTTAGTCCTGCTTGCCAACTGGCCGAGGTGGATCCTCGGTGTTTTGCTTTTGGCCACGAGCGCTGGATTCGCCTTGCTGCTCCGATCCAAGCTTCCCAAAACCCTCCCTGCTCTGCGCAGTTGGCGTATGGCTGTCCTGTGGTTTCTGCAAACTGCGCTGGCCGCTCTTTTGCTCACGCTGCTGTGGCAGCCGGCTCTGATGGTCGCCGAACTGAAGCCGCAGCAAAACATCATTGCGGTGGTCGTCGACGACTCGAGAAGCATGGGAATCACAGAAAGCGGCAGCACGCGTAAGGCAGAGGCCGTCAAGGCTCTCGAGAGCGGCGTGCTTTCGGATTTGCAGAAGCGATTC
Source organism: Acidobacteriota bacterium (assembly GCA_003223325.1). GTDB lineage: Bacteria > Acidobacteriota > Terriglobia > Acidiferrales > UBA7541 > Palsa-189. The sequence goes on from QHYS01000015.1 coordinate 10,147, forward strand.
CAGACGCGGCTTTACCGCATGGACAGCAAGCTGAATCGCGTGAACGGCTTGGACGAGCTCCACGCGGCGGCGCCAGTAACCCGGATCGGAGATAGTCTCAAGCAGCTGGCGGACGAAACCACCGACTTGCCTATCGGGGCTGTGGTCCTGCTGAGCGATGGCTCCGATAATTCTGGCGGAGTCGACCTCGATACCATCTCCGCCCTGCGCAGCCGACACATTCCGGTGCACACTGTGGGATTCGGCCGCGAGCAATACCAGGACGTGGAGATCAATGATGTCAGCCTGCCGGCCCGAGCCTTGGCCGACTCACGCCTGGCGGCAAGCGTCAGTTTCCACCAGCGCGGCTATGCCGGACGCAAAGGCATGTTGGCCGTGCGCGATGGCGCGAAGGTGCTGACGACGCGTGAGATCACCTTTGGTCCCGACGGTAATATCCAAACCGAAAATCTGCTCTTCAACGCCGGTGCGGCGGGCGCGAAACCTCTTTCCTTCTCCATTGATCCTCTTCCGGGCGAGGAAAACCGTGCCAACAATGCGCTCACGCGGCTCGTCGACGTCAGGTCGGAAAAACGGCGCATCCTTTATATAGAAGGCGAGCCGCGCTGGGAGTATAAGTTCGTTCGACGGGCAGAAGACGACGACCGCATCGTACAAATTTCCTCCATGATGCGCACAAGCGAAAACAAAATTTACCGGCAAGGGATTGCGGACTCGAAGGAGCTGGCCGAGGGATTCCCAAATAAAGTCGAGGACCTATTTCCCTATCAAGGCATCATCATCGGCTCGGTAGAGGCGAATTACTTCACCCCCGAACAGCAGGAATTAATCAAGGAGTTCGTCGACCGTCGCGGCGGGGGGCTGCTGATGCTCGGAGGGCGTTATTCGCTGGCAGATGGAGCTTGGGGCGTTTCGTCAATGGCGGACTTGCTTCCCGTGGTGCTTCCGAATCGGAAGGGCACGTTCCATCGTGAACAGGCGACCGTGGAGCTTACGCCGGCCGGAGCGGAAAGCATTATTTGCCGGCTTCTGGAAGACCCGGCAAAAAACATTGAACGCTGGAAGAAATTGCCGCCCCTGATAGACTATCAGGAAATTGGCACGCCCAAACCCGGTGCGGCTGTGCTCGTGGAAGCAAAGGTTGGCAGCCGCAACCTGCCGCTCTTGGCCACGGAAAATTATGGGCGTGGGCGCACGGCCATCATGGCCACGTCCTCCACCTGGCACTGGCGCATGCTGCTGCCGGTCGGAGACAAATCGCAGGAGGAGTTCTGGCAGCAACTCTTGCGCTGGCTGATTTCGGATTCGCCCGGGCGGGTGTACTCCTCGATTCCCAATCCCATGTTGTTTGATGACAGCCACGTTCGCGTATCGGTCGACGTTCGCGATAAGAAATATATGCCGCTGGGCGATGCGCAGGTGGAGGCGCATTTCCTTGGCCCGCAGAAGACTGCCGCGATGGTGGAAATGACGCCCGATCCAAACTCCCCGGGTATTTTCAACGCCGAATGGACGGCGGAGAAACCGGGCACCTACACGGTCGAGATATCGGCCAAGCGTGCCGACGAGGACGTAGGCCGCGATACCCTGATGTTCCAACGCATCGATGGAGTGGCGGAAAACTTCCGTACCGAGCAGAATCGAGACCTGCTCGAAAAGCTGGCCTCACAAACCGGAGGACGCTATTGGCAGCCGCAAGAGCTCTCGAAGCTCGCCGACGAAATTCCCTATTCCGAGGCGGGGATCACGATTCGCCAAGCCAAGAGCTTGTGGAATATGCCCGTGATCTTCCTGTTGATTCTCCTGCTGCCATCATCGGAATGGCTCCTGCGCCGGAAGTGGGGGCTCGTGTGAGAGCGCGCTGGCTCGTCGGCCTGGGTCTCCTTTGCATTTTCCTGTCGGGCATAAGCGCTCGTGCCGCGACTTACTACATCACCATTGCGGGACTCGGCGGCGAGCCGGATTACGAGCAGCGTTTCCAGGGCTTGGCCGGCGATCTGGACAAACTGCTCAAGGATTCCGGCGGCGATCTTCACGTCTATACGGTCTCAGGAAAAGACGTAACCCGAACGCGTGTCAACGATATCTTTGCGACGGTGGCGCGCGAGGCAAGGTCAGACGACGATCTGGTGGTCATTCTCATCGGTCACGGCTCTTTCGACGGCGCCCAGTACAAATTCAATCTACCCGGTCCGGACATCTCTGGAAACGAGCTTGCCAGCCTGTGTGAGAGAATCGCCGCCAAGCGGCAACTGATTGTCAATACCACCAGCGCCAGCGGAGGATCCGTTGCGGCGCTCAAGAAATCAGGACGGGCGATCATCACTGCAACCAAGAGTGGCACGGAGAAAAACGCCACCGTATTTGCGCGGTATTGGATCGAGGCCATGCGCGATCCGGCGGCTGACGTAGACAAGAACGAAGCCATCACCGCACTCGAGGCCTTCCAATACGCAGAACGCAAAACCGCAGATTTCTACGAGTCCCAAAAACGGCTGGCTACCGAGCATCCGCAATTCGAGGACACCGGCAAAAGCGATCCGGTGCGAGCGCCGTCAACGGAGAGCAACGAAGGACTCTTGCTCTCGACTTTCACGCTAGTGCGCATCGGTCAGGCGCAGAGAGCGGCGGCCGATCCGACTAAACGCGATCTGCTGGCCAAGAAGGAAGCCCTCGAGCAGAAGATTGACAAGCTGAAATATGAAAAAGCCGCCATGCGCGAAGACGAATACAAAAATCAGCTTACCGCTGCTCTGGTGGAACTCGCGCGCGTTCAGCAGGAGCTCGATAAGTGAAAGGGAAGGCCCACCAAGCCCGGACTCTGGCTGCGGCACTGTTGGCTGCGCTCGCCGGCGCGAGCTTGGCCCGTGCCGCAACGGCCGAGGAGTGCCAATCCCTGCGCAAGCACGGCCATAGAGATCAGGCGAACGCCTGTTTCCAGTCCCTGACTCAGGCGCGCGAACCGGCTATTCGCGCCGAAGGGTTCTGGGGCCTGGAGATGTATCAGGACGCGAATAACGAATTTCGTACCGCGGTCGCGCAGTCGGCGGCAAGTGCGAACTACCGCATTCGCTGGGGCCGGCTGCTGCACGAACGCTTCAATAATAAAGACGCCGCCGACCTCTTTCAGGAGGCCATCCAGCGCGATCCGAAAAATGCACAGGCCTACCTCGGCCTGGCTCAGGTGAGCGCCGACGGCTTCGACAATAAAGCCGTCGAAGAGGCCAAAAAAGCCATCGAACTCGATCCCAAGCTCGTCGAGGCGCACGAACTGATGGCCAACCTAGCGCTGGAGGATTCGGATACCAAAGTCGCCGCGGCCGAAGCCGAAGAGGCGCTGAAGATTTCTTCCGATGCCCTGGACGCCATGGCCATTCACGCCGCCATAGAAGTGCTGGCAGACCGTTCTCCGGACGCGTGGCTGGCCAAAGTGCGGCAGGTGAATCCTAGCTACGGCGAAGCCTACGCCCTCGTCGCCCACCACCTGTTTTTGAATCGCCGATATGACGATGCAGTGGCCTACTACCGCAAGGCCGTCGAAGCCGATCCTAAGTTGTGGTCGGCGCGTTCGGAACTGGGCATCAACCTGATGCGGCTGGGGCAAACTGAGGAACCGCTCCAACAGCTTGAGATGTGCTACGACAATGGCTATCGGGACGCGGCCACGGTAAACAGTCTGCGCCTGCTCGATAGCTACAAGAATTTCCTTACATTCCGGGATGACCGATCCATAATCCGGCTGCACAAAAAAGAGGCGGAACTTCTTCTGCCGTATGTTCAGACGGAGGTGGATCGCTCCATCGCTACATATGAAAAGAAATACAAGATGAAGCTCCCGGATCGCGTACAGGTCGAACTCTATCCGGATCACGAGGATTTTGCGGTGCGCACGCTAGGGATGCCGGGCCTCGGCGGCATACTAGGCGTCACGTTCGGCGAAGTGTTAGCTATGGACAGCCCGTCGGGCCGTCCGCCCGGGACCTATCAGTGGGGTAGCACTCTATGGCATGAGATGAGCCATGTGTTCATCCTCACCGCCACCAATCACCGGGTACCGCGCTGGTTCACCGAGGGGCTTTCCGTGCACGAAGAGACGCAAGTCTCGCCGGAATGGGGCGACCGCGTCACGCCCGAAATTCTAGTTGCCATCCGCGACAAGAAATTGCTGCCGGTTGCCGAACTCGAGCGCGGCTTCGTCCGCCCGGAATATCCAACGCAGGTGATCGTCTCGTATTTCCAGGCGGGCCGTCTTCTAGATTACATCAAAGACCGTTGGGGCGACGACAAGATTCTGGATATGGTGCATTCCTTCGCCCAACTCAAGACCACGCCGGAGACTATCCAGCAGAATCTCGGAATGTCCCCGGAGGAGTTCGACAAGCAGTTTTTAGAGTGGTTGTACAAGGACCTCGGCAAAACGGCCGCATCTTTTGACGAGTGGCGCAATCACTTGAAAGAACTGGCCGAGCTCGCCAAAGAAAAGAACTGGGACGAAGTACTCAAAAAAGGCGACGAAGTGCTGCAGATGTATCCCGATTACGTGGAAGGCGCCAATCCGTACGAGTTTCTCGCCGAGGCGCACATCGCCAAGGGAGAGAAAAAGGCGGCTGCTCAAGTGCTCACCCAATATGAAAAGATTGGCGGGCGCAGCACGGAAGCTCTAAAGGAGCTCGCTTCGTTGGAACAGGAAGCGGAAGATCCGAAAGGGGCCGCCGCCACCCTGGAGCGCATCAACTATATCTATCCTATGGACGAGGACCTGCACCGCAAGCTTTGCGATCTTTGGTTTGACCAGAATAACCCCGCTGCCGACGTACGCGAGTGCAACGCTGTTCTGGCCATGCATCCCTTGGATCAAGCTTCAGCGCAATTCGATGTAGCCCGCGCTTATTTCGCCGCAGGCGAGCCGGATCAGGCCCGTAATCACTTGCTCGCGTCGCTGGAGGCCGCGCCCGGTTATCGCCCAGCCCAGAAATTGTTGTTACAGCTCGAGGACTCCCAGAAAGGAAAATGACAAGTGGCTACGCTCGCTGAACTGAATCTAGATTCGGTAGAACTGAAAAGACGCGTCGAACGTTTTCAATCCGTGCGCGACGCTATTCTCGCTCAAGTTCGGCAAGTCATTGTCGGTCAGGACGAGGTGCTGGATCAGATTCTCACGGCGCTGTTCGTCGGCGGCCACTGCCTAATAACGGGTCTCCCCGGCACGGCCAAAACGCTCATGGTTCGCACCATCGCCCAGACGCTCGGCCTGATTTTCCGCCGCATCCAGTTTACGCCCGACTTGATGCCCTCCGATATCACTGGCACAGACATCATCGAAGAGGACCCCACCACGGGTCATCGGCGATGGACTTTCGTTCCCGGACCGATCTTCGGGAATATTGTGCTGGCCGACGAGATCAACCGCACGCCGCCCAAGACGCAGGCCGCGCTGCTGGAAGCCATGCAGGAGCTTTCTTGCACAGTTCGAGGGAATCATTATCAACTGCCCACTCCCTTTTTCGTTTTGGCTACGCAAAATCCGATTGAACTCGAAGGCACGTATCCCCTGCCGGAGGCACAGCTCGACCGCTTCCTCTTTAACACCGTGCTCGATTATTTAAGCGCCGATCACGAAATAAAAGTAGTCGACCTCACTACGGCCACGCGCGTGGCCCAGGTCGAGGCCGTAACCAACGCCGAAGAAATTCTGGATTTCCAGCAGCTCGTGCGTATGGTGCCGATCGCCGAAACGCTGGCGCGGTACGTGGTGGATTTGGTTCGCGCGACCCGGCACCAAAGCGGTACGGCGCCGGATTTTATTAAGAAATACGTCAACTACGGCGCAAGCGTGCGGGCCGCGCAGTTCATCGTGCTGTCCTCCAAAGCCCGCGCCCTGGCGCGTCGCCGCTATCACGTAACTTACGACGACATAACGTCGCTGGCCATCCCCGTCCTGCGCCATCGCATCTTGCTGAATTTCCACGCGGAATCGGATCGCATCGATTCAGACCAGCTTCTGCATCGATTGCTCGAGACTATGCCGCCACCATCGGGGGCTTGAAGTGCAGCGATTTCTCGACCCAGCAGTTCTAGCGGGAATTTCGGGCCTGGATCTGGTGGCGAAAACGGTCGTAGACGGATTCGTCGCCGGCCTGCATCGCTCTCCCGATTTCGGCTTCAGCCAGGAGTTCGCCGAATATCGCGCCTATAGCCCAGGCGACGACCTGCGCCACGTGGACTGGAACGTCTTTGCGCGAACCGAACGCGCCTACCTGAAGCGCTATCGCGGCGAAACCAATACGTTGCTGACCGTGCTCCTCGATGCCAGCAGCTCCATGAACTTTACGTCCCACAAGATCACGAAAATGGATTACGCGCGCTTCGTGGCCGCCTCGCTTTTCTACCTCACCACGCAGACGCAGCGCGACGCCGCCGGACTGATCGTCTTTGACGACGAAGTGCGTACCTATATCCGCGCTTCCACGCGCCAGGGACAGCTTAATCGCTTGCTCAGCGGCCTCGAAAATGCCGAGCCCCGTGCACGCACCAATTACGCGAAACCGCTGCTCCACTTTCAGAATTTTCTCCGGGCTGCGCTACCACGGAAACGAGGTCGTACTCTTCCACATTCTCGATCCCCAGGAGCTGAAGCCCGAGTTGGACGAGCCCGTTTTGCTGATCGATATGGAAACTCAGGAGAGCCTGGAAGTCACGCCGGAATACGGTCACGAGGAATACCGCATCAAGGTGCAGTCTCACATCACCCAACTGCAGGACCGGGCGCGCAGCGCGGGCATGGACTATCACCTGCTCGTCACCAACCGTCCGCTCGATGGAGCATTGCGCCAATATCTGACGCTTCGCCAGGGGAGATACTGATGGGCTTTCTAACACCTTGGTTTCTTGCCGGTGCGGTCGCTGCGGGATTGCCCATCTACCTCCATCTACTGCGGCGCCATAGGACCACGCCGCTTCCCTTCAGCTCACTGATGTTCTTTGAGCGGCGAACACAGAGCTCCATCAAGCACCGGCGCTTGCGCTATCTGCTTCTGCTGGCCTTCCGCCTGGCTGTGATTCTGCTGCTGGCCCTGGCCTTCGCCAATCCCTTCATCGAGCGCTCCGCCGCCAGCATCGGCGGCGAGAAATTGAACTTGCTCGTCATCGACGACTCTTTCAGCATGCGTGCGGGAACGCGCCTGGCCGATGCCAAGCGCGACGCTCTGGCGGTTCTCGACACGCGCAAGCCTTCCGAGCGCGTACAGGTGATGGCGCTCGGCTCTCAAGTTCATGTACTGACCGAACCCACGCAGGACTCCGGCGTACTTCGTTCGGCCGTGAACAGTATCCAGCCCGGAGATACGCGAGCAAGTTTTGGCGAACTCGCGGGTACCTTACACTCCATGGCCGAAACTGTGCACACGCCCATCGAGTTGCACTTGTTCAGCGACATGCAGCGAAGTGCCATGCCCGGGAGTTTCGCGGAAATGGCGCTGCCCGGAAATGTTTCTTTGGTGCTGCACCAGGAAGCCAGAGGCTCGGAACCGAATTGGACCGTGGAAAGCGTCAGCGCCCCGGGCGAGGTCTTCGACCCTAAGAAATCGCGCGTGCAAGCCGTAATCTCCGGCTATCATACTCCGGCCGCGAAGAGGACCGTTTCGCTCGTGGTGAACGGAAAGACCATCGCCACACAGACGGTGGACGTTCCGCCCGAGGGACGCGCCAGCGTGGAGTTTTCTTCTCTTGACGTTCCCTACGGCCTCACACGATGTGAGGTGCGCATTGATTCCGCGGATTCTCTTCCGGCAGATGATGCCAGCCTGTTTGCGGTGAAGCGCTCCGACCCCCGTAAAGTCCTATTTGTCTACGAATCGAACGACACCCGCTCACCCCTGTACTTTCGCGCCGCGCTCACCTCTGCGGCCGAATCCGCCTTTAGTCTCGAGACGGTGACCGTCGATCGCGTGGCAAACGTACAGCCCGCCGGCCACGACTTCGTCGTGCTGTCCGACGTGGCCTCACTGCCATCGTCGTTTGAGAGCACGCTGACCAACTACGTCAAAGCCGGCGGTAGCGTCTTCGTGGCTGCGGGAACCTCTGCCGCACGCCATCCGCGCATCCCCATCTTCGGCGACACCATCACCGATTCCCGCTACTACTCCCGCGAAGGCGCTCGCTTCCTGACCGTAGGCCAAACCGATCCATCCTACCCCTCTGTCGAAAAAGCAAACCGCTGGGCCGGCGTGAAATTCTATTTCGCGGTGCGCGTGGCGGGAACCGATGCGCGCGTGGCCGCTCGTCTGACCGATCAAACGCCGCTGCTGCTGGAAAAGAAGATCGGCGAAGGCCGCGTACTGTTGTTCGCTTCGGGCCTGGACAATTTCACCAACGATTTCCCGCTGCACCCCGTTTTTATCCCTTTCATTGATCAGACCGCGCGCTACCTTTCCGGTATGGAAACGCGCGCCGGGTCGCGAATCGTGGATTCTTTCCTTGAACTGCGCACGGCCAAGGAGCAGTCTGTAGGAGTGGAGGTTATCGATCCCGAGGGCAAGCGTCCGCTCTCTCTAAGAGAGGCAACAGCTGCGCAGTCGTTCCAACTCACGCGGGCCGGTTTTTACCAACTCCGCCTGGCCAATGGTCGCGAGGATCTGGTCGGAGTCAATGCGGATCGCCGCGAATCTGACCTCGATATGATTCCCAAGGATATGCTGGCGCTTTGGACGGGAGACACAGGGAACCTGCCTCAGGACGCTTCCAGCGGCCCGCTGGCCCAAGACCAGAAAAAGCCCTATAGCCTCTGGTGGTATGCCATGTTGCTATTGCTAATAGCGGCCATTGCAGAATCTCTGCTTTCGAGTCAATATTTAACAATGTCGCGGGAGGAGCCATGACTATTCGGGACCATCTGGACTCCTATATCAGGCAATTGCAAAGGCGCTTGCGCATCAGCGCGGTGCTGAGGGGAACTGCCATCTTCGCGTCGGTTGCGCTCGCTCTGACGGTCGTTCTGGTCCTGCTTGCCAATCATTTCGCCTTCGCGTCATGGACTCTGACGAGTGCCCGCCTCGTGTTGCTGGTCTGCTTGGCCTTGGCAATTGGATTTGGCTTGGCCCTCCCTATTTATGGACTCAATCCACGGCGTACCGCGGGTAAGGCAGAGTCCGTTTTTCCGCAATTTGAGCAGCGGCTGGTTACTTATGCCGAACGGAATGCGGCAAAGAAAGAGCCTTTCATCGACCTGCTGGCCGCCGATACGCTGGAAATTTCGCACCACGCCCAGCCGAAGCAACTCGTTCCCGACACAACGCTGCTGGCATCGCTGGGAATCGGTTTAGCTTCCCTGGGAGTGCTGGTGTGGCTGGTGCTGGCCGGGCCCGGCTATCTGGGCCATGGCGCTGCCCTGATATGGACCGGCGCCGGGCACGTGTCCGGCCCACTGTACGAATTGCGAGTGGCGCCGGGCGACGCCGCAGTTCGGCGCAATTCGGATCAGCTGATTACCGCCCAACTGGCCGGTCTGCAGGCGCCCAATGCCCGCCTCTATGCGCGCTTCCAAAGCGCGTCAAAATGGGAGCAGGTGGCCATGCAGCCGCAGCCGGGAGGCTCCGGATTCCAATTCCTGTTCGCGGGCTTGCCAGAGGGCGTCGAATATTACGTCGAGGCCGGACCGCTGCAATCGCACCACTTCAATTTAAAAGTAGTTGATCTGCCATCGGTCAAACAGATTCGTGTGACCTACCGGTTCCCCTCCTGGACCGGATTGAAAAATCAGATCGAAGAACGCGGCGGCGACTTGCGCGCCGTGGAAGGTACCCAGGCGGACCTGGAAATCCTGACGGACCGCCCGATGCGCGATGGCAGTCTGGTGCTGGATGACAAACAGATCAAGCTTGGCGGCGGCCAAGGCAACCTGTACCAGGGCACTGTGCACATCGATAAGGACGGGCAGTATCACGTTGCCGCCAATGAACAGGGAGAGACTCTGCGGATCTCGGACGACTTTTTTATCGAAGCCCGCAAAGCCAATCCGCCGGAAGTGCGCCTCATCAAGCCGGGCGGTGATTATCGCGCCAGCCCCATCGAGGAGGTCACCGTCACGGTGAATGCCGACGGCGAGTTCGGCCTCAACGATGTCGCCGTGCATTATTCCGTCAACGGTGGCGACGAAAAAACCGTGAGCATGCTGAAGGAAAAGGGCGGCAAGCAGGTGGACAACTCCACGGTCCTTTCCCTCGAGGATTTCAAACTCGTTCCTGGCGATGTCGTGAGCGTGTACGCGACCGCCAAGGACGCCCGCTCCGAATCGCGCACGGATATGTATTTCATCCAAGCTGATCCCTTCGAGCGCCAATTCTCGCAATCCCAACAGGCCGGCGGCGGCATGGGCGGCGGCGGAAGCTTTGGCCAAGGCGATCAGAGCGACATTGCGCAACGCGAAAAAGAAATTATCGCCGCGACCTTCAAGCAGAAAGCTGACAGCGACAAGAAGCCCACAAAACAGGAATCTGCGGAAAATGGCAAATTCCTCTCCGGCGTGCAGGCCAAGCTGCGCGATCAAGCGCTCTCGCTGGCCAGCCGCCTGCAGCGGCGCGAGTTGAGCGACGCGAATCAGGAGTTCAGCGATTTCGAGAGGGACATGACCGCGGCCGCGGCGGCCATGGCTCCCGCCGCGGAAAAGCTACAACAGCAGAAGTGGAGCGACGCGCTGCCCAATGAACAGAAAGCATTGCAGCACCTGTTACGCGCCGAAGCCACTTTCCGGGAAATTCAGGTGGCTTTTGGAGCCAGAGGAGGGGGTGGCGGTGGCGCCGGCGGGGCGGGTCGCGATCTATCCAGTCTGTTCGACCTGGAATTGGATACGGAGAAAAATCAGTACGAAACCGGCCAAACCGCGAGCTCGGCAAATCAGCGAGCTCAGGAAATCGATGAGGCGCTGCAAAAACTGGAGCAGTTGGCTCGCCGTCAGGAGGAACTAGCGCAGCAGCAACGCGGCAACAATCAGAGCTTCCAGCAGCGATGGCAGGAAGAGATGCTGCGGCGCGAGGCCGAGGAACTGCAGCGGCAAATGGAACAATTGGCCCGCAACCAGCAGCAACAGCAGCAGGGCAATCAACAGGCTAATCAGCAGGGCGGGCAGCAGCAAAGCGGCCAGCAGGGTGGTCAATCACAGAGCGGCCGCGCGGGCGCAAATGGCCAGCAGAGCGCCACTGGCACGCCGAATGGCCAAGCATCGGCCGATAACCGCATGCAACAAGCGCTTGATCGCCTGCGCCAGGCCCAGGAGGACATGGCCCGCGCAGCTTCGCAGGGTCAGCCAAATGATGCCGCCGCGCGCCGCGCCGCCGAACGCTTGCAGGAGGCTTCCAACCTACTGAGCGGCTTGCAACAGCGAGAAGCCTCGCAGCAGATGGACGGCATGGCTCGCGAAGCGGACCGGCTTCAAAAAGAGGAGCAGGATCAGGAAGCGCGCATGCGCCAGATGTTTGCGCGTGGCAACACCGCTGATGGGTTGAGCCAAAGCGATGAACAGGCCAAGCTCGGTGACGATCGCCAGCAAGCCGCGGACGCCCTCGGCCGGCTCGAAAAGCAGATGCAGGAGGCTGCGCGAGGACTTGGCGCAAGTCAGCCGAATTCCGCCAAGAAATTGCGCGAAGCCCTGGGCGGCATGGAGCAGGACGACCTGCAAAACCGCATCAAGAAGAGCGCTGACTGGATTCGCCGCGGAATCGATCCAACGCAAAATGGCAGGGACACCAGCATTCCTAACGGCATGCAGCGCCTGGACGATCAGTTGCATCAAGCGCAGCAGGCCTTCAATCGCCAGCAGCAAAATCCGCAGGAAGCCCTCAATCAAATCGAGCGGCTTCGCAACCAAATGGAAGCCTTGGCGCGCGGCATGAGCAATGCCGCCGGGCGCAACGGGCAGCAGAGCCAACCCGGACAGCCTCGCCAAATGGACCAGCTTGGCAGAAATCAGGGCGGCCAGCCCGGTCAAGCTGGCCAGCCCGGACAGCCGGGGCAAGGGAACCAGCAGGCCGGCGGAGGTCCTAGTTCGCCGGGCTCACCGAGTGGCGGTCCGAACGGCGGACCGATTGGTGGTCCGCGAGGCGGCACTTGGGCTGGAGGATACGGTCCAATCGATCGCCAATGGTATGGCGGCGATACCGGAGGCTATTGGCCGCAGGGTCGCGAAACGCAGCCGGTGCCCTCCACGCCGGAGGAAATTCAACGCGCATATCAGGAAGCCATGCGCGAGCTGAACGCGCTGCGCCAGAACTTCCAGGGGCAGCCGGCGCCGTTGGCCGACCTCCAGGAACTGATTCGCGAGATGCAGCGCCTGGATCCCAGCCGCTTTCCGGGAAATCCGGCCATGCTCGAGGAGCTGCACGATCAAGTGCTCACCAGTGTGGATAAACTCGAGCTGCGGCTGCGGCGGCAAGAGGACGACAACGATGCTGGACAGATTCGAAGCGGCGATTCGCTGCCGGTGCCGGCGGGATATCAGGATTCCGTGGCGGATTACTTCCGGCGCCTGAGCAAGAACCCCAGCAACAATCCCTAGAACCGCGCGAACGCCGCGCCCAAGCGGCGACGCATTGCGCTAGCGCGAAAGCTCTGAGGCAATAGCCTCGCCGACTTCCTTGGTCTGCGCTTTGCCGCCGATGTCGGCGGTGCGTGGACCGACACCCGCCAGAACTTTCTCGATGGCTCGCTCGATCGCGCCGGCCGCGGCGGATTCACCTAAGTGATGAAGCATCATGGCGCCGGACCAGATTTGGCCGATGGGATTCGCTATCCCTTTGCCCGCGATGTCCGGCGCCGACCCGTGCACAGGCTCGAACATGGAGGGAAATTTTCGTTCCGGATTCAGGTTGCCTGAGGGCGCGATTCCGATCGAACCGACCACGGCAGGGCCCAAATCCGAAAGAATATCGCCAAAGAGGTTTGAACCCACCACCACGTCAAACCAGTCCGGATGCCGCACGAAGTGCGCGCTCAGAATATCGATATGGAACTGGTTCGTGCGGATGTCGGGATATTCCTTGGCCACCGCTGCGAAGCGTTCATCCCAGAAAGGCATGGTGTAAATGATGCCATTTGATTTCGTCGCTGAAGTGACCTGGCACCGCCTCGACTTCGCCAGCTCAAAAGCATAACGAATGATGCGGTCGCAGCCGCGCCGAGTGAAGACCGATTGCTGCACGACAAATTCGTCTTCTGTGCCCGAATAGAGCCGCCCGCCGATATTGGAGTATTCGCCCTCGTTATTTTCGCGTACTACGACAAAATCGATTTGGCCCGCGGCAAAATTCTTTACCGCCGGCTCGATTCCGGGAAGCAGGCGCACGGGCCGAATGTTTGCGTACTGCTGGAATTCGCGGCGAATCGGAATCAGCAGGCCCCACAACGAGACGTGATCTGCGACGCTCGGGTGGCCCACGGCGCCAAGGAAAATGGCATCGAAGGGCCGGAGCTGTTCCAGTCCGTCTTCCGGCATCATTCGGCCGATCTTCAGATAACGCTCGCAGCTCCAGTCGAATTCTTTCCAGGAGAGCGAAAACCCGAAGCGGCGCGCAGCCGCCTCGGCGACGCGAATTCCTTCGGGCACCACTTCCCTGCCGATGCCGTCACCCGGAATGGTTGCGATTTTGTAGCTTCGGGGCGTGGGAGCGGTCATCCGGCGACCGTTACGTAGTTAGCAAACCGCTCAATTTGCTCATGTCGGACGCGGTCTCGAGCGTTTTGATGAAATTGATCACGCCTTCGGTTTTGTCCCTGGGCCATTTTGCAAATTCGGCGCAGCCTCTGAATTTATCAGCGACCTCCTCGAAGCTCATGGGATTCGGCGGGCTCCCTTTGGCAAAGTCGGCGTGGCCCGGAAGGACCCTGCCGTCTTTCAGATGCACCTTCAGGATACTGGTCATCTTATCGAAGCCAGCTGCCTCCGCTTCCGGGTCGACGTAGAAGTTCACGCGCTTGATCATCTCCTGAACATCCGGCCGCTGAACCACTGCGTCGGTATATTCGTTCAACCCGGCCTTGCGATCGAGAAGCAATATGCTCAAGCCAAATTCCATGCTGAACTTGGCCTGCAAACCGGTGGTCGGGCGATGGTGATAAAGCGTTGTAGTGAGATTGTGGCTCGTGCCGATGTCGATTTTCTCCACATCCGCAGGCTTGAGGTCGTTCTTACGAATCAAGCCCAGCATTTCGCCCATCGCGGGATGCGTCAAGGAGCCCGATGGAAACGGCTTGATGGAAATTCCGGGAGAGGCAAAGGTCCACGGATTGCCGAGCCGGTTCACGATCGAACCCGGATCGAAGCCGCCGCCAGCCGCCTGAAAGAAGCCCAGCGCTCCTTCCAGAATATCGGGCGCGGCGGTCCAGCCCAGCGCCGCAAGATCCACCGCAACGGTACCGTTTTCGGACGCATGCCCAGCATGGAAGGGCTTGGTCATGGAGCCGAAATTGTCGCGCAAGCCGCCCCCCTCAGCCGCTGCCACGCCCAGGGCATACGCCGTTTTCTGCGCATCGAGGCCGCGCAGCCTGGCGCAGGCCGCCGCACTGCCAAACGAGCCGCAGGTGCCCGTGGAATGGAATCCATCATTGTAATGGCGGGGATCGATCGCTTCCGCAATTTTCGATTCGACTTCCACGCCGAGGTGATAGGCGAGCATGAAATCCTTGCCGGAACGCTGGCTGAGCTCACAGATCGCGAACGCGGGCGTGAGCGTAGTGACGCTGGGATGCGTCAGCAAGCCGTAAACGCGATCCTTGGCCACGGCAAGCTGGGTATCGTCAAAATCGTCCGCGTGAATGGAAACGCCATTCGCAAAAGCAGCGAACCGCGCCGGCGCCTTCATGCCCGATCCTATAATGGCCGCTTGGCCGCTCACTCCAAGGCCCTGCAGGTATTGGCGGACGAGAGGAGCCATTACAGACGCCGATCCCGCCAGCGCCAATCCGAAGCCGTCTAAAATTGATTTCCTGCCCAGCTCCAAAACATCGGCAGGAATATGGTCATATTTCGCATTCACGATGAACTCGGAGACATATTTCGTGAGCCCCGCCGCTTTGGGGAAAGGCGTGCTCTCCGCAGCTCGCGGCGATGCGGCCGGCCGCTCCTTACCAGCCGCCAATGCAGCCATAACCAACGAACTCTTGACGAAATCTCTACGAATCATTCAAGCACCTCGACGATTCTCCTCTGGCAACTCTAACACTAGTGGCACCTGCGGAAAACGGTGATGCTCGAACGGCCCCTCCGCGCCAGCGGTCGTCGGCAACCACCGGCCCAACATCAAATAGCAGGAGTAATCGAACAGGGGGCAATGCTTTTTTGACTCACTGGGGCACCGAAAGCCTCCTAGACGTCCGATGGCCGCGCCGGGCGCGCCTGCCAGCACAAAATCGGAGCGAATTCCCTCTATTTCTGTCCTGATAGAAACAAGTTAGAATGAAATGAGAGCAAGTAAAAGCTCGTACCTGTTGGAGTCTGCCAGATGGAAAAACAGATCGAAAACCAAACCGAAAAAGTGCAAAAGACCGAAGCGGAATGGCGTCAACAGCTTTCAGACCAAGAGTTCCAGGTAACCCGAAAGAAGGGCACTGAGCCCGCGTTCACGGGCAAATACTGGAACACCCAGAAACATGGTGTCTTCCGCTGCGTCTGCTGCGGCGAGCCGCTGTTCAACTCAGATACAAAGTATAACTCCGGCACAGGCTGGCCAAGCTTTTATGCGCCCGTAGACGAATGCAAAGTGGCGCTCGAAACCGACGAATCTTACGGAATGGTGCGCACGGAAGTCATGTGTAGGCGCTGCGAAGCGCACCTCGGGCACGTCTTTCCCGATGGCCCCAAGCCTACGGGCCTGCGCTTCTGCATCAACTCCGCCGCCTTACGGCTGGACGAAGACGAAAAGAAGTAGCCGGAAGAAACAGTAATCCGCTTTGCCTCGATGACGCGCCGTAGGTTCGCCAGGTTCGCCGTAGGCCCTTGACGAAGCTACTCATTTTCGCTACAGTTTCGTGGTTATGAAGTTGCGCGGGCATCATCATCATCATCACGGCGGCGAGCCGTGCCCGCGGAGGTTTGAGTAGCCGAAACTTAAGAGCTCTCATGGACCCGCTGGCGCGGCAAACGCCCAGCGGGTTTTTTTTTGTATGCTGCGAAGGCTCCGAGAGTCCTCACTCGAGGGGAGCCCGTTGGACTCCGCCGGAGTCCGAAAACACCTAATCGGGTCGTCAACTTCGCACAGGGAGGCCGGATGGATCTCGACTTTGCCAAGCTCAACGGGCTCATTCCTGCGATTGTTCAAGACGCGCGAACGGGCGAGGTGCTGATGCTCGGTTTCATGAACGAGCAGGCGTATGAGGCGACGCGCTCGAGCGGCGCCGTGACATTTTACAGCCGCACGCGCGGCAAGCTTTGGCGTAAGGGAGAACAGAGCGGCCACACCCTGCGCGTGAACGAGGTGCGCGTGGACTGCGACGCCGATACGATATTGGTGCGCGTCGAGTCGGCAGGTCCGGGCGTCTGTCATGAAGGCTACCGAAGCTGCTTTTTCCGGCGCCTGGGCGATGACGGTGCGGTGGAAGTGGTAGAGGAACGCGCCTTCGATCCGAACGCCGTCTATGGCGGGGAGCCGCGTCCATGAAACCGCTGAAACTGGGCTTACCCAAAGGCAGCCTGCAGGATGCTACGCTGCAACTGCTGGGCCGCGCCGGCTGGCGAGTCACGGTGAGTTCGCGCAGCTACTTTCCCTCTATCGATGATTCCGAAATTACTTGCATGCTCGTGCGCGCGCAGGAGATGGCGCGCTACGTGGAAACAGGTGCGCTCGATGCCGGTATCACCGGCCGTGATTGGGTGCTGGAAACAGGCGCGGAAGTGAAAGAAGTCGCCGAGTTACCCTACGCTAAGCAGAGCCTGGCGCCAGTGCGTTGGGTGCTGGCCGTTCCGGAGAACGCGCTGGCGCAAACGGCGCGTGACCTCGAAGGCAAAGTGATTGCCACGGAAGTTGTGAACCTGACGAAGAAATATCTGGCTCGCCACGGCGTGCAAGCGCGCGTGGAGTTCTCCTGGGGAGCGACCGAGGTCAAGGTTCCGCAGCTTGCCGATGCCATCGTCGAAATCACCGAGACCGGCTCTTCGCTGCGAGCAAACCGTCTGCGCATCATCGACACCGTGCTCGAGTCCCGCACCGTGTTTATCGCCAGTCCGGCGGCGGCGAAAGACCCTTGGAAATGCGAGAAGATTTCCAATATCGTCCTGCTGCTTCAAGGTGCCATCGCCGCGTACACCAAAGTCGGCATCATGCTGAACGTGCGGCGCGAGCACCTTGACGGCGTGCTGCAAGCGCTTCCGGCGCTGAAGAATCCGACGATTTCCACGCTTTCCGATGCCGATTGGGTGGCGATCAATACGATCGTGGACGAGGACGTAGTGCGGCATCTCATTCCCAAGCTGAAGGCCGCGCAGGCTCAGGGCATCGTGGAATATCCTCTCAATAAGATTGTGCTGTGATGCGAATTGTGCCGCTGACATCGCGCGTAGAGGAAAAGATTCTCGCCGCGCGTCATCGTCGGGATGCCGCCGCGGAATCGGTGGCTTCGCGCATCGTTGGCGACGTGCGGCGCCGCGGCGATGCGGCTTTATTTGCCTGGACGCGGCGGCTTGACGGTGTCCGGCTCACCCCGGCCAATCTTTGGGTGAGCACGCGAGATCGGCGCGCAGCGGCGCGCGCAATTCCCAAGAATTTGCGCACAGCGCTCGAGCATGCCGCACGGAACATTCGGCTCGTCGCGAAAGCACAGCTCCCGCGATCTTGGAGCATTGCGGTCGAGCCGGGCGTACGTGTCGCCCAGCGCATCAGTGCGATTGATACGATTGGCTGCTATATTCCCGGCGGACGATTTTCCCTGGTCTCAACTTTGCTGATGACCGTAATTCCGGCGCAGGTCGCGGGCGTGCATCGCATCGTGGTCGTGTGCCCGCGCCCCAACGAGGCCTTGCTGGCCGCCGCGGAGATGCTTGGGCTCCAGGAAATCGCACATATCGGTGGAGCGCAGGCGATTGCGGCGCTCGCCTACGGCACACGATCGGCGCCCCGCGTGGACAAAATTTTTGGCCCCGGGAATCGATTCGTAACGGCGGCCAAGCGCCTGGTCAGTTTTGATTGCGCGATCGACCTGCTCGCCGGCCCGACTGAGCTGCTGATCGTCGCCGCGAGCGGAAATCCCCGCTACATCGCGGCAGACCTTCTGGCGCAGGCCGAGCACGATCCCGACGCCTTGGCGCTGTTGGTCACAACGTCACGCAAATTGGCGACGGCAGTGCGCGATGCTGTCGCGGCGCAACTCAGCCGCCTGCCCGACCCGAATCCGGCGAAACGATCGCTTGCCGACAAAGGCGCTATCCTTCTCGCGCCGGACTCCGCCGCCGCAGTCCGATTTGCAAATCGTTTTGCGCCCGAACATCTCAGCATTCCTGGCGTTCAATCGGAGCTCGCCCACAAACTGCACGCCGCCGGCAGCACGTTTCTCGGCCCATGGAGCGCGCAATCAATTGGCGATTACGCCAGCGGTACCAATCATGTGCTCCCCACGAGCGGAGGCGCTCGAACGAGGGGAGGGCTTTCCACAGGGGATTTTGTGCGTTGCACCAGCGTGCAGCACATTTCCGCGGCCGGCCTGCGCAGCCTGGGCCCTGTGGTGGCTGCCCTCGCCGATGCCGAGGGATTAGTCGCGCATCGGCGCGCCGTGGAGGTGCGCCAGTGAACGCATCCGCGAGCCCAAGGGCACGGTCCGCGAGCCGGCCGATCCCTCTGAAAATACGCTTCCGTCCTTCGGTTAAGCGGATTCGCGATTACGAAGCGCCCGAAGAAGGCCGCGAGGGCAAGCTCCGGCTCGATTTCAACGAGAACACCACCGGCTGCTCGCCTGCTGTGCTGCAGGCTCTACAAACAGTCACGGCGGAACAGCTGGCTATGTATCCCGAGTATGAAAATTCGGTTCGCCGTTTGGCGGCTTACTTTGGCGTCTGGCCCTCGGAAATGCTGCTCACAAATGGTGTGGACGACGCGCTGCGCTTGCTTATGGAAGTCTTCATCGGGCCGGGCGATGCGGTTCTCATTCCGGAACCGACCTTTTCGATGTATCGCTTTTTTTCGCAAGTCGCCGGAGCGCGCATCATTTCGGTTCGTTACGATGAGGCGATGAAGTTCCCTCTGGTAGGCACGCTGCGCGCGCTTCGGCGCTCGCCCAATATCCTGTTTCTCGCCAATCCCAATAATCCCACGGGAACTCTGCTGGACGAGGACAGTCTCACGCGCATCCTGGATTCGGCGCCACGCACCCTGGTTCTGGTCGACGAGGCTTACTTTGAATTCTCCGGACTAACGGTGCTTCCTTGGATTCGGCAAACGCCGAATTTGATCGTGTCGCGGACCTTCTCCAAAGCCGCTGGTTTGGCGGCGCTGCGAATTGGCGCGCTGTTCGCTCGTTCCGATGTGATCTCGGCCATGCGGCGGGCATTTACGCCGTATCCGGTCAACTCGCTCGCGCTGACTGCCGCGGAAGCAGCCGTGAACGATGAGAAATTCCTGCGGGCCTACGCCCAGGAAGTTCTGGAAAGCCGTTCTCAGCTGGTGAGAGGGCTCGAGCAATTGGGAGTGCACGTCTTTCCTAGCGCTGCCAATTTCGTGCTCGCCGACTTCGGTCCCGGCGGCACGCGGTTGGTAAAACGGCTGGCGCAACGTGGAATCCTGGTACGCGACCGCGCCTTAGCATTCGGTCGTGACGGTTTCGTTCGTATAACCGCGGGCACGGTCCCGCAAACCCAAAGCCTGCTCCAAGCGATTAAGGAGGAGTGGTGAAACTGGCGCCCAAACTGCTCGTCTTCGATGTCGATGGAGTTCTCGTCGACGTCCAGGGCTCGTTTCACCGCTCCATTCTTGAGACCGTGAAGCATTTCACCGGCCGCCGCTTCACCTATGCGCATATTCAGCGATGGAAGAGCCGTTCGGGTTACAACGACGATTGGCGGCTCTCGACGGATTGGATCAACTCGCTGGGCGGGCAGGTCAAGTATGCTCAAGTAAAGCGCATCTTTCAGAAAATCTATTGGGGAACCGACGGAACGCGCGGCAATGTCTGGCGCGAACGATGGCTTGTGCCAACTCGGCGTTTGGCACGCTGGGCGAAGCGCGCCGAGCTTGCGCTCTTCACCGGACGGACGCGGCGCGAGCTGCGCCACACGCTTGAGCACTTCGGCGTCACCACGCTCTTTCCGCGCGTCGTCACCATGGATGACGTGGAGCACCTCAAGCCCCATCCGGAGGGCCTGCTGCGCCTGCTCGATGGCTCGGATCCGTGTGAGGCGCTGTATCTCGGGGATAACCTGGACGACGCCTTGGCGGCGAAACGTGCTGGCATTCCATTCTTGGGCGTGCTGCGACAGGGAAGCGAGGCTCGTCGGGTGCGCGCGGCGCAATTGCGACGACACGGTGCGCGCATCATTCTTCACAGCACTAACGAGCTGGAGAAGTATTGGAAATGAGGCGCGCCAGCATCCACCGCGTGACCAAAGAGACCGACATCCTGATCCGCTTGAATCTGGAGGGACATGGCCGCGCGGATGTCTCTACGGGCATTCGGTTTCTCGATCACATGCTCGACCTTGTTGCGCGCCATGGAGGCATGGATTTGCACATCGCTGCCAAAGGGGACCTCGACGTGGACCAGCACCATATGGTCGAGGATCTCGGCATCACGCTCGGCGAAGCCATAGCAAAGGCATTGGGCTCGAAGCGCGGCATCCTCAGGGCCGGCTATTTCCTGATGCCCATGGACGAAACACTGGCTGCTGCGGCGATCGATTTCAGCGGGCGGGCCCATTGCGTCTGCGCATGGCGATTTGGCGCCCAGCGGGTCGGCGATTTGCAAACGGAGCTGGTCGAAGATTTTTTCCGCGGTTTCGCGCAGGCCGCAGCGGCAAACGTGCACTTGCGGCTCATCTATGGCCGCTCGACACACCACCAGGTAGAAGCTCTTTTCAAAGCCTTCGCGCGCGCGCTGCGATTTGCCACGACGCGCGATCCGCAGCTTAAACGCGTGCTTCCTAGCACCAAAGGCCTGTTATGAAAATCTCGCTCGTCGAATATGACGCGGGCAATCTACCGTCGGTGGAACGCGCTCTAGCGCGGCAGGGTGTCGAAACCGAACGCGCGGCAACGCCTGATTCGATCGCTGCCGCCCGCGCGCTCATTCTTCCCGGGGTGGGCCATTTTGGCCAGTTGATGCGAACGCTCGGCTCGCGTGGCTTGTTCGGGCCGATTCGGCAGGCCATCGGCGGTGGTGTTCCGCTGTTGGGCATTTGCCTGGGATTGCAGGCCCTTTTCGCATCCAGCGCTGAGGCGCCGGAAGACCGCGGCCTAGGCGTCCTGCCCGGCGCCGTGAGTGCTCTTCCGGTCACGGCCAAATTGCCGCACATGGGCTGGAACCAGCTCCGTCAAGTGCGACCTTCCGTTCTGCTCGAAGGCATCCCCACGAACGCATACTTCTATTTCGCCCACTCCTATGCGGCGCGGGACGCAGGTGCATCCGCGATCGCCTTATGCGAACACGGAGTGCCATTTGTCGCCGCACTGGAGCACCAGAATCTTTTTGCCGTGCAATTTCATCCCGAAAAATCGGGTGATGCGGGCGCGCGGGTGCTGGCCAATTTCGTCGCCCGTGCCGGGGCAGACAATCGCGTATGACATTGGCCCGCCGTATTATTCCCTGCCTCGATACTGACGGCGAGCGCGTCGTCAAGGGCGTTCAGTTTTTCAACCTGCGCGACGCCGGCGATCCTGCCGCCCTGGCCGCGCGTTATAACCGCGAGGGCGCCGACGAGCTGGTGGTCTTGGATATCGCCGCCTCGCGCGACCATCGGCCCACGTTTCTAGAAACGATCCGTCGCGTGGCCGCCGAACTGGCCATCCCACTGACCGCGGGCGGCGGCGTGGGCGACGTAGATGAAGGCCGAGCCATTCTCCGATCCGGAGCGGACAAACTCACCGTCAACACAGCCGCTCTCCGGCGTCCTGAGCTCATCACCGACCTGGCTGGTGAGTTCGGCTCCCAAGCCGTAGTGCTAGCTATTGATGCCAAGAGAGTTGGCGAGCGGTGCGAAGCGTACGTGCGAGGGGGGCGCGAGTCATCCGGCCGGGATGCCGTGGATTGGGCCATAGAGGGCACCCAACGCGGCGCTGGCGAGATTCTGCTGACCTCCATGGATCGTGACGGCACCCGCAGCGGTTTCGATCTGTGCCTGACGGCGACAATCGCCGGGCGGGTAACCGTGCCTCTGATTGCCTCGGGCGGCGCAGACGGCCCGTCAGATTTCCTGGAGGTCTTCGAAAAGGGCCATGCGGACGCAGCTTTGGCGGCCTCCATCTTTCATGACTCGGTGCAAGGGCTTCGCGAACTCAAATGCTTTCTCCATTCCCAAGGGGTGGCGGTGCGGCTGAGCGGCTAAAGGGTTCGCCTTAGGCCTGGCCCGGGTATAGAGAGCGACCTACACGTGATCATTCCCTGCATCGATCTTCAGGCCGGCCGTGCCGTACAACTGATCCGCGGACGCAAACTGCGCCTGGCTGTTGAGGATGTTTTTGGCCTCCTGGACCGCTTTCGAGATTATTCCCTACTTCACGTCATTGACTTGGACGCCGCCATGGGCCGCGGGAGCAATGCGCGGCTGGTCGGCCAGCTCTGCCGCAGAGCTCCCATGCGCGTGCGCGTAGGCGGCGGCATCCGTACGGCGGCACGCGCGAAGCGCATTCTTGCCGTCGGCGCGGAAAAGGTGATCATAGGCAGCGCTGCATTTCGGGACGGAGGCGTAAATCGTGGTTTTCTTTCCCGCCTGGTCGCAAAAGTAGGAAGGAAACGAATCATCGTCGCTGTGGATACACAAGGCGGGCGGATTCTAGTGCGGGGATGGCGGGAAAAGCTGAGTCTTACTCCGGATAAGGTCTTCTCTGAGTTAGAGTCTTACGCCTCCGAGTTTCTGTGTACCTACGTAGACGCTGAAGGCACCATGCGCGGGACAAGCCTGCGCTGGTTTCGTCAACTCCGAAAGGCTACGGGTCTGCCGATTACCGCGGCAGGAGGCATTCGCAGCGCACGCGAAGTCCGTCAACTGGAGCAGCTGGGAATGAATGCGGCGGTAGGCATGGCGCTGTACTTGAACCGTTTGCGATAATGCCAGAACTCCGCTCTATGTGGCTCAGATGAAATGGTTTACACGGACTTCTGGAGTTTTCACTTCCCCCCAATAATGATCCTGTTACAATGAAAGGGTAGGTTGCGGCACGGGTTTGATCGTGGTCTCTCCCGTCCTCTTAGGTTTTCTCCGCATGAAACGTTACGGTGATCATCGCATTCCCGGACGGCTTTTTGTTGTCGAAGGCATTGATGGCTCCGGCAAGTCGACGCAGTTGATGCTACTGCATCAATGGCTCAAGGCCGAAGGCTATGGAGTTGTGTTTAGCGAGTGGAACTCTTCGCCGCTGGTCAAAGACACAACCAAGCGAGGCAAAAAGAAGCAACTCCTGACGCCGGCGACCTTCAGCCTCATCCACGCCACTGATTTTGCCGACCGCACCGAACGTAATATCATTCCCCTACTCAAAGCCGGCGCCGTAGTGCTCTGCGATCGATATATCTACACGGCCTTTGCGCGCGACGCGAGCCGGGGCATGGATGCGGAGTGGATTCGCGAACTCTACGCATTCGCGGTGAGGCCGACGGTCGCCTTTTACTTCCGTGTGCCTCTCGAGGTCGCTATGAAGCGGATCAGCGATGCTCGCGTTGGATTCAAATTTTACGAAGCCGGCATGGATCTGGGCCTGAGCGACGATCCGGACGAAAGCTTCCGCCTCTTTCAGGGACGCATCCTGGAGGAATACGACAAGATGATCCCGGAATTCGGGCTCACTGTGATTGATGCCACCTTGCCCATCGAAACCCAGCAGCAGGAGATGCGTCTTATGGTTTTGGCCAAATTGACTCAGGCGAAGCAACTTCGGGTGGCCCCATGAAAGAAAGCTACGGAGTCAGATTGCCGGGCCTGGAACTGGACGACCTCGTCGGCAAGCTGATCGTTCTGGAAGGGACGGACGGCGTGGGGCGCTCCACCCAAATCCGGCTGCTCAAGGAATGGCTGGAACAGCAAGGCCATGCGGTCCTGGATACGGGGCTAACCCGCTCCGGACTTGTCGGCAAGGGCATCAAGCGAGCCAAGGAAGGGCATACCCTCGGCCGCATCACACTTACCCTCTTCTACGCAACGGACTTCGCCGACCGCCTCGAAAACGAGATCGTGCCGGCGCTGCGCGCGGGCTTTGTGGTGCTCACCGACCGCTACATCTATTCGCTGATGGCGCGTTCTATGGTTCGGGGGCTAGATTCGGTTTGGGTGCGCAATATCCATCGCTTTGCTCCAAAGCCGGACGCCGTTTTCTACCTGCGCATCAGCGTCGACGAACTCATTCCCCGCGCGGTATTCACCCGCGGATTTGATTACTGGGAATCCGGCATGGACCTCTACTCGGCAGAGGACATGTACGATAGCTTCAGGAAATATCAGGCCGCCCTACTGCAACAATTCGATCAGCTGGCGGAGGAGTTCAGTTTCGACGTAATTGATGCGCGACCCGAACCTCGGGTGATATTCGAACAGCTGAAGGCCGGGATCGATAGGATCCTCACCCCTCCGGTAGGGCGAGCGGCACTTGCCATACCCAGCGGCGCGCCAGAGACAGGCGAGGAAGTGGCGGTAGAGGCTGCAATAGAAGAGCGGCGCAAGCGGGCATAACAGATCAAACGCGCCATAGAGATCATGAGCCAGGACGACCAGGACGAGGTTCACGTTTCCCCGGCATCGCAATCCTTGGAGCGGTCCATGCGCCGTGCGCTGGGCAACCATAAGCGCGCGCAAAAGAACCTGAAGACAGACCCGGTCCACGATTTCCGTGTCGCTTTACGGCGCTGCCGCTCCCTGGCCGAAGGTTTTTCTGCCATCGATCCTGACCCTGTCTGGCGGCGGCTGCGAAAGGCATCCAAGCAGATACAGAGCGGACTTTCCGACTTGCGAGACGTGCAAGTATTGCAGGCCTGGCTGAGGCCTCTGCGCTTAACCGGGGGTCCCGCCGGCAAGGCCTTGGCCTCGCATTTCAAAAAACAGGAACGCCGCGCTCGGCGGGAGGCCCGCAGCTCGCTAAAATCCTTTCCTCGCAAACGATGGAAGCGCTGGTCACGCCGGCTGCCCGCTAGGGCCGAACTCATCCCGGTGAACGAGCGGCGACTGGCCCAACTGGTCCTTGAGCAATTGTCCCGCGTCATCGATCTGCACGAGCGCTGGACCAAGGAACCAAGCGCCGAGACTTGGCACGAATTGCGCGTCACGGTAAAGCGCTTGCGCTACCTGGTCGAGAGTTTCCTGCCGCAAAAGAGCGAGGCCTGGGGCGCGGAACTCGAGCGCGCTCAGGACCTTCTCGGAGAAGGGCACGATCTCGATGTGATGCACGATCTGCTCGTGGAGCTCTCGCACAAGAGATCCTTACCCAAACTGGCGGTATCGAGGTCTCTGCGGCGCGTAGACACTGCAGCGCGGAAGAGGCGGAAGGAATACGTTGCGCTCGTCTCCCAACCGCCGCATCGAAACGGCAAAGGCTCCAGTGTGGATAACGCCGCCGACACTAGCCCGCAAAAGCTATGGGATCGCTGGCGGACCGAGCTCGCATGCATGGCTTCGATCACTCGCCAAGGCGGCGAAGAATCCTCGAGGTCAGCACCCAGAAGAGCGTTGCGCGTAAGGGCGAGGGCGAGTCGATATCCACACAGGCCACGCCGGATTTCTTCAGCGCCGTGAATGGCGCTGTTGCCTTCAGCGCGTGCGCAATGAATTCGTCCACATGCGGCGCATGCCCGAAGCAGATCACTTCCCCTCCTAGCCGGCCGAGCTCTTCCGCCAGCCGAGCCGGTTTCGCCTCGGGCTTGAGCGCGTCTGTGGTGCGAAGCTGCTTGGGATCGAGACCCAGAACCTCGCAGACGACCTCGCCGGTCTGCACGGCGCGCACGTAAGGGCTGGTTAGAAGCGCAGCGGGTTTGACCCGCAATGCCCGCAGTCCGCGCGCGGCGGCGCGAGTACGCTGAATTCCCTTGGGTGTGAGATAACGGTCTGGATCCGGAGGGCAATCGGGGTCTTCTCGGTCGATGGCGATGCCGTGTCGCATCAGGTAAAGGCGCATAGTTTTTCCCGGGGCTTCTTCGTCTTCACCCATTGGCTCCGGTTTGTCACGCTGCTGTGCAACCATAACCTAATCTTAGATGCTTTGGGATCATCAAAACGGTGAGCAGGCAAGGGGCAGTCGTCACGCTGCGGAACGTCCAGCGATGAGCCCGTTGCGCCGCGCCGCGTTTCCATTTTGAATACGCCGTACACAAGCGAATCGCAGGGGCAGGCCAAACTCCCTTTCAAAGAATTTGGATTTGCGTCGCAGCTCGCGAAGATTCACCTGGGCCTCGGAAGTTGTGGCCATGCGTATCAGAATCGTTCTGCGCTGAATCTTCGCGTCCACGCGGCGCACCGCCTGCGTTCCCCCCGCATCCAGCGCCACCGCGATGCGCAGCAGCGCGGCCAACTGCTGCACGCGCGTGCGGTCCGCGCCGGCAAGCGAACTATAGAGCCGATGGTGGAGGTCGGGCCTAGATTCACCATGATAGCGCACCAGGCAGGCCACCACGGCCTGCTGGTGCTTGCTGAGCCCCGGAATGTCCGCATGCCGCACCAGATATTCGCCATGCTTATGGTGCCCGCGTGCATTCACCGCGACGCCGATGTCGTGCAAAAGCGCTCCCAATTCAAGCGTGACCCGCTGCGCGGAGGGCAGTTCGTGAACAGGCGCCAGCTGATCAAAAAGCTGCGCCGCCAGCCGGCGCACATGCTCGCAATGGCCGGTATCGGAGTGCATCCGCGCGGCAAAGCGACGTGCCTGCTGGCGTAAGGCCTCCGCCCTCTCATCATGAGCACTCGCCGGACCAAAATGGGCAGTCGCCAGTTCATGCAGCACTCCTTCGCGAACGCCCACCCCGGGAATAATCATTTGCCGCACGTCCAGCAGCTCCGCGAGCCTGATGAACAAAACCGCCGCTACGCCCATGACCTCGGCGCGATCGCGTCGCACTCCAAAACTATCCATGCGGCCGTCCACGTCGAGCCGCAGGATCTCCCAGAGCATCTCCCGCAGGCGGCGGAGATTCAGGGTATTGAAACCGGCCAAGCGCGGACCCGGAGCGACCCGAGCGAGCGCCTCCGCATTGCCGCCGCAAGCGACTGCGGCGCTGCGCCCGACCTCCATCGAGCCTCGAAGCTGAGACTGCAACACCGAACTAATGTGCGCTTGCAACTCACCCAAAGCCTCCGGCGTAAACGGCCCGGCGAGATTAAATTGCTCCATGAGACGAACCGTGCCGAGCGGAAGCGCGAATCCTCGGTCGATTTTTCTCCCGCGCAGGAAACTCATCTCCAGGCTGCCGCCACCCAGATCGAGAATCAATCGGGGAGCAAAACGTCCTGCCGATACCCCGAATACTGCCTCGCGGACGAGCCGCGCCTCTTCCGCCGCACTTATGGCTACGAGCTCGATGCCGGCCTCGCGGTAGATTCGCGAAATCAGGGCATCACGATTGACGGCTTCGCGCATGGCGCTGGTGGCGACGGCCGAGTATCCATCCACTTCGTAGCGGTCGAGCAGGCTCCGGAAATGCAGAAAGGCTTCGACCGCCCGTGACATCGTGCGCGGGTCCAGTCTTTTTCTCGTGAATACGTTATGACCCAGCCGAACCGACCAGCGCGCGCTTGCAAGTTCGCGTATCTCCGTGGCCGAGCTGGCGCGCGCTACTACCGCGCGGATCGCGTTCGAGCCCGCGTCAAGCGCAGCGATCACCAGCGGCGATGGGGTTAATGGCATGGAGGGACACCTAGAAGAAGATGTCTAGAGGAAAGACTGCCGACTCGAAGTGCAGCAGCGAACCTGAACCGATTCAGCGACGCCTCCCTGCCCGAGGAACCGTCCACGCAGCAAATCCTCGAGCGGCAACGCCTGCGGCCGCAACGCGTTCAGAATAACACTCCTACAAAGCCGCGATATTAAAATTTGTTCACAGACGTGTTTGAGTTACGGGGGCAGAATGCGATCAGGGCCGAATCGCCGCGAGACTCTCGCGGCAGGCGACGACTGTGCGGCGTATATCGTCATCGCCGTGTGCCGCAGAGACGAATAGCGCCTCGAATTGCGAGGGAGGTATGAGGATTTTCCGGCGCAGCATCTCCTGAAAGAACGACGCGAAGCGGCGCGTATCGGATCTCTTTGCGGCAGCATAGTTCTCAACTGGGCCTACGGTGAAAAATAATGTCAGCAGTGACCCCGCACGAGCCACGTGGCCGGCGACGCCCGAGTCAGAAAGAGCTTGCCGCATGCCGTCCGCGAGAATCTTGGCCTTTCGCTCTAGGGAATCGTAGAAGCCAACCGACGCGAGGCGCTTCAGAGTCTCGATACCCGCTCGCATGGCCAGGGGATTGCCCGATAGCGTGCCCGCCTGATAGACCGGGCCCAACGGAGCAATTTGCTCCATCAATTCTCGACGTCCTCCGTAGGCGGCGACCGGCAGACCGCCGCCAATGATCTTGCCCAACGTGGTCAGGTCCGGCTCGATACCAAAAAGATTTTGCGCTCCCCCAAAGCACAGCCGGAAGCCGGTGATGACTTCATCGAAAATGAGCAGCGCACCATGGTGCCGCGTCAATTCGCGCACTTCGGAAAGAAAACCGTCTAACGGCGGAACCAGGCCCATATTCGCCGCCACGGGCTCGACAATTACAGCTGCTATGTCGTGTCCGTGGCTCTCGAACAGGCGCTCAACTGCCTCCAGATCGTTGTAGGGCGCATCGAGCGTCAGTTCCGCCAGCGCCTCCGGAACCCCTGGAGAAGCCGCGATGCCCAAAGTTGCCAGCCCGGAACCCGCCTTGGCGAGAAAGCTGTCGCCATGTCCGTGGTAACCGCCCTCAAACTTAACGATGAAATTTCGGCCGGTCGCCGCCCGCGCCAAACGAACCGCGCTCATGGTTGCCTCGGTGCCCGAACTTACAAAACGCACGCGCTCCATCGAGGGTAGGGATTTTTGAAGCATCTCCGCCAATTCGATCTCGAGCTCGGTGGTCATGCCATAGCTTGTGCCGAGCGCATCCTGCTCCGCCAAAGCAGCCGTGATTTCCTGGTGAGCGTGTCCCAAAATCAGGGCGCCCCAGGAGCAGATGAAATCGGTATAGGCATTGCCGTCCACATCCCAGACCTGGGCTCCCTGCGCGCGGTCCACGATGATGGGCGTGCCGCCCACTGCGCCGAAAGCGCGCACGGGACTATTGACGCCGCCCACCAGTACGCGGCGGGCGCGGTCAAAAGCCTTTTGCGAACGGCTGTGCTCCATTTCCGGGATACTTCCCACGCCGATTCCCTCCGCCGTGTCCCCTCGCCAAGGGATCAAACAGCCTTTCGCGCTCTTAGGAGCGCAGCGACGAAGAATCTCTCAGTTGCCAAGCTTAACGAGCCGGAGAGCTAGCTCTTAGCAAGCCTTAGTCCATCGCGCCACGTCCTTGGCATGATACGTCAGCACGATCTCTGCGCCGGCTCGTTGAATCGCCGTCAGAACTTCCAGCACGATTCGCTTTTCATCCAGCCAGCCATTGCGCGCGGCGGCTTTGACCATCGCGTATTCGCCGCTTACGTTGTAGGCGCCTAGGGGGACGTCAAAACGGTCCCGAACCTGGCGAATGATGTCCAAATAAGGGAGCGCCGGTTTGACCATGATGATGTCCGCGCCTTCCTCCAAATCAAGCGCCACTTCCTGCAGGGCCTCTCGCGCATTTGCCGGATCCATTTGATAGCTGCGCCGGTCCCCAAACTGAGGCGCCGATTGCGCCGCCTCCCGAAAGGGTCCGTAAAATCCGGAACAATATTTAGCGGCGTAAGAAAATATCGGCAGATGCGAGAATCCATGAGAGTCAAGGGCCTGCCGAATCGCTGCTACTCGCCCATCCATCATGTCCGAAGGTGCCACCATATCAGCGCCCGCACGCGCGTGAGATAGCGCCTCCTCGGCAAGCAGCTTCAGCGTCGGATCATTGGCCACTTCGCCATTTTCGATCACGCCGCAGTGTCCGTGGCTTGTGTACTCGCACAGGCAGACGTCGGTAATCACCACCAGATTGAGGTTGGCGCGGCGAATCGCCTGGATCGCCCGTTGCACCACACCGCTCGGCGAAGAAGCCTCCGATCCATGCTCGTCTTTGTGTTCGGGAATGCCAAAGAGGATCACTCCAGGAATTCCCAATCCTTCGACCTCGCGGCATTCCTCCAGCAGTTGATCAACTGACTGTTGATAGACTCCAGGCATCGAGCTGATCTCCATGCGCGTCGCATTGCCCGGCCCGACGAACATGGGATAAACGAAGCCGCTGGTGGAAAGGCGCGTTTCGCGCGTCATGCCGCGCAGGGCCTCGGTGCGCCGCAGGCGTCGCGGTCGTTGTACTGGAAATGCCATACCCCCCTCCCGTCACACGGCTTCTGTTGTGGACCCGCCGCGCTTGATTTCGGGTGCCGAAAAATGCCGCTCCAGAGCCGCTACAAGCGAGTATGCGGTTGCCTCATCCGCTTCTACAGCTACCGGTAACCCCGCACCTCGAATCGCTTTTGCCGTCACCGGCCCGACCGCCGCGAAGGCGACGCCCGAACTCCATTTGGCTAGGCCCTCAGCCCCGATGAGACTCTGAAATTCATGGAAAGCCGAAGGACTGAAAAATGTGACCGCGTCAGCCTGCCCGTTAAGCATCGACTCGATTAGGCTGCGATCAAATGTTTCCGGCCCGGCCGTCCTGTAGGCAACTACCTCCGTGACATTGGCCGCAGCCTTCCGGAGCAGCGAGGGCAACTCCTCGCCGGCGCGGTCACTTCGCGGCAGCAGAACCCTCTTTCCCGCAACTGCTTCGCCCAGCCCCGCGGCAAGTCCCGCTCCGCTAAATTCCGCCGGGACAAACGACACTCGCAAGCCTTCCTTCTCGAGAGCCAACCGCGTCGCCGAACCCACCGCAGCGATTTCTTTGCCCTTGACGGTCGGTGGATATCCCAGTGCGCGGCATCGTCCGAGAAAAAACGTCACGGCGTTCGCGCTGGTGAAAATTAACCAGTCAAACTGTTCGAGCGATCGAATGGCGCAGTCGAGTTCATGAGTATTCTCAGGCTCCACAAAACGGACGAGAGGAAGCAAGATCACCTCTGCGCCCAATTCCTCCAATCGCTGGCGCAACTCTTTCGACAGCGCCGACGCGCGCGTAACCACAATGCGCTTTCCCTCGAGCGTTCGAGATTTAACTGTGTTCAACGCCGCGCCCCGCGAGCCGCAGCAGGCGGTCCGCGCCGCGGTCGAGCAGCGCCGCGGCCACCGAGCGCCCCAGCTCTCTACCATTTTCCAACGCCCCTGTGCGGCTCTCGCGGATGGATTCGCTTCCATCCGCGGAGAGCACGCAAGCATCGATGATTAGGCTTCCTGACGCCGCGCGACACCACACCCCCATGGGGACCTGGCAGCCGCCTTCGAGTCCCGCCAATACGGCGCGCTCCGCTTCCACCGCAACCCGCGATGGATCATGATTCAACTTTCGCACCGCTGCGGAGAGCTCGTTCTCCCGCTTGCGAGTTTCGATTCCGATGGCGCCCTGCCCTGCAGCGGGAAGACAGACCTCCGGCGGCACGATCTCGCTGATTCGCTCGGCTTTCCCGAGCCTTTCGAGGCCGGCCTTCGCGAGAACGATCGCATCGTAATCGCCTTGGGCCAGCTTTGCCAGTCGGGTGTCCACGTTGCCGCGCATATCCGCCATCTCGAGATCGCGGCGATAATGCCGCAGTTGCGCCTGCCGTCGCAGACTGCTGGTGCCAATGCGGGCTCCGGCCGGCAATTGATCGAGTTTGAGTCCGCCACCCGAAATCAGCGCATCGCGCACGTCGTCTCTCTCGCAGATTGCCGCAATCTCCAGCCCCGTGGGAAGAGCGGTGGGCATGTCCTTCATACTGTGGACCGCCAGATCGATACGCCTGTCGAGCAGCGCGTCCTCCAACTCCTTGGTGAAAACGCCTTTGCCGCCGATCACGCGGAGAGAGCTCTGCCGATCGCGGTCTCCCGAGGTGCGAATGATTACCAACTCGGTGGCAATTCCGTAGCGCGCTAGCCCGGCCCGCACAAATTCCGCCTGCCAGCGAGCCAACGTACTGCCGCGGGTCCCAATCCGCAAAGACTTCAAGACTTGTCCTGATCCAGGCGGAAAAGATCCCGGAGCGCTTCGAGGTTTCGGACTCTGCGGCGCACATCTGGAACGGTCTTCAGTTTTTCGGCGGGTTCGAGCAAGACGCGGTCGAGCAATTCGTCCATCAGGGCCGCGATGCGCCGCTTGTCGTCCGGCGAGAGGTGCAGCATGCCGCTCAGTTTCTCCCGCAGAAAGTCCTCGCGCTCCGCTCCGAGGCGCGAGCGCAATTCCCGCAAGACCGCGCTAGCCTCGACGCCCGCCTGCCACGACTCAAACTTGGTCACGTGCTCCTCGACCAGCAGTTCCACTTTGGGAACCTCGGCTTCCCTGGCGCGTTTATTTTGTTCCACGATCTCCTTCAGGTCGTCGACGCCGTAGAGATAAACGTTATAAAGTTCGGCGGCGCCCGCCGATACGTTGCGAGGAACTCCCAGATCGATGAACAGCAGCGAGCGGTTAGAACGCGCCGCCATGGCCCGCTCTACGGCCACGCGCGAGACGACAGGTTCGGAACTGGTCACCGAGCAGATCACCGTGTCCGGCCAGACCAGCGCCGAGTCCAATGCCTCCCAATCAACGACTTCCGCCCCGAAGCGCTCCGCGAGTTCCGCGGCGCGCTGGAGCGAACGATTAGCCACTCCCAGGCGCGAGATTCCACGGTCGCGGAGATGCGCGACCACCTGTTCTCCTGTCGATCCGGCACCCAAAATGAGCGCAGAGTGCGATCGCAGGCTGCCGAAAATCCGCTCCGCCAGCTTGACGCCGGCAAAAGCCACGGACATGGGCCGTGCACTGATTTGCGTTTCCGCCCGAACGCGCTTGCCCACCTCCAACGCGCTCTGGAACATGCGGTTGAGCACCGGCCCTGTGCCGCCGTGGTCCACTGCGATGCGATACGCCTCGCGGATCTGACCGAGAATCTCGGCTTCGCCCAACATCATGGAATCCAACCCTGCCGCAACCCGGAATAGATGTCGCACCGCCTCTCGATCGTGGCGCCGATACAAACTGCCGTTAAGGACCGCAGGCTCAATCCTGTGGAACGTGGCCAAGAAGAGCTCCATCGCGCCGGCGCTGTCTTTCGCCGAAGACGCCGATTCCGGCGGCACGCCGTAGAGTTCGCTGCGATTGCAGGTAGAGAGCACTACGGTCTCGGAGAGAACGCCCCGCGAACGCAGTTGTTCAGATGCCAGCCGCGCTGCTTCTTGCGTAAAGGAAACGCGCTCGCGCAACTCCACCGGAGCCGTGCGATGATTCAAGCCTATGAGGACGATCGCCACCGGTTAATTTCCCCGTCGCCCGAAAAGAATCAGGTTCCGCACACGCCTCAGAAGAACCGATGAAAGTTCGACAGATAGAGATTGACGACGCTATAGCTGAACAGCACCAGAACAAAGTTGAATACGCAAAGCGCGGAGGCTCGGGCGCCTCGCCAGGACCCGGTTCGGCCCAGCCATAGATAGCCGGCATACACCGCCAGAATCATGATCGTTATGATCTCTTTGGGGTCTCCGTTCCAATAGCGGCCCCAGATTCGATTGACCCACAGCACTCCAAAGCTGATCCCCACCAGCAGCGATACCAGCCCGACAATTACGCTGCTGCGGCTCATTCGTTCCAGTGACTCCAGCGCGGGAAAACGCCAGACGATGCTTCCTAGGTGCCGGCTTCGCAACAGACTGTTTTGCACCAAATAAATTGCGCTGAGCACGAAGGATAAAGCGAAGGCCGCATATCCCAGCACATTCAGCGTGATATGCAAGGCTAGAAGAGGCCCTTGCGCGGGCGGGGGCGCCGGCACCGCCACTTGGGTGCCTTGCGCCAGACAAAATACGGCGAGGACGAACGGCAGGATAAAAACGCCTACCGAGCGATCTCTATGGAACAGTTCCAAACCCAGATAAGTCGCGGCCAGTAGCCATGCAAATAGAGAGAGCGAGCCGTAAAGGTCGTCGTAAGGGACCGTGTGGGCCCAACGGGAGCGTTCCAGTAGCGCCAGATAGTGGCACACCAAGCCGGAGATCAGCAGTAGCGTGCCCAGCCGGCCGAACAGGCGGCGCGCCGTCGCGAGAAACGCGACATAGCCGCCAAGACTCGCGGCGTACGAAATGATGGTGAGCAGAACCAGATGATTCCTCATCGGGGGAAGGCTAACCAGCTCATTATACAGCCGATTCCTGCAGTACGAAAAAGCTCGATTAGGCCAGATGCCTGACCAGTATGAGCTTAGTTAATGGGATGGTTCGCCGCCATACATTCCGATCACCCCCTTAGGACTATCACCAAATCATAGAGAACGCCGGGTTGTCGGAATCCCACCTGTCGGCTGCTTGGTCTCATGCGGCTGGTGCCCGAATTTGTTATCATGCCAGGGAAAACGCAAATCCAAGCTTAAGCTACAATGAGGGCCAATAAGTTTAGCCGTATGGACGCGAAACCCGCAGAGCTTGTCGCCGCGAACCTCAGCCGCACCGCGCTCTTGCTGCGCGCCTGCCGCCGGGAGCCAGTCCCCCGCGTACCGGTCTGGATGATGCGCCAAGCCGGGCGCTATCTGCCCGAGTACCGGGCGCTGCGCGAGAGGTATAGCTTCCTGGAAGTGGCCAAAACGCCGGAACTTGCCGCCGAGGTTTCCCTGCAGCCCTACCGCCGGCTAGGCGTCGACGCCGTGATCGTCTTTTCGGACATTCTGATTCCCGCCGAAGCAATGGGCGCGGCAATCGAATTGGGGGACGCGGGGCCTGTAATCGCCTCGCCGGTTCGTAGTGCCACGCAAGTGGAAGCCCTCGCCGCCTTCGATCCCGAGCGCGAGACGCGTTTCGTCAGCGATGCCATCCGCTTGCTCTGCCGATCTCTAGGCACAGACGTCCCCGTCCTGGGATTCGCCGCCGCCCCCTGGACGCTCGCCTGTTATCTCGTGCAAGGCGGTTCTCGAGAAGGCTTCCCGGCCGCAAAGGCGATGCTATGGGGTGAGCCTCGAACCCTCCGCAAGCTACTGGAAAAAATTGCTCGCGCGACCGCCAGCTACCTCAAGGCGCAAATCGCTGCAGGTGCGGCTGCCGTGCAACTCTTTGACACTTGGGCCGGCGAACTGGATGCCCCCGCATACCGCGATTTTGAGCTTCCGGCCACGCAACTCTTGATCGAAGCGCTGGCGCCGTGCGATACGCCCGTGATTCTTTTTTCGAAAGCATCGAATCATTTGCTCACTTCCCTTCTGCGGACCGGAGCGAACGTGCTCGGTGTGGACTGGCGAATGGACTTGGCGCACCTTCGCGAGAAATTTGGCGAGCGAATAGCGCTCCAGGGCAATGTCGATCCGACTGTACTTCTGGCCTCGCCCGAAGCGATTTCGGGCTCGGTCAACGAGGCTGTCCGGCAGACCCGCGGCCGGGGTCACATCCTAAATTTGGGCCACGGAATTCTGCCCGAGACCCCCGTGGAGAATGCTCTGGCTTTTATCCGGGCCGGGCAATCGGCGCCCGTCGAAAATGCCTCTCCCGAATCTCGTGCCCGGGCGATTACAGATGTTTCCAACCCGGCGTCGTTGGTATGAGCGATTTGCAAAATTCCGAGCTCAACCTTGAACTCGAACGCGAGCAATTTCGCATTTCGTCGGAATTTCTCGCACTCTATAATCGGCCCGGGCCGCGCTATACCAGCTATCCGACTGCGCCGGTCTGGCGCGACGATTTCCGCCTCGACGAACTCGGCCGCGCTTACGAACAAGCCGAAGCGGCAGGCACGCCAGTTTCGATTTACATGCATTTGCCGTTTTGTGAGAGCCTTTGCTTGTTTTGCGCCTGCAACGTGGTCATCACCAAAGACCATAGCGTCTCTCCCCCTTATCTCGCCACTCTAAAACGGGAGATTGAGCACGTCAGCGAGCAAGTTTCCCATTCTCGCCCGGTTGTACAATTCCATTGGGGCGGCGGAACGCCCACTTACTTGACGCCCGCGCAGATGGAAGATTTGTTCGGTTTCACTGCGGAGAGATTCTCGTTTGCTCCCGATGCGGAAATCGGGATCGAAGTCGATCCGCGAGTCACCAGTGCGGATCATCTCGAGACGCTCAGCCGCCTCGGCTTTAATCGCCTGAGCATGGGCATCCAGGACTTTGATCCCGAAGTGCAACGAGCCGTAAGGCGCGTGCAGCCCCTCGAGATGACCTCGGAGTTGATGGCCCGCGCGCGCGCGCTTGGTTTCGAGAGCATCAATGTCGACCTGATTTACGGCTTGCCTTACCAGACCGCCGATCGCTTCGCGCGCACCGTGGATGAAGTGCTGGCCCTTGGGGCGGATCGCATCGCTGTATTCAGCTATGCCCACGTTCCTTGGATTCGCAAACAGCAAGGTTCGCTGGCCGCCTCCCTACCAGAAGGAATGGAAAAATTCCGCATCTTCTGCGCGGCTATGGACAAGTTCTTGCGCGCGGGCTATCAGTATATCGGCATGGACCACTTCGCCAAGCCCAGCGACGAACTTGCCATCGCTCAGCGCCAGCGCAGCCTGCATCGCAATTTTCAAGGCTACACGACGAAAGCCGGTGCAGACCTTTACGGAATGGGCGTCAGCGCCATCAGTGCCATCGGATCGACTTACGCCCAAAATTATCGCGAGCTGCCTCGCTATACGGAAGCCGTCGTACAGCGCGGTATCGCCACCATGCGCGGCTATCGCCTCAGCGAAGACGACCGGCTGCGTCGCGCCCTGATCACGCGCCTGCTATGCCACGCCGTCATATGCAAGGGTGAAATCGGCCGCGAATTTGGTATCGACTTCGATGATTATTTCGCGCCGGAACTCGCACGGCTGTACCCATTTGTACAAGACCGCCTCATCGAATTGGGCGACGACGAAATCCGCCTGACGCTTTTGGGCCGCATCTTCATTCGCAATCTGGCTATGATTTTTGACCCCTACCTCGAGAAGCAGCGCCTCGCCGAGCAACCTCTCTTCTCGAAGACGCTTTAGCGTCCTTCGCTTCTCTTGTGGCCACCGCTTCTACGATCCTGGTCATCGGAGGCGGCATTTCCGGGCTGGCCTGCGCCTGGCGCTTGCGGCAACTGGGTCTGCCTGTGCTCCTGCTAGAGCGAAGCCGCTGCCTTGGAGGCATCATCGATACCGTGGAGCAAGATGGATTCCGATTCGACATTGGCCCGCAGAGCTTTACAAATACGCAAGCGTTGTCCGAGTTGATCGGTGAGATCGGTTTGAACAGCGAACTCCTGCTGGCCGACCCTCGCGCCCCGCGATACATCTTGAAACGCGGCCGTCTCCTCCCAGCGCCTTTGAGCCCGCCCCGACTCTTACTCACCCCACTGCTCAGCGGCCGAACTAAGCTGCGCATCCTCTGCGAGCCATTTCGACGCAGCCGGCCTCCTGATGCAGACGAGTCCGTCGCCACATTCGTCAGGCGAAAATTCGGCGCGGACCTGCTGGCGAATCTCGTGGTTCCTTTTGTTTCCGGAATCTGGGCGGGCGATCCTGAAAAGCTGAGCGTGGCCAGCGCCTTTCCCAGCGTGCGCCGGCTCGAGGAACGCTATGGCAGCGTCATCCGGGGAGCCATGACGCAGCGACGCGAAAAAGGCGGCAACAGGCCCTCACTGTGCAATTTTCGCGCCGGTCTGAAAACTCTGGCCGCCGCATTGGCAACGAAGCTGGGCGATTCAGCCCTTACGGAAGCCGAAATCACGGCGATTTACCGTGTGCCTGCGGTGAGCCCTCGATTCGGAGTGACCTACAGACTCCACGGCACGACCCAATCACTGAGCGTCGCTGCCGTCGTCGTGGCCACTCCTACCGACGAAACCGCGCGGCTGCTGAACGCCATTGACCCGGGATTCGGAGCCTTATTGGCGCGAATCGAATATGCCGGTTTGGCGCAAGTCTCGGCGGGCTATGGTCTGGAGCAAATCAACCTCCGCAACGCCGAAAAGGGACTCGAGGGTTTCGGCTTTCTTGTTCCCCGCAGCGAGGGCTTGCGGCTGCTGGGAACGGTCTGGAATTCGTCGCTATTCCCCGGCCGCGCTCCCCAGAGAATGGCCAGTTTCACGAGCTTTTTGGGGGGTATGACTGATCCCGAGATAGCTTCCTACAGCCCGGAGCAGATCAGTGCTATAGCGTCCTCTGAGCTCTCCTCCGTGCTGGGCATAACAGGCGCCCCTGTCACGCAGCACCTCTGGCGCTGGCAACGGGCCTTGCCGCAATACAACATCGGCCATCAAGCCATAGTATCCGCTCTCCGAGATCTCTCTGCGCGTACGCCTGGCATCTTCCTCGCCGGCAATTATCTCGCAGGTCCTTCGATAGGCTCATGCGTCGAGCATGCCAACGAAATTGCCCGCAATGTCGCGCGTTCCTGTTCCGCCGCCTGAACCCATCAGTGTCATTCCGAAGACTCCGGCCAAGCGCATGGTTTGCGTCTTGCGTGTCGTAGTTAGACGGACGACGAGGAATCTGCTGTTCCCCTTCGTTCTCGCGAAAGCACATCGCTCACCTCGTGGGATGACCGGCTGATGCTCGCCCGCTTAAACACTATTCGCACGGTGGGCCAGACGATACTTTCGCCGTCCCAGAGCTTCGCGAAAGCGCCGGCGATCTTCCGCCGTCTCGCAGATCAACGCAGGCACCGGCTTTGGCAGGTGGTTCTCGTCCAGGGCCACGAACGTCACGTAGGCGCTGGTGGTGTGCTTCTTCTCCCCGGTCAAAATGTCTTCGGAAAACACTTTCACGCCGATCTCCATCGATGTATGAAATGCGCGATTCAGGCTCGCCTTCAACGTGATTATCTCGCCGATACGAATCGGATTACGAAAATCGATGTGATCGACCGAGGCCGTTACGGCCATCGAGCGACAGTGCCGATGCGCCGTTATTGCCGCCGCTATATCCACCAGGTGCATGACGCGGCCGCCCAGGATATTGCCGAAGACGTTGGCATCTTGCGGGAGCACGACCTCCGTCATTTCCGTCCGCGAGGCACTCACGGGCTTCCCCATCAACTCCCGCGAAATCTTCGTGCCTTTTCTCTTCGGCACCGCACTCCTCCATGCCTTCCCGATCTATTTCGTCCCGCGCAATTGGTTAACCAGGTCCTGATTTGTCGCTTTGAGCCCGATTTTGTGACTCCCACAACGACCGGTTATAATACGCGTTTGCGAGCGTTAGCCCAACTCACGCCATGACGCAACCCATAAAGCAATCTCGCCGTGTACTGCTCGAGGAATTTCTGGCCGCCCACCCTCAAGACGCCTTCGCGCGCTACGGATTGGCCATGGAATGCGCGAACCAGGGCGATGCTGCTGCGGCCATCGAGAACTTTGAGAAGCTGC
This sequence comes from Acidobacteriota bacterium, assembly GCA_003223325.1. Lineage (GTDB taxonomy): Bacteria > Acidobacteriota > Terriglobia > Acidiferrales > UBA7541 > Palsa-189. The sequence goes on from QHYS01000015.1 coordinate 49,864, forward strand.
TTGCTGAAAACCCCAATTACGTTGCCGGTTATTTCCAATACGGCCAGCTCTTGGCTCGCCTCTCACGAACGGCAGACGCCAAGCGCACCCTCAGCGAGGGTATCCAAGCGGCTCGCAGAAGCGGCGACCAGCACGCCGGCTCAGAGATGGAAGCGGCCCTGGCGCAGTTGCCGGGTTCGTAAGGCCCTCTAATTCTGCGTTCACGCCGCACCGCACCGGCCCAGAGTGTTACAATTTCTGTGTCTGTAATGACCACGCGGCACATTCCGCTTTTCCCTCTCAACGTTGTCCTCTTGCCTGGGATGACTTTGCCGCTACACATTTTTGAACCGCGATACAAGGCGATGATGAAGACCGTAATCGAGGACGAGGTCCCATTTGGCGTGGTTCTCTCCCGCGAAAACGGAATCGCCACGGTCGGCTGCACAGCCCTGGTCCGCCGCGTCGCTCGCACTTACCCCGACGGGCGAATGGACGTCATCACGGTCGGCCAATCGGCCTACCGCATCCGCGCGGTTCATAAGGATAAAGAATATCTGGAAGCTACTGTGGATTTGATGACGGATGATTTCCAGCCCGGGGCCGCGGCCCCAACGGCGGAACTCCTCACCTTGTTCACCGATTGTCATCTCTTGCTCCATGGCAGTCCTCCCGCGGATATGGATATCGATCAGAGTGATGGGCTGCTCGCTTATCGGATTGCCAGCGAGCTCCCGCTCGAACTCGAAACGCTGCAGGAGCTGCTGGAAATTCGCGCCGAAGCGGAACGCCGCATAAGGTTAATCAGCCGCCTGAACCAGTTGTTGCCACAACTTGTCCAGATCGAGCAGATGAGATCCAAGTCCATGGCGAATACCCACGGGCCAAATTGAAGCATGGCGAAGCGCCGCCAAGCTGAAAACGACCAGAAAAGCATCACCCAGCACGATAAACCGGTGCACAGCGCGCCGGAGTATCCAGGTAAGAAGGGGACCCTATGGCGACCGAATCCGCAGCAACGAAAGTGTCCACGATCGGCGAATGGCGGCGCATCGCAGGTCCCGGTGGCGCGGCAGATCGTGGCGTCAAGGATGAAATGCGATGCAGCCTGCTGCGGAAACTCGAAGCGCACGAGACGCTTTTCCCCGGTATTCGCGGCTATGAAGAGACGGTACTGCCCCAGATTGCCAATGCCATCCTGTCCCGGCACAACTTCATCCTTCTCGGCCTGCGCGGACAGGCCAAGAGCCGTATCCTTCGTGGATTAGTCGATTTCCTGGAACCTGAAATTCCCTATATAGCGGGTTGCGAAATTCATGACCACCCCTTACGGCCCATCTGCCGAGCTTGCCGCGAAATGGTCGCCGAACAAGGCGAACGCACTCCGATCGCCTGGCTCAAACGGCAAGATCGCTTTGTGGAAAAACTCGCAACGCCCGACGTGACCATCGCCGATATTATCGGCGACGTAGATCCCATCAAGGCGGCACGGGGAGGCCGAGATCTCTCGGACGAGTTGACCGTGCACTATGGTTTGCTGCCTCGCGCCAACCGCGGAATTTTCGCCATAAACGAATTGCCGGATCTGGCCGGGAAAATCCAAGTCGGGCTTTTCAATATCATGCAGGAAGGCGACGTCCAAATTAAGGGCTATCCTATCCGTCTGCCATTGGATGTCCTGCTCGTCTTCACCGCCAATCCTGAAGACTACACGGCACGCGGAAAGATCATCACTCCGCTCAAAGACCGCGTCGGAAGCGAAATCCGCACCCATTACCCCAGCACCATCGAAGAAGGCATGGCCATCACGGCCCAGGAAGCCTGGACACAGCGCAACTCAGGCCACAAGCTTGTTACGCCTGACTACATCCGCGAGGTCGTGGAGCAAATCGCCTTCCTGGCTCGCGAAGACAAACGCGTCGACCGTCGCTCTGGCGTCAGCCAGCGCCTGCCCATTGCCTGCATGGAGGCTGTCATCAGCAACGCGGAGCAGCGTGCCTCAAGAAACAAGGAGGCTCACGTTTCCGCGCGCGTCGCCGATATTTACGCCTCCATTCCGGCCATTACTGGAAAAATGGAATTGGAGTACGAAGGCGAGTTGAAGGGAGCGGAGACGATTGCGCGAGAACTGGTTCGCTCCGCAATCGGCCGGGTCTACACGAAGTATATTGCCGATGCCAATATGCAGCCGGTCGTGCAATGGTTTGAGAATGGCGGCGAACTCAAGATCCCCGAGAATGCTCCTGCCTCCGAGCAGGTCGCCGCACTGCGCCGCGTTCACGGCCTGTTCGATCACCTCGAACGCCTCGGCACGAACGGCAAGTCCGACGCGCCGCTCGCGGCTGCGGCCGGTGAATTCATCCTCGAGGGACTCTGGTCGCACAAGCGCATCAGCCGAAACGAGGAGCGTGGCTTCTACGCCGAGCGGCCCAAACCGGCCGAGCCGCGTGAGCAGTTCAACCGGCCGCCCCGGCGCCAGTACAATTAAGGAACTTCGGTGAAATACATCCGCTATTCACGGTACACAGGCGAGCCGGCTGACGCTGTTGACCTCGAAGAACTAATCAAGCGGCTAGGCGACTATTTCCTACAGAGCGGTTTCGAGTCCCAGTATTACGGCCTCTCCGAGTTTGATCCGGAAAAAACAATGGAAGCTCTGCGCGAGGCCATTCTTCGCGCGCTTGCCGAAGGCGACCTGCTGCCTGACGATTTGCTCGAGCAATTGACTAAGGAGGGTTCAGCGCAATCGCAACAGGAATTGCGCGAACTGATCGATCGTCTCATCCAGAGAATGATGGAAGAGGGCTATATCAATGGACCGCCGCCGCAAGTCACTCCGCCCCCGGACAAGACGCAGCGCGGGCACTTGGGCGGCGGCCGCGACGCCCAAAATCAGGCCCGCTTCGAAATCACGGACAAGACCATCGATTTTCTCGGATTCCGCACGCTGAAAGACTTGTTGGGTTCGCTCGGCAAGAGCAGCTTCGGGCGCCATGATACGCGCGAAATGGCCACCGGCGTCGAATCTGGAGGCGTTTCGCGGAAATACGAATTCGGCGACACCTTGAACCTCGATATCAGCGCCACTTTGTTCAACGCCGTGCGCCGCGAAGGCGCTAAAGTGCCTGTCGTTCTTGATTATCCGGACCTGATGGTCCATCAGTGCGAATACCAGAGTTCCTGCGCCACTGTCATGATGCTGGACTGCAGCCACAGCATGATCCTCTACGGCGAGGACCGCTTCACGCCAGCCAAACGCGTCGCCCTGGCGCTCTCGCATCTGATCCGCACACAGTACCCCGGCGACTCGCTCCACCTGGTCCTCTTTCACGACAGCGCCGAAGAAGTCCCGCTGGGAGAGCTGGCGCGCGTTCAGGTGGGTCCCTATTACACAAATACACGCGAAGGCCTGCGCCTGGCCCAGCGCATCCTCTCACAACAAAAGAAAGATATGCGCCAGATCGTCATGATCACCGACGGCAAGCCCTCGGCCTTGACGCTCGAGGACGGCCGCATCTATAAAAACGCCTTCGGCCTCGACCCGCTGGTGGTGACTCGGACTCTCGAAGAGGTCGCCAAATGCCGAAAGTCCGGCATCATCATCAATACTTTCATGCTGGCAAGCGACTATAGCTTGGTGCACTTCGTGCAGAAGGTAGCTGAGATGTGCCGCGGCAAAGCTTACTTCACCACGCCGTATACGCTGGGCCAGTACCTACTCATGGACTACATGTCCAAAAAAACTCGCCACATTCACTGATCGCCTGTAATTGCTAAAACCATGGCTACGGTCCGTAATGGAGACAAAGCACCCAACTTTGAGCTAAAGGACCTTGAAGGCAAGCGCGTCTCGCTTCAGGAAGCCTTGAAACGCGGGCCCGTGGTGGCCACGTTTTTCAAAGTAAGTTGCCCGGTTTGCCAGTTCACCTTTCCTTTTCTCGAGCGCCTCTTCAAAGCCTACGCGTCGGATCAAACCACGTTCTGGGCCATCTCTCAGGACGATGCGCGCGACACGCAGGAGTTCTACGCCGAATACGGTGTCACCTTCCCCGCTCTCCTCGATGAAGACGGCTATCCCGCCTCAAACCATTACGGCATCAGCAACGTGCCCACTTATTATCTGATTGCTCGCGACGGCACGGTGCAGGTCAGTAGCGTCGGTTTCGGGAAGAACGCCCTGGAGAAAATCTCAGAATCACTGGCGCGGTTTCTTGGCCGGCCTGTCACCCCTGTGTTCGAACCCGGCGAGGTCGTCCCTGACTCGAAACCTGGCTGACACTCGAAAAACTAGGCCCGGCGGGCCTGGCCCCACCCCTCAGATTTCCAACAGATCTTCAAGCGGCTTCTTATGCTTCGGTGGCTTGCGGCGCCTATCGGGGATCACTCGCTCCATTGGCGGAGTCCCGGCGGCCAGCCGTGCTCGCCGGCGCGCTTCCTTTGCTGCGGTAAACTTGGTCCTCCGCTTCTTGCCCGGCATGGCCGCCTCGCTATTCGCAAATTCTAACTCGGCCTGCCCTGCGGCGGGCTTCTTTCGTCGCGCTACCTCTCCGGCCTGCGGATAAACTACTCGCTCATGTTGAATTCGCGCGAACGGCGTAAGGTTGTGAACTTCGCGCCTGTTTCCGCTGAGGATGTGCTCAACGGGAATGCCGCGCGCAAGCAGCGCGTCCGCCAGCAGTGAACGATGGCATCGCCAGGGCACGGCCTCGGCGCACATCACCGCGCAGCGATTCTCTCCGCACAGTCGTAGCAACAGGCCCAGGGCTTTCTCGAATTCTGTGGTTTGCATGTAATCTCCATACCCGCGAAAGCTCGGGTTTCGCCAGCCCGTGTTTATGGAATCCCGCCGCGGATGCCGTAGGCCGCCGAGCTCTTTGAGATGTACGTACGCAACGCCCTCACGTTCCAGCGATTTGGCCAGCGCCTCGCTATTGAATTGCGGATTACGGCGCGAGCCAGGAATCGTTCGGATGTCGACCAGCCGCTCGACTTCATGCTGCTGAAGCAATTCGATAAATGCCCCGATGGGGCGCGTTGAATGACCGATCGTCAAAATCGGCGTCGCCCAGCCCACGCCGGGCTCTAGATTATTGGGCCATTGGGGAGCCCCAGACAATCAGGTTACTCCGCCGAACAGGCTGTAAATCAGAATTAAAAAGACCGTCAGCGTCAGCGCGACGTAGAGCCGGTCCCTCTCGAGGGCAAAAGCAAGTATGGAGAAAAGGACCCGCGCGACAGGCGTGGCAATCAGCAGCAGTAAGCCGCATTCGATGACCGCCCGGCCATCACCGTGCAAAGCCTGATTTCCGACTGCCGCTAAGCTGCGCAAGCTTGCGCGCTCCGAAACAAAATTCTCGTAGTGCACCGGGAGGCGTGCGTAACGTAGCAAATACAAAATGCCGCCGACCAACACGACCAATCCTGAAATGATCACGCCGCTCTGGAGAAGCGTCCCCAGTATCCTCTCCACGCGCTCGTCACTCCAAGGCGATTGCGGACCGTTTGCTTGGGCCATTTAAAATCTGCCTGTTATGCCGCCGAAGATCATCTCCACGCCTAAAGTCGCGATCACTAGCGCAAAAATAATTCTCAGCAATCTCGTTTTCGCTCGAATCAGTACTCGCGTGCCAATCACAGAACCGACGAGGGCCCCTAGCACCACGGGCATGGCCAAACCCGGAGCGATGAACCCGCGCCGCAGATAGACTCCCGCGCTGGCCGCAGCTGTCACCCCGATCATGAAGTTGCTCGTCGTCGTCGAGACTTTGAACGGTACGCGCATCAGTTGGTCCATAGCCAGAACTTTGAAGGCGCCGGACCCGATTCCCAGCAGTCCGGAGAGCGTGCCGGCTCCAAACATCATTCCGAACCCTAGCGGTACCCGGCATACCCCGTAGTTTTCAGGTCCGCGCGCAGTGGGATACGCTGAGTTGAGTTTCAACCGAGTTGCCCAGCGATCCTCCGTGCCGGTGAATTTGCGCTTATGTCGCCCACGCATCGAAAGCGCCGAAGAAATGATCAAAACGCTGCCAAAGACGATAGCGATGATATCTGCGGCCAATCGCGCCGCAAGAAAGGCGGCAAATAAGGCCCCGATGGTGGTAGCGATCTCCAGGAACATGGCAATTCGAATGTTCGAGAAGCCCTGGCGCACATAAGCAGCCGCAGCGCCTGAAGACGTTGCAATCACCGAGATCAGTGAGTCGCCGCTGGCATAGTGGATGTTTACGTGAAATGCGACCACCAGCAGTGGCACAATCACCACGCCGCCGCCCAAACCGGTCAGTGCCCCGAGCAGGCCAGCTACAACCGACCCCGCAAGAACCAAAGGAACAAAAACGAGTGTGGTCACACGAGTAGCATTTTCCGAGTGGCCCCATCCTTTGCCTCTTGTGCGACGGATGGGTTCACTTTTGTGGCTTAGCATACTCCCAGCGAAGGCGCCATCATTTAAGCAAAGCCCCCACTGCGGTGCTCGCTTCATTTCGAGGGTCGACTCTGCGCCAGGATCCGCTTTTGTGGCGCTGCCCTCTTGTCCCGAGCCGCTGGCGCGAGGGGTGGCATCCGGCTGCCGCTTACACCTTGCTTAGCCTCCTTTGGCCAGCAAGATGGCGAACAGGATCACGTCGAGCAGCGCCATAACCGCCACCGCCAGCTCCAAAACAAACGACCGCGATTCATGGAACTGATCCACCATGAAATCGTACAGCTCGCCCATCGTCCGCAGCTTCTCATCCACGAGATTGCGATATTCGGAGACCCCCAGCCGTGCGGCCGCGATTCGATAGACCCGCGCGTAATAGACGTCACTCACAAATTTGATGGCATTGTCGATCCGTTCGGTCAGCTCCATCACGTCCAGGCGAATCGTATTGAATCTCTCCGCATCGCGCGGCAGACTCCAACGCTGCAAAAGGAGATTCCGCTTGGTTTCGAGAGCGTCATAGACATCCGAGAGCAGCCGCGTCATCAAGCCATCGTAATACCGAAACTCCAGAAGCTGCATTTTGGCGTATTCGAGCACCTGAAAAGTCGCTGTGGCGTCCTCGGCACGGTCATAGAGGACGGCCGCCGTCGAGCCGACGACAACTAGATCGGTGGGATAGTAGGAAAGGCTCGCTTCCAGGATCTCCGCAGAAGTCTTCGGAGCCAGCGGTGTGAATTCGCCGCGAACCAACTGCACGATCTCGGATGCATGATCGCCCAACAGTTCCGCGGCTTTCGCTTGTTCCCCGCCCGCCTTCAGCACCTGCTCCAGGTTGGTGATGAAATAGGACTCGTAAAGCCAGTCCTGGGTCGGGCGGATAACCGCGGGCGCCACTTGTTCCAAGTGCCGGCGTCCGATTTCACGCGCATGAGAATCGATTTGTGCAGCGTCCATCCATCTCGAGGCTTGCGCAGCGACGGCACTCCATTCGCCCTCAAATGGAATTTCCAGTTGCACTACGAGGACCGCGAACGAGTAGTACTTGAGCGAGCACGCGACTCTTTGTCCTCCACCCAAATTCACCGGTTCGACATGCTCGATGATCGGTGCTTGCTCGAAGCGAACATATTCGGGCGTACGCCGCGGAAACACGCCTTTTACCGGGCCGCCGCGTGGCCCGAGCAATTCCCGAAGCCTTCGAAGATCGAAGGCTTCTGCCACATCGTAGAGGAATAACAGCCGGAAACACCCGCGCAAAAGCACGAGATCTTTTAGCATGAAATGGCGCAGGCTCCTACATTCCGGCAACCCGCTCCTGGCCGCTGGACGCGCACCCGTTTACCCTGCGCGGCTTAGGATCAGACATCTTATGCTACGCCCACTGTCCTGGCTCGTACGGGCGCACTTTTCGCCGCTAGCTTGGGCGCGGTAAGTTCTAGGACCCCGTTATGCAAGCTCGCCGTGGCGCGAGACGCGTTCACCTCGACCGGTAGCTCGACCGATCGAAGGAGTTCGTTCGAGCAGCGCTCGCTGTACAGAACGTTTCCTTTCTTCTCCTCGCTGCTCGATTGCTTCTTGCCGCTGATCGTCAGGCGGCGACGTTCCAGGCTTAGTTTCAGTTCGTTCGCGCTGAATCCTGGAACTTCAGCGTCCACGATAATCGCGTCGTCCGACTCACGTACCTGCACGTGAACAGGATGAAGCAGTTCTGCTTCCGCTCGAAACCAGTGATCAAGGTCTCGGCCGAAGATTCTCCCGTCGTCCTCAAAAAGCTCGAATGCGCGACGCGCAATTGCGTCATAGAGCTCGTTCAACTTTTTGTGGATGGCTTGCGGCTCAACGAATCTGGGCGAGATCGCCGCCGAACCTGCTTGGCTGGCGATAGCCCCGGCGCTCTGTGGTGATAATGATTCTCTCTCGTCCATGCGGTCCTCCTTCTTTAGACTTCTTTAGACTTGCGAAGAACGTGAGCCGTTTGGTCGCTAACTCTAAAGCCTCTATGACTCCGTTCCGCGAACCACTGGCTTCATACTCCGGTCCTTACGAAAGAAAAATCAGGCAAAACTGGTATTTCGACGTCGACACTGAAACTTTCCTCTTTTGCACGGGCGCTTGAGTATTTTTGTAGTTCAGGTCTGGGTTCCCGTGGGTCAGCAGAATTGGGCGGGATCCGCAGATCGTGCCACAGTATCGTCCCAGGGATCGAATTTCAGTCGCCCACCGCAGCAGCGCAGGGAAAATCATCGGCGTATCTGACGACCCGGGGTCGGCAGCACTTGTGAGATTATTCGCTTCCGCCCAGGTGATTGGTACTCGGTCTGCTAAATGCCTGATGAGATTGGCTATCTCCTTGGGAGCGGATTTGCATGCTACCACTGCTCGATAGGGACCTCGTGTTTTGTCCTCTGGCCTTTCGGCCTTTGGGCTTTCGGGACGCCCCAAGAGGCCCCGCACCTTTTCTACAGGCGACTCTTAAAATGGGGTTGCTATCATCCAACTGTTATGCACTATTTCGCTCTTGCTTGCGATTTCGATCAAACCCTAGCCAACAGGGGCGTCGTCGCCAGAGGTACATTGGATGCTCTCGAGCGGCTACTCGCCTCCGGCCGCAAGCTCGTGCTGGTTACAGGCCGGCAGCTCGATGACCTGCAGCAAATTTTCCCGCAACTCTCTCTCTTTGAGCGGGTCGTGGCGGAAAATGGCGCCGTTCTCTTCCGGCCTTCGACGGGAGAAACGAAGCTCCTCGCCGAGCCGCCTTCACAGGTGTTTCTCGATGCCCTTCACCGGCGCGGCGTCTCGCCACTCTCGTTCGGCTCGGTTATCGTGGCCTCCGAGCAACCGGAGAACGACAAGCTTCTCGCCGTAATTCGCGAACTCGGACTGGAACTTCAGGTCATCTATAACAAAGGCGCAGCCATGGTCTTGCCTTCCGGCGTCAATAAGGGTACAGGTCTTCTCGCTGCGCTTTCAGAAATGTGCCTCTCCCATCACAACGTCGTCGCCATCGGCGATGCTGAAAATGACCATGCCTTGCTCAGCGCTTGCGAGTGCGGCATAGCCGTATTCAACGCCCTCCAGACCTTGAGAGAGCGAGCCGACCTCACCTCCGGTGCCGCCGACGGTAAGGGCGTCGAGGAAATTATCGATCGCCTGCTGTTGGATGATCTTCGCGGTGTGCGAAATCGCTTGCAGCGCCAGCCGATTGTCCTAGGCACTGCTGCCGATGGCACGAACGTCTCTATTGATTCCTGCGATGCCAGTCTGATAATCGCCGGGCCTTCAAGCAGCGGAAAATCTACCACGCTGATCGGGCTGCTCAAGCGGCTCACGCAATCTGAGTTCCAGGTCTGTCTAATTGATCCCGAGGGCGATTACTCACATGTGGAAGACATCGTCACGCTCGGCGGCTCTGAGCGTCCTCCCAACGTAATGGAAATATTTCAGATCCTTAACAATCCAAAATCTTCGCTGACGGTTAATCTTTTGGGTCTTCCCCTTGCCGACCGTCCGCTCTTCTTCGCCGCCCTGCTGCCCAAGCTGCAGGAGCTTCGCGCCAAGACCGGACGCCCTCATTGGATCATCTTGAACGAAGCTCACCAACTCTTGCCCAGGGAGTCTGGCCAAGCCATCACCTTCATACCCCAGAGCCTCACGGGAGTCATTCTGATCACGGTCCATGTCGAAGCAGTCCTCGAAGCGGCCCTCAACTCCATGACCGGCATCATCGCCGTCGGCGCCTCCCCGGAAGAAACCGTCCACCAGTTCAGTAACGCGGTAGGCGTGCCCCCGCCCATCTATAGCCCTCTGCCAAACCGCCCGGGCGACGTCTTCGTCTGGCTTCTCGATCGTCCCTGCGGTCCGCTTGCCGTGCGTGTCCAGCCGCCCACCAGCGAGATCGGCCGGGACAGGCGCAAATATGCCGAAGGAAAACTGGTTCCCGAAACCAGCTTTTTCTTTAGAGGTCCCGCAGGGAAACTCAACCTGCGGGCCCACAATTTGAGTATGTTCATTCAAATCGCTGAAGGCGTCGATGACGAAACATGGCTCCACCATCTCCGCCGCGGCGATTATTCCCAATGGATCCGCGAGGTCATCCAGGATCAAGCACTCGCTAACGAAGTGCGCGAAATCGAAAAAGACGGCAAACAGGGACCACAGAAGACGCGCACGGCCGTCATCGAAGCTATCAACCGGCGGTATACGCGGTCGGAATGAGCCTAGCTATAACTACACCAAAAGACAGCCGGGCCGGCACAAGCAATCCGAATCCTAGATGCACCAAACGAATATGGAGATGTCGGACTAGTTCTCTCCGCTGACACTAGCTGCGATAATGGGGGCGAGTGCCTTCATGGGGATCGCGCCTCGCAAGAATCGCGCTGGCCTAGCGCGAGATTCTTTGCATTTGTTCCTGGAAGTAGCCGCGCCAGCTCTCTGGCAGAGCCTCCAACTGCACGGCCTTCTGCAGCGTCTCACGATCGTCTGTCTCAAAAGCGTACAACCTGAAAATCTCAGCAACCGTGAGGCTGTTTTCGTTACGAGCGATCAGCTCGATGGGGTCTCCGCTATCAACCTCGCCTTCCTGAGCGACTGCAAAATAGAAGCCTGTGCGCCGGCTATTCAGGAAGCGCTTGACCATCTCCGGCCTTCCGAACCGGATTCCTAGCTTGTAACAAGGCACGCGAGGCTGCGTGACGCTCAACTCCGCCGTCCCCACGCGAAAGCGGTCTCCAATTCCGACAGTGCTTTCGTCCAATCCCTCCGTAGTTAGATTTTCTCCGAACATTCCCCAGGGTAGCTCCTCGCCCAGCTCCCTGCACCAGTAAGCGTAGTGCTCGGCGGGATATGCGTACGAAGCCTTGTAGGGTCCGCCATGGACGGATAAATCCGCCTGCTTGTCTCCGACCAGATTCAAGCGCTGAACTCGGACGGGCCCTCGCACAGGCTGTTTGTAAATGCCGGTCCTAACGCTGCCGCTATCCCATGCGACTTCACGCGGAAGCCCTACATTCACCGAGATCACCTTCATATCCACATTCGATGGGATAACCAAGACAGTGGATTCACCACGCCGCCATTCCCGGTATGTCATTCTGAGAGGCTGTGACTTTTTGATTTTTCGCAAAAACCGGCGCTGAAAACATTGAGGTTAGATGCGAAAAATTCGCGAATTTTGAATAAAGTTAGAGCCTCTGAGCGAAGCGCCCCGACTTCCGGTTTCCCCGGAAATGCTATCTTTAAGAGTTCTGGTCGGGACGCCAAGTCGAAGAATCCCTCTTCGTCTTTCCGAACATGACGGTCCCCAGAAGGATCCCAGATTTCAGCCGAATCTGTCCCCGGTGTTACTATGATGACGGCTCTTAAGGAGAACACAATGAAACCGAAATACGTCGCCTTTTTTTTACTCTTTACGCTTCTCGCCGCAAGCTCCGGCCGCGCCCAGAACGATAATTCCAGCCCCACCAAAGTGGAGGGAAAAGGGAAGTCAACCTCTTCCGGCCTGCAATATTGGGATCTCAAAGAGGGAACCGGCGCCGGCGCCTCGGCCGGCAAATCGGTGTCGGTACATTACACCGGTTGGCTGGCGTCGAATGGCAAGAAATTCGATAGCTCCGTCGATCGCGGCCAGCCCTTCATGTTTCAGCTCGGCGCCGGCCAGGTAATCAAAGGCTGGGACGAGGGAGTATCGGGAATGAAGGTCGGGGGCAGGCGCCAATTGCGCATTCCGCCCGAGCTTGGCTACGGATCGCGCGGCGCCGGCGGCGTCATCCCTCCCAACGCCACCCTGATCTTCGACGTCGAGCTCCTCGCTGTCAAATAAGCCTTACGCTGGTGCAAACCGAGCACTTGTAGCCCAGGGTGCGCCCTCGCGCTCTCTGCGAGGGCCCTGGGTTTTTTTCGTAGCGCCGCCCTCTCGTTCCGAGCCGCTGGCGCGAGGGATCAGGACCCGCACAGCGTCCGGGCAATCCATATGATCGTCGAGCGGCCCGCGCGAATAACGCCGCTTTTGAAGCATTACAGAGTAGCCGCCGCCGGAAGGCGCGTGCTAGCATCGCCAGAAAGGGGCCTTGAATCACATGACGACAAGCCAGTCAAATACCCATCGCGTCTGGTTCATCACCGGCACTTCGCAAGGTTTTGGCCGCGAACTGGTGCGCGCCGCCTTGCAGCGGCGCGATTCCGTCATCGCCACTTCCCGACAGCCACAGGCTGTTGCCGCGGCTTTCTCAAAGGCGTCGGACCGTTTGCTCGCGCTCCCCATGGACCTGCGTGACCGGGCTCAGATTGCGTCGGTTGTCGAGCGTGCCATTGCCCGCTTCGGTTGCATCGATGTCTTGGTCAATAACGCCGGTTACGGAGTCACGGGCGCAGTTGAAGAAGCCAGCGAAAAGGAAATCACCGCTGTTTATGACACGAACGTTTTCGGCCTGCTTCGGGTCACCCGTGCCATCTTGCCGCATATGCGCAAGCAGCGCACCGGGCACATCGTTAATCTCTCTTCGATTGGCGGCCTCACCGGCCTCCCCGGCTGGGGCATCTACAATTCCACCAAGTTTGCCGTCGAAGGCCTCTCCGAGGCCCTCGCTGCAGAATTAGCGCCGCTCGGCATTGGCGTCACGCTTGTCGAACCTGGCCCCTTCCGCACGGACTTTCTCGGTGGCTCCCTGGTGAAAGCGGCAAACACTTTGCCGGATTACGAGGCTACAGCCGGCAAGACCCGAGCCGGTACTGTGGAGCGCAACGGAAAACAGCAGGGTGATCCCGCGCTCGCGGCAGACGCTATTGTTCAAGCGGTCACGTCGCCGGAGCCGCCGTTGCATTTGTTGTTGGGCCGCTGGGCGTATGACCGCTTCAATCAAAAACTCGACGCGCTCCGCCACGAAATGGAAGCCTGGCGGGAAATCGGCTTGGGCACTGACTTCAAGAGCTGAGGCTGATCAAGACTAGTCCAGGGCATTCGATTCTCAATTTGAGGAAAGCACTGGCGAAACTATCGAGCGGGAGAGGCCCAGGTGAGCGAAGGGAAGAATCTCTCCGCGAAAGAACGCGAGAAGAGAGATTCTTCGTCGTCCGCCCATGGCGGACTCTTCAGAATGACAGGTTCTGCCTGGTGCGCCGGAACCGTAGCAGTTCGCCCCCTAGCCACCCTAGCCACCGTTTGCCACGCGCATACAACGCTTCCACTGCGGGGCCACTCAGTCCGGGCATGTCAGCTTTGACCTTGTAACCAATGGCCGTTTGCAAATAGGCGAGGTGGCGATAGCCCTGGGGAAAACGTGCAAGATCTTTGTATCCAATTGCAGCTTCTTTGCGGGATCGACGGGGTCGATGCGATCTTTCTCGTAGATCGGCTGCCGCAGCACGATTCCCCATCGTCCGCCGCGTTTTTCCAGAAAATCGTAAAAGCGCCCTGTGCAGACGACGTCACACAAGACATCATGCACCGTAGCGCGCTGCGAGATGGTCATTTTCGTCTGCGAAATGGCACGATGGCTGGCCCGATCGCCCCCCCTAGCGATGGAAAGGCCACCCAGAAAATGCAGAATGCTCACGCCCCGATCCCAGCCTTCCCGGCTCACGCGGATGAAGTCGCTCGCGGACCCCTGAAACCACGTCGCCATCATGTAGCCGTCCTCGTGCCAAACCGTTCGGAAGCGCTCCCAGTCTCCGCCGTCGCGCCAGACCACCCAGTTCTCGAGGAGTTCGCGAATGGCTTGTTTGTCGGCGGCTTGATGATCCATTCGCGGATTCCGATTCTACGGCTTATGGGAATGCCGGTGTCATGCCCTGCCCGCATCAAGTTCGGCGCGCAAAGCGCTCGCCTGGCCGCGAAGCCGGCTGCTGCCGAAGATGGCCATCGAGGCGAAGAGTGCGGGCGCCATTCCGGCAAGAAAGATGCGCTGCGGGGTCCAGCCCATCGAAAGCAGCATTCCGCCGATGGCCGGTCCCACAATGGATCCGACGCGGCCGACTCCCAGGGCCCAACCGACTCCGGTTGACCGCACGGTCGTGGGATAAAAACCGGCGGCCAAGGCGTTTAGGCCCGCCTGTGCACCCTGAATGGCCACCCCGAGCACAAATGTGACCGTCATCATGCTTGCAAACGATCGCGTCAAAAACGCCAGCGAACCGATCAGCAGCGCGGAGATTACAAATTGCGCCAGCAGTGTGGCGTAGGCACCGCAGGAATTCATCGCGCGGCCTTCGCTGAGCGCCCCCACGATTCCGCCGAGGCTGAAAAGTGAGACCGCGATAACTCCAGCGGAAACAGCTAGACCCGATTGCCGCAGGAGGCCTGGTAGCCAGTTCACAATGAAATAAAGGATTAGCAGATTCATGAAGAACGGAATCCATAACAGAATTGTCCCTGCGGCTCGCTCTTCGGTGAAGAGGCGCCGCACTGGAAGCCCTTCGTTCTTCTCCGTGCTCGCTGATGCCACAGGCGGGGTCCCCGGCACGCCCCGCTTCTGCGCGTGCTGGGGTGCAGACGAGAGATCGAGTTCTGCGCTGCTGATTTCTGGCGCAATCTCTCGCATGATTTTGGAAATTGCGCTAGCGTCTTTTCCGCGCGCGGTAAGGAAACGCACGGATTCTGGCAGCGCCTTGACCAGAATAATGGCAATCGCCAGTGGCAAAATGCCGCCGAGATAAAAAACGGAGCGCCAGCCCCACAGCGGAATCATCACGGAACTGGCCAGACCGCCGACCAAGGCTCCAAGCGGCATGCCGACGAAAAGCATGCCGACGAAAACAGCCTGCAGGCGCTTGGGCGAATACTCGGAGGTCAGCGCGACGACGTTGGGCATGGCGCCGCCCAGCCCCAGGCCCGTCAGGAAGCGAAAAATGATCAGTTGCTCGAGCGAAACGGCGCGCGCCGTCATCAAAGCGAAAATTGCAAACGTAAGGGCGGAGAGCACCACCGGCCATTTGCGTCCCCAACGATCTGCCACCGGACCCATGGCCATGGCCGCGATCATCAGGCCGATGAGGCCGGCGGAAAAGACAGGCCCGAAATTCTTGAGCGGAATCGCCAGAGTTTCGGAGATGGAGGGCGCTAGAAAACCGATGCACTGCGTATCGAAACCATCGAGCAAAAGCACCAGGCCGCACAAAGTGATCGTGGAGAGTTGAAACCGGCTCAGCGGCCGCTGGTCGATGATCTCGCTAACCGTGAGCCTGCGCGTCCCGGCGCTATGCACGGTGGTCTCCCTGTGAGCACAAAGTGTAGAGCATTCCCGCAGCTACTACCAGAAGCGCAGAACGGCGCGCTCGCCGGAAGCGCATTTTGCGGCATTCCCTTTAGCGCATATACTGGGCCGCTTGAGTTCGTTGGCCCGCAACTTCCCGAGAAGGTTCCTGCATCACTCGAGAGCGAAGCATCATGACACCCGCGCCAAACTCACACGTGACGGAAACTGCGCAGGCCCAAGGCACTCCGGCTAAAGGCAAAGTATGGCAGATGACTGCGACAGAGTGGCTGATCTGCGCGCTGGCTTGCGTTGGTTTCGCATTCGATACTTACACACTCCTCGTTCTCACCCTGATTGTGCGGCCGGCGCTGACCGAAATGCTGCCAGCGAGCGTAGGACCCACGGTTTTCAATCAGTGGGTGGGAATTCTGTTTTATGTTCCGGCGATTGCCGGAGGCATTTTTGGTTTGCTGGGCGGTTATCTGATCGACCTGCTGGGCCGCCGACGCATCCTGATGTGGAGCATTTTGCTCTACGGCGTGTGCACCTTCGGGACCGCGTACGTTACCAGCCCCGGACAATTCTTGCTGCTGCGCTGCGGGACGTTCATAGGCGTCTCGGTGGAATTTGTCGCGGCGACGGCATGGCTCGCGGAGCTATTTACGCACCGCGAACAACGCGAAGCCATTATCGGCTACACGCAGGCCTTTGCCTCGACCGGTGGCCTGCTGATCAGTGCCGCCTACTATCTCGCGGTGACCTACAGCCAGCGCCTGCCACTCATACACGGCACCCACGAAGCCTGGCGTTATACGGCGATGTCGGGACTAATGCCTGCAATTCCGCTCATTGTGCTGCGGCCGTTTCTTCCGGAATCGCCGATCTGGAAACGTAAAAAGGCCGAGGGAACGTTGCAGCGCCCCAGCTTTGCCGAGCTCTTCCGTCCGGCGTTTCGCAAGACAGCCCTGATTACCTGCCTGATGATGGCCTGTTCTTATGGGGGATCGTTTGGGATGCTGCAGCATTTCGCCAGGATTATTCCCGGCACGCCCGGAGTACGAGTCCTGCCGGTGGCGGCCCAGGAACAGCGCGTCGGCGCGTTGCAAGGCGTGCAGGAGATGGGTGGACTGGCCGGACGCTTCCTCATGGCCTTTCTCGCGGTACACATTTTGAGCCGAAGGCGCTTGCTGCGGCTGTTTCAGATCCCCGCACTCGTACTGATTCCTTTGGTGATGTTCCTCCCGGCGATGCGGGATCAAGACATGTCTACCGCCGGAATTTTTGCGCTTGGCCTTTTGACCGTAGCCCAGTTCAGCTTTTGGGGAAATTATCTGCCGCTCGTTTATCCCACGTATTTGCGGGGAACGGGCGAGGCTTTCGCCGCGAATATCGGCGGGAGAATGCTGGGCACCTCGGCGGCCTTGCTAGTGACCTCCATTGTGCAATTCATGCCGGGGGGCAGCGCCAGCCGCCAACTCGGGTATGCGGCGGGAATTGTGGGATTGCTCTCGTATATCGTGGGATTTGTGGCTAGCTTCTGGCTGCCTGAACCCTCGCTCGAGGCAACACCTGACTGAGGTTGGAATTCACACAGAGAGATCCCTCGCTTCGCTCAGGATGACACCTGCCCGACTGAAAAGCGCGTGCTACGACGGCAGCTTGAGACGAAGCAGGCGGCAGGCGTTGCCCTGGTATATTTTGCGACGGTCTGCCTCGGAGATCTCCAAGACGTCGAGGCAGCGGATGGTTTCGCGGATGTAGCCGGCGCCCTTTTCTGGATCGAAAGGTGAGTCAGAGGCAAAAAGCACGTGATCAGCGCCAAAGAAATCGAGTCCGCAACGAAGAGCGCTGCCCGCGCCGAAAGTGGCCGTATCCGCGTAGAACATCTTGAAATAGTCCTGCGGGCGCTTTTTCAAACGGCGCAAGTAAACCGTCAGATCTTCCTCTTCGGTGCGCGCGCCGAGTTGATCAAGGCCGGGACCGGTGCGTCCTGAGAAATAAGGAATCATGCCGCCCAGGTGGTGCGTGATGACCTTGAGCTTGGGAAGGCGATCGAACAATCCGGCGAAAACCATGCGAGCCATGAAAATACTGGTTTCGTAGGGCCAGCCAAAAACCCACCACAGCTCGAATTTGGATTTTTTCTCACTCTGGTAATCGGCGAAACCGGCGCCGCGCGCCGGATGCACCCAAATCGGCGCATCGAGTTCGGCCATTTTCTCGAAGATGGGCAGGAAATCGGGTTCATCGAGCGGCCGACCATTCACATTGGTAAAAATCTGCACGCCCGCGGCACCGAGCTTTTTCACGGCGCGTTCACTCTCCTTCACGGCCGCGTCGGGATTGTTCATAGGCAAGGCGGCAACAAAGCCGGTAAAGCGACTCGGGTGCTTGGCCGCTAGCTCGGCCAAACCATCATTCGCCAATGCAGCGAGTTCCGGCGATTTTTGTGGATCGGCAAGCGCTTCAATAGGCGGTAGCGGCATGCACGGCACCTGGATATAGTCACGGAACTCATCCATCATGCGGAAGCGAACGTCGAGATCGATGAGAGAAGGAATCTCGGTGACCCGCTTTTTTATTGTTGTGCCACGCTCCGGGAGAACCAACATGCGTTCGTAAAAGTTTTTCGGAAAGATATGGCAGAAGATGTCAATTTTCATCAATGGGCCTCAAGTCATTCACCGAATAGGCGAGATTCTTCGTCGCTACTCCCCTCAGAATATAACCATGTCTCAAGGATCGGTTGGCTGTTAGGGTGCTCATCACATCCATGCTCGCACAAACGTCGCGGCCGAGCGCTGGAAGCTATCAGGGGTGCGGATATATGTCAATCCAAGGGCAGGCCGACGTAGTTTTCGGCCAGCGACTGCGAGGCGGCGCGCGAACTGGTTAGATATTCGAGTTCGGCGAGCTGCCGGCGCTGATCAAAAGCATTATCATCGTCAAAACGATGCAGCATGGAAGTCATCCACCAGGAAAAGCGCTGCACTTTCCAGACACGGTCTAAGCAGATCTCCGAATACTTGTCGAGCAGGTCCTTTCGTCCCGAACGATAAAACTCGGTGATGGCTCGAGCTAGAACGCGAACATCAGCGACGGCCAAATTCAAGCCTTTCGCGCCCGTCGGCGGGACGATGTGGGCCGCGTCGCCAGCAAGAAAGAGCTTGCCGTATTGCATGGGCTCGACAACGAAGCTGTGCATCTTGGCGACATTTTTTTGCAGGACCAGCCCTTCGATCAACTTCCAGCCTTCCTCGGAAGACAAGCGCGCTTGTAGCTCCTGCCAAATTTTCTCGTCTGGCCAGAGTTGAAGATCCTCGTCTGGCGTGCACTGGATGTACAGGCGGCTGATCTCCGGCGTGCGCATGCTGAGCAGGGCGAAGCCGCGTTGATGATAGGCGTAGATCAACTCCTCCGAAGACGGTGGCGCTTGCGCGAGAATACCCAGCCATCCGAAAGGATAATCCCGCTGGTAAACGGTAAGGGTGCCTGCGGGAATGGAGGGGCGGCAGATGCCGTGAAAGCCGTCGCAGCCGGCAATGAAATCGCAGGTGAGTTCGGTTTGCTGTCCGCTGTATTGGAAAAGAATCCGCGGCCGCGAAGCCGCAAAGTCGCACACGCTGACGTTCTCGACTTCAAAAAAGATCGGCGCGCCGCTGGCATGGCGCGCGTCGACGAGGTCCTTGATAACTTCGCCCTGTGCGTAAATCGTGATGCAGCGCCCGGTCAGATCCGCGAAATCGATGCGATGCGTGCGCCCGCGGAAGCGTAGGTTGATGCCATGATGCACGAGCCCTTCGCGCTTCATCCTCGCGCCGACACCCATTTCGCTGAGCAAGTCAGTGGTGGTCTGTTCCAGAAGGCCGGCCCGCACGCGCTCCTGACAATACTCGCGGCTGCGCAATTCGAGCACCACGGATTCGATGCCCTGAAGATGCAGCAAATGCCCGAGCACGAGCCCCGCGGGACCGGCGCCAACGATGCCGACTTGTGTGCGCATCTGGTTCATCTGTTTGGCGGCGTCTTTTCATCCGGCAGGAGCTGCGGCTCCGGAGAGGAACTCGCGGACAGCAGTCGTGAACTGAGGCGCGGCCTCAAGATTCGATAAATGCGCTGTGTCGAATTCCAGATAGCGGGCGCCGCGGATCATGGACGCGAGCAAGCGCCCCTGCACAGGAGGAGCGGCGCGATCGTGCGCGCCGGAAATCACCAAAGTGGGAGCGTCTATGTGAGAGGCCTGCTCGGTGAGATCGGTGTCGCGAATGGCTTCGCAGCAAGCGATATAACCCTGTGGCGACGTATCCAGAATCATCCGCCGGACCGAAGCGATCACATCGGGCGCCCGCGCAACGAATTGCTCCGTGAACCAACGGTCGATCGTTCCCGAAACGATTGCGGGCATCCCGCCCCCGCGAATCGCGGCGATGCGAGCATTCCAGATGTCGGGATTGCCGATGTGCGCGGCGGTGTCGCAGAGCACGAGACGAGCAAAGCGCTCCGGAGCGTTTGCCCCCAGCCAGATTCCCACCTGGCCTCCCATGGAGAGCCCGCAGAAATGCGCCTGGCGGATTTCGAGGGCGCCCATGAGCGCGAGAATATCGCCGCCGAGTTGCTCCTGCGTGCAGGGGCCCGGAGGCACGGCCGAGAGGCCGTGGCCGCGCGTATCATAGCGGAGGATGCGAAAGTGCTCACGCAACGCAGAGATCTGTGGCTCCCACATCCATAAGTTCGTGCCCAGTGAATTTGAGAAAACGATAGCCGGCGCACCCGGCTCTCCTTCCAGCCGGTAACGAAGGTGCACGCCATTGGCGTCGATAAAGGGCACAGGCGAAATCCTCGATCAACTTTTCGGCTGGGGATTCATTTCTTTGCGTCGCTGCGAGCGGACAAAACCTTCTCGGTCATCTCCGCGGCAGAACCGAGATAGTTCGAAGGATCGAGCAAGCGGGAAAGATCCGCCGCCGAAAGATGTTTGCGTACCTCGGGATATGACAAGAGCAGCTCAGCGAAATCGCTGCGGTCTTGTGCGGCACGGCGCGCGGCCTCCTCGACGATTGTGTGTGATTTTTCCTTGCCCAGGCTTTCGCGCAAGGCAAACGCGACAGCTTCGGCGAGAACCAGGCCACCGGTGAGATTCAGGTTCTGCGACATTTTGTCGGAGTGAACCTCGAGGCCAGCGGCCATGTCCTTGATGTGGGATAAGGCTCCGGCGGTCAGGCGGCAAATTTCGGGCAGGGTCTCCCATTCGGCATGCCATCCCCCCAGGCCGCGCTCATGCTCCTGCACCATTGACGTCAAAATGGTGGCGACCAGCGCGGGCACGCGAAAGGCGGCAGCCAGGATCACTGCAGAACTCACCGGATTACGCTTGTGCGGCATGGTGGAGGAATCCCCGCGGCCGGTGCCCGACGGCTCGAGCACTTCATCGATTTCCGTCTGGGACATCAGGGAGATGTCGCGGGCCATCTTGCCGAGCGAGCCAACCAGCAAGCCGAGCGAAGCAGCGATTTCGGCCAGGCGGTCGCGATGTGAGTGCCACGGAAGTTCGGGGAGATCCAGTTCCAACTGGCGCGCCAGCGCGGCGGCCAGTTCCAGGCCGTGATCCGCGGCGGCAGCCAGCGTGCCTACGGCTCCGCCAAACTGAAGCACCGACACTTGCTTGCGCGAGCGGCTCAGGCGTTCGCGGTGCCGCACGACGGCGTCGAGCCAGCCAGCCACTTTGAACCCGAAGGTAACAGGAGGCCCTTGTTGCAGCCAAGTGCGGCCGGCGACGAGCGTGTATTTGTGTGCCGCCGCGAGGTGAGCCAGAGACACCGAGAGATGCCCCAAATCGCGATCGAGGAGATCGAGCGCTTCGCGCAGCTGGAGCACGAGGCCGGTATCGATGGCGTCCTGGCTGGTGGCGCCCCAATGGACAAATGCAGCCGCCTGCGCGTCAGACCTGGCCACGAACTCGGTCAAGGCCTTGACCAGGGGAATAGCTAGATTCCCGGAGAGCGCCGCGGCTCGGGCCAGCGACTCCATGTCAAATAATTCTGCATGGCACTGAGACTCGATCGACGCGATCACGCCGCGGGGAGCGATGCTAATTTCAACAAGCGCACGGGCCAGCGCCGCCTCAAAATCGAGCATGGACTGCAGCCGGCGCTGATCGGAGAAAACGCGCCGCATCGCGTCTGTAGTGAACAAAGGATCCAGCAAACGGATGGGTTCCGGGGTGGCCAAATGCTCATCCTCTGAAACGAGGCTGCGCGTTGAATCTAGTGCCGTTCCAACCTTGTGCTACGAATTTCAGCCAGCCAAGAGGTCGTCCCGCCTCCAGTCAGCGGTTAAAATAGTTGGAACGGCACTAGCTAGCTAGTAGTCGAAAAAGACGGTCTCGCCATCTCCCTGCATCACGATCTTCCAGTCGAAAATTTTGGGGGGCGCGTTTTCGGGAACGTTCTTGGCGCCGCGCTGGCCAGAACACCTGGCCATCAGCGTCGACCGCCGCTCCTGCGGAACCAGCTTCAAAATCGGGTCGTCGGCGTTACCTGGCTCATCGGGGAAATAGAGGCGAGTTCGTAATGGCTTGAGGAGCCCGCGCGAAAAAAGCGTGACCACGATGTGCGGAGCCTGCAAAGAGCCGTCCGGGGAAGCCACGCGCCCAGGCTTTATCGTAGTGAAACTGAACTCGCCCTTGTCATCGGTTTCGATGCGCCCAAAGCCCAAGAATCGCGGAGTGGCCGAATTCTGCGGAAAAATCTCGCCCCCATAACGGCCTGACGAATCCGCCTGCCAGATTTCCAGCATAGCGTCAGGAACTGCGTTGCCATCTGCATCGAGGACCTGGCCGCGAATAGTAACTCGCTCGCCGGCGATGCCCTGGGCCACGAAATTTCCCCGTTCGAGGTGAGCCATTCCGAGATGAAAGAACGGGCCCACCGTTTGGGAGGCGGTTGGCGGCGTGGTCATTTCATTCTCCGAACGTTGCCGAGGCGCTCAGGGAGATACCTCCACGGGAGTGGCTTGGCGGCCACGGAGAATGATATCGAAACGATACCCGAGCGCATGACTGGGCATGGTGGTGTCCCAGTCAAAATCCGAGATCAAGCGATTGCGCGCGTTTTCATCCGGAACGCTATTAAAGACCGGATCAAATGGCAGCAGGGGATCTCCCGGAAAATACATCTGCGTCACCAGACGCGAGAGCAGCCCAGCACCGAAGAGCGAAAAATGAATGTGCGCCGGGCGCCAGGCATTCGGATGATTTTGCCAAGGGTAGGCTCCCGGTTTTATGGTGACAAAACGATAGCGGCCTTCGCGGTCTGTGAGGACACGTCCGCAGCCGGTGAAATTCGGGTCGAGCGGCGCACCATGCTGGTCCACCCGATGGCGGTACCGTCCCGCCGCGTTGGTTTGCCACACTTCAACGAGCGCCCCGGGAATAGCGCGCCCTTCTTCATCCAATACCCGGCCACTTACGATGATGCGTTCTCCCTGGGCCTCGCCGCTGTGCTGATGAGTGAGGTCATTATCGTTTTCGCCGATCTCGCTATGGCCAAAAACCGGGCCGGTGAGCTCGGATAGAGTGTGCGGCAGCAGAATGAGCGGCTGTTTCGGAGAACGCTTACAGGTGGAGACGTACTGAGGGTAAAGGTAATTCGGCTGGGTTCCGGCCGGTGCACGCCCATAACTGGCTGCTTTCATGGATCCGAAATTGACTGTAACTGGCGAGGGAGTCAGCGGTCAAGCATCCAAGGGGCGCATCCGATGAGCGCAGCCCACCGA
This sequence comes from Acidobacteriota bacterium, assembly GCA_003223325.1. GTDB lineage: Bacteria > Acidobacteriota > Terriglobia > Acidiferrales > UBA7541 > Palsa-189. The sequence continues at coordinate 73,234 of QHYS01000015.1, forward strand.
GCCCGGCGGAGGCCAAGCTCATGATGACTCGGGGGATTTGGGGTAGTGCATATCGAATTCTTCGAGGGTCTCCGCGATGATCCGGGAAATGGCGAGATTGCGCAACCATTTGTGGTCGGAAGGGATAATAAACCAGGGTGCATATTCGGTGCTGCAGCGGGAAAGCACGGCTTCATAAGCCGTGCCGTAATCGTCCCAGAGCTTTCGCTCCGCAGCGTCCGACTTGGAAAATTTCCATTTCTTACGGGGATCGTGGAGCCTTTCCTGAAAACGCTTTTCCTGCTCTTCCCTGCTGATATGCAAGAAGAATTTCAGGATCTTGACGTCATTTTCCTCGAGATTTCTCTCAAAGCGATTGATTTCGTCGTACCGGGCCTTCCAAACCTCTTTGGGAACGAGCTTATGCACGCGAACCACCAGAACATCTTCGTAGTGCGAACGGTTGAAAATACCGATCATGCCTCTTTCAGGAATTGCCTTGTGAATGCGCCACAAGAAATCGTGGGCCAACTCTTGGCTATTCGGCACTTTGAATGATTTTACGGAACATCCCTGCGGGCTGACGCCCGACATCACATGGCGAATGGTTCCATCCTTGCCGGCCGCATCCATGCCCTGCAGGACAATCAGGAGGGCGCGTTTCTTTTCGGCGTAAAGCAGATCCTGTAACTGGTCGAGACGCTTGATAGTTTTGTTGAGTTTGGCCTCGATTTTCTTGTCATTCTGGTAGCCCAGCGTATCGGCAGGATCAAATTTCGCGAGCTTGATTTGTTTATCCGGCGGGACCATCAGCTTGCGACTGAAATCCAAGCAAACATCTCCTGAAATGAGGTGATGGAAATTTAAACCAGTTGTCTTCCGCTTGCTACGACCGAGATCGCGTTTGCATTCACGGCTTCAGCGATCCCTGGCAGGAAAGACCGGCGCCGCAACGCTTACTTCCGCTCCCCAAAAATCCTCGTCGGTGATGAACTCCAGGCCCGCTTCGGTTTCGCCGGAATCTTTGGAGCGAGTCCAGGCGACGCGCGCATCCGCCCGGTGGCCATTATCGAGACGAATGCAGGTGAGAATGTCGCCACTGTGCAATTCATGGCGGCAAAAGAAGCAAAAGCCGTGCACGCTCAGGACGACGGTGTCGGCCTTCTCTTCCCAAGGCTTTTGCTCATCTTCGGAGCGAACCAAAATCGGGATGCTGGCGCGCACGCGAGGGCCGCGCCGCAAGCGCCCATAAAGTTCCGAAGCCCATAGGAGAATATCCAAAAGCCGCGCTCTCTCTAAATTATCGGGAGGTTCGGCGGCGCAGGCGATGTTGGTCACCTCGCGCATGCATTGTTCCAGAAAGCGGGTTGCCAGTTCTCCGTGCTGACTGTAGAAACTCGGTTCCTGGATCTGCTCCGCAACGGACTCCAGATGCCGGTAGGCCCCCGTCACGAAGTGCGTACGGCACACCTGGCATTCATCGAGCGAGGCGACAGCGGCTTCGAGACACCCTTCGGCGGAGCAGTTCACAGGCACTTGGTATCGTCCGTGGAGATAGAGATCGATGCAAAGACCGCGAGAGTCAGCATCATACTACAGCAAAGAGGACCCGCTCAGAATAGCACCAAAGTTTGCTTTCTCGAATGAATTACCGCCCGGCGGCCTTAGCGCGCTCCGGCATTGGCGGCGACCAGTTCAAGTGCCGCGGCTTCCGCAGCGGCGCCAAGAAGCGGAGCTTCCTCATTGAGCACAATGTGAATCGGGATATGCGAAAGTAGCTCTTGGAATTTTTCCTTTTCGCAAAAGGCGCTCAAGAATTTGCCGTTTTGCATCTTGGGCAAAATCTTGGGCGCAATGCCACCTGCGACGAAGACGCCGCCGCGTGCAAGCGCCTTGAGCGCCAAGTTGCCGGCTTCGGCACCATATAGCGTCACGAAGAGATCCAGCGTTTCGCCGCACACAGGACAAGAACCCTCCAGGCCCAAGCGCGTGATTTCCGGCGCGGGGTCTGCTCCGGGCTCATCGAAGCTGGGATGGCGGACGCTTTTATTCAGAAATTGATGCAGCGTAAGGAAGCCGCGCCCAGAAACGATCAGTTCGAAGCTGACGAACCTGTACATCGTTTTCAAGTAGCGAAGCAGTTCGATCTCCTGTTCGGTTCTCGGAGCGAAATCGGTATGCCCTCCTTCGCTAGGGGCGACAACGTAGCGGTTGCCAGTCCACCTCAGGATGGCTTCTCCCAAACCGGTACCAGCAGCGATCAGGGCCTGGGCGCCTTGCGGCGCCAGCAAACCTTCATTGAGAGTGCAAAGGTCTTCGCGGGCCAGGCACGCCAGGGAATAGCCGGTGGCCTCCAAGTCGTTAAGCAGCACAATATGCCGAGTGCCGAGCTGGCGTTCCAGCACGTCGGCGTCGATTCCCCAAGCCAGATTGGTAATACGAACTCCCCTGCCAAGCACCGGTCCGGCGACCCCGAAGCCAGCCCCCTGAATTCTTCCCGGAGCTGACGCGGAGAGGAAGTCTCGCCCGCGGGCGAGGAAATCCTCAATGATGTCCTCGAAACGCGTATATTCGTGACTGGGATAACGGTGGAGGAACACCACCCGGAGACGATCGCCCTTTTTCTCCATCAGGGCGAGGTTCGATTTTGTCCCGCCAATGTCACCCGCCAGAATCATGACTTCCCTTCCCGAATCGGCTGCGACCGCGAGGCGGAAATTTTTGCTGCCGCGGCTTCATCCACGAAAAAGAGCCGCTCTCCCTCGCGCGGCTTGACCATCTGCGCCGGCAGAGGCGGATCACCACGCTCGCAAAGAACCTCACGCAGGATGGAAGCCTTTTCGGCTCCGGCAACCAGGAAAACCACGCGACGTGCGGCTTCGAGGACCGGGAGCGTGAGCGTCATGCGCCGGGCGCCCAGTTTCGGAACCAGGGGAGTGCTGACCCAACGAGAGGTCTCGCGCAAGAGTTTAGAGCCGGGGAAAAGAGAGGCGGTATGCCCATCCGGCCCCAGGCCCAGAAAAATCAAATGAAAACGCGGAAAGCCCCGGTCGTCGAGCGGCAGAAATTGACGCAGCGTCGCCTCGTAATTGTGAGCGGCGCGGCCGATATTGGGTTCTTCCGCTTCCATGCGGTGAACGTTGGAAGGAGGTATGGGCACGCGCAGCAGAAGCTCGCGGCGAGCCGTACCGTAGTTGCTCTCGGGACTCTCCGGAGGCACGGCGCGTTCGTCTCCCCAGAAAAGATGCAGGCGAGGCCAATCTACTTGCGCACGAAACTCCGGTGTAGCCAGAAGGCGATAGAGATCCCTAGGCGTTGAACCGCCCGATAAGGCAACACTGAAATTGCCATCCTTGGCAATGCTCTGCCAAGCCCAATCAACAAAGCGGCGCGCCACCACGCGAGCCAATTCGGCCGCATCGGAGCAAGCGTATACGCCGGAGAGAACTTCGCGCGGGAGCATATCAGGGTTTGCGCCAGTGCCGCCCATCGCCAGTCAACAGCTCGTCCGCTTCACGCGGGCCCCAACTCCCTGCAGGATAAGCAGGCACCGAGCGCCCCTGGCGTTCCCAGGCATCGAATATAGGCTGCACGAAAGCCCAGGCAGCCTCGACTCCATCGGCGCGATCGAAGAGAGTGGCGTCTCCACGCATGCAGTCATTTAGAAGCGTAGCATAAGCGCTGCGTTCGCTGGCGCCAAAGGCCGCGAGATAACTGAAATCCATGGCCACGTGCGCGAGGCGCATTTGCTGCCCCGGTAACTTGGCGTGAAAACCGATGGAGATACCTTCCTCAGGCTGGATATTCAGAACCATGGTATTGGTATCGATGCCCTGGCCGCGAAATAGCAAATGAGGGGCGCGCCGGAAATTGATGGCAACTTCGGTGACGCGGCGGCGCATGCGCTTGCCGGTACGAATGTAAAAAGGCACGTCGGCCCAGCGCCAGTTATCGATGAGGACTTTGGCGGCGACGAAAGTTTCCGTCGTGGAATCCGCCTTCACCGCAGGCTCTTGGCGGTATCCGGCAACGTCCTGACCGTCGATCTGGCCCTGAGCATATTGCCCTGCAACTATACTCGTCGCAACGGTCTCGGGCGGGTACGGGCGGAGGGCCTGCAAAACTTTGAGCTTCTCGTTGCGCACCGAAGTAGCATCGAAATTCGAGGGCGGCTCGATGGCGGCCAACGAAGTGAGTTGCAGGAGATGGCTCTGAACCATGTCCCGTAGGGCACCCGTGGTCTCATAAAAAGCGGCCCGCTGCTCCACACCGAGGCTCTCCGCGGCGGTGATTTGAACGTGATCCACATAATTGCGATTCCAAAGCGGCTCAAAGATGCCGTTCCCAAATCGCAGCGCTAGAAGGTTCTGAACCGTATCTTTTCCCAGAAAATGATCGATGCGGTAGACCTGGGTTTCCTCGAAAACTTGGAGAATCGTGCGGTTGAGCTCTCTGGCCGAAGCGAGGTCGTGACCAAAGGGCTTTTCGACAACCATGCGGACCCAGGAGTTTTCCTGGGCCGGTTGGGCCAGGCGTGCTTTCTGAATCTGGGCGATTACCCTCGGATAGACAGCAGGCGGCGTCGCCAGGTAGTACAGTCGATTACCCTCCAGGTGACGCGCTTCGTCGAGTTCTTTGAGGCGGCGCGAGAGCTTCTCGAAGGCTTCCGGCTGATCGTAGTCCCCGGCGACATAAGCAAAGGACTGCGCAAAACTTCGAAGATCATTGTCATTGATCGGGCAGCCGCCATTATTCTTACGCACAGCTTCCGCTGCGGAATCCTGAAAAGCGGCATCGCTCATTTCACTGCGGGCGAAACCAATAATGGCAAATCGGCTCGCCAGCGACCGGCAAGCGGCCAATTCGAAAAGCGCCGGAATCAACTTCCGATGGGTAAGATCCCCCGATGCGCCGAAAATAACGATCGCGCAGGGATCAGCGAGCGCGACTGAACTGCGCGCGTCCAGAACTGCGGTCTCGGCAATATCCTGTGTAATGGATGCCATGAGTTCATCCTCCTACAAATGCCGGTCTCACGCCACTCTCCGCCAAAGATGCGCGCAACTCTGCGGCAGAGCGGAAGAGTATCGTGGTCATACCCAAAGCTTTGGCGGGTTCGAGATTCGCGGGGCGGTCATCTATAAAGATGCATTCCTCAGGAGGGCGCTGCGTGATTCCCAGCGTAAGTTGGTAGATCAGCGCATCGGGCTTACGAGCTCGCAGATAGCAAGAGGTAAAAAAGGCGGCGAAGTTCCGGGCCAGATCGAATTTGCGGATGCGGTAGCCGTTCAGCTCCTCGGATTCGTTGTTGAGAGTAGCCAGGAAATAACGGCGGGTAGCAGTCAGCTCGTCAAGAACAACGCGCGTTTCTTTGTTCTCGCGCGATTGGGCAAAGATGAAGTTCTTGAACTGATCTGTGGTGAAAGGGCGCTCGCGAAAAAATGCAGTTCGGTCCAGGTAGGTTTCCAGGCTGATCTTCCCGGTTTCAAACTCATCCTCCGCGCGCCGGTGTCTCCCCTCGAAGTCGACAGAATCGAGAGAAAAGCGTCGCGCGGCTTCGGCGCGCGCAGACTCATCCCATCCATTCGAGAGAACCACTCCTCCGATATCCCAAAATAGTGCGGAAATATTGCCCATCGTGAACCCGCCGGCTCAGGAAGCCTTTTGGTTTAGGATTTCTCGGTTCCCTCTCGGCAGTGAAAGCATCGGCATCGTTTTTTCAAATTGCCGAGCGCGACGCGGATAAAACCTGGTCGATAGCTCGGCGCAAACTGGATAAACCGACAGGAACACCGTCACTGAGGTGGAGTCGCAAGACCGGCTTGCCTAGTCTTCCCAGTGACTGCAGGTCTCCTAAGGCCTGGGCCATCTCCAGCTGGCCAAACGTATATTTCGCGCCGGGAATGTGCAGATCCTCGGGCTTCTCCGAAGTGATCATCAAGAACATGCCAGAAGCCGGGCCGCCCTTGAAGAGCTGACCGAGGGAATGCATGTAACGCGGTCCGTAACCGAGCAGCACCGGCAAGCTGAGGCGCTCGGCGAGGGCTGCGCGGACGGCATCGAGTTCGGCGCCGTTGCCAGCATCGCGCGCCACGTACGCCAAGATCGCGAGGTAGTCGTCAAGACGGCGCTCAGAAAAAAAAGTGCGCAGCGCGGCGGTAAGTTGCAGCGTCGAAATGGAGCCACGCACGGCGCCATCGGCATAAAGTTCAATTCCCGATTGTGCCAGGCGTGGAGAGCCGAATGGCATCTCTCCGGAACTCTCAAAGGCCTCTAGAATTCGGGCGGTATTATCTTTGCTTTCTTGAACGTTAGGCTCGTCAAAGGGATCAATGGCGAGCGACGCGCCGGCCAATGCGGTAGCTGTTTCCCATTTAAAGAACTCGGCGCCCAATTGCGCGGGGGTTTTCAGCCGAATCTCAAGGAAGGAGGCGCCGCGTTGTTCGAGCGCGCCCAGGATCGGCTCCAATACTGCTTGATTGTCACCTTCGAGCAGCAAAGCAGCCGTAACACATCCACGCGCCAGCACATCAAGAGGCGGCGCAACATCTCCCGCTAGAGGGACAATGCCCCGCTCCTCTTTGCCGGTGCTCTCCCCAACAAGCTGCTCGATCCAACTCCCCAATGGCATCAACTTCGGGGTGCCCAGCAAGACGAGCTTGTCGGCGCCTCTCCTAGCGGCAGCGCCCAGCAGAGATCCCAATTGCAACGCCGGATTGGCCTCGGCTTCCCCATCCGGACCGCAGGCGGAGCGCATTTCGATGGCGCTGTCCAGCACGCCGCAGACGTCCACCCCCCAAAGCGCCGCCGGCACCAGACCGAAGTAGGAGAGCGCCGAATAGCGCCCGCCAATGTCCCCGGGATTGCGAAACGTCCGGCGGAAGTTGTATTCGTCGGCCAAACGGTCCAGATAGGAGCCGCGATCCGTGATGGCCAGGAAACTCCGGCCCACCGGGCGAACACCCGCCTGGGTGAGCCTGTGATGAAAATAGAAAAATTGAGAAAGCGTCTCGATCGTCTTGCCGGACTTACTGGCTACTATAAACAAGGAATGGGCGAGGTCAATCGAGCGCTCCACTTCCAGGATCGCCGTAGGATCCGTGGAGTCCAGCACGAAGAAGCGCCTTCCGGACGGCGCAGGGAATATTAGCGCGAAGACCTCGGCGGCGAGGCTTGAGCCGCCCATGCCCAACAACACGATGTCACGCACGCCGGAGTCCTTGACGTCGCGGGCCAAATCCTGCAACGAGGGGGCTTCTGCGCGCATGCGGTCGAGCACGCCAATCCAGCCGAGCCGATTGGCGATGATGCGGGCATGTTCGGAGTCGTCCTTCCAAAGGTCGGGCCGCCGGGCCCACATCTTTTGGAGCGCCTCGCCGGCTTGAAGCCGATTCGACTCTTTCTGATAGACATCTGCCAAATAACCGGGCGCGATGCGCTGCGCGGTCAGCATGGGATTCCTCTGGGCTGCTAAAAAGCTCTACTGAACGAGACTAACTCTATTTCGCAGAATAAACCGAATAAAGCAAGTTCTGACGCTCGCCACTTCGCAGCCGGCCATTCCGGCGCCTCCTAGGAATTTGTCGCGCAATGCAGTATGTTTAGAGAAGGAACTTGGCCGTTGGTTGTTTCAATTGGAGGCGAATATGGCTGATGAGAGTTGTGGTTCGCCGAAGCCGGTGGGGACTGCCCCCGGCCAACCCGGCGCGCACACGGTGACGTGTGTGAAATTCGGGAGAAAAATGGAAGGCCTCGATCGCGCTCCCTGGAAAGGCGAACTCGGCCAGCGCATCTACGAAAACGTCTCCAAGGAAGCCTGGAAGCTGTGGATCGAACATTCCAAGATGATCATGAACGAGTACCGGCTTAACCCGCTCGACCCGCAATCACAAAAAATTATGGAAGAACAGATGGAGCAGTTCTTTTTTGGCGAAGGAGCCAAGCTGCCGGAAGGTTACATTCCGCCGCGAGCGAAGGCTTAGCCCTTTCATCTCTTGGCATCCTGCCCGGCTTTTCAATCTGCCCAGAGGTCAGTGAGACGCCGAGGACACAAATATCTCAGATCTGGCGGGCCAGCATGCTCAAGGCGAGCAGCTGCTGTTTCACGCGAGCCTCTGGCCCGAGACAGGGTGCGCCACTGCCAGCTTTGGGGCAATTGTAAATCGCAATGCGCCATGCGCTTTGCGCAGCGCAGCCTCTACGAAATCGGGCGTTCTGCCGCGTGCGAAAATGAATCCCAAGTAGCTCGAGCCTTCCGGCCAAGCCGCGATGAAGTCGTGCAGCCGTGCCGTGATTTGAATTTCGCATATACCGGGAGTCGCGAGCCCGTCTTGCGACCCTTCCACCTTTTCAAGAACCCCGCCCTGGGGCACAGGAATCATCATCACACCTGCGGCATCTGACTCCCGCTCGAACTCGGCACCGGGCAAGCCCAAGGCTTTACGGATTAGCAATTCTTCCAAGAAGATTCGCTGCGGGCCAAAACGAAGCACCCTTGAACAAAGGCCGCCGATGGGACGCGGCGCTACCTCGAGTACCCAAGGCCCTCGGTCATTCAGGCGAAATTCGGCATGCACGGGTCCTTTGCTGAGGCCAAGCGCTCGAACGGATTTGGCGGCGCATCGAGAGATTTGCTCCTGCTCGCCCGAAGGCAGCCGCGATGGCGTGATGTAGATCGATTCCTCGAAATAAGGACCTTCGAGCGGGTCGGGCTTATCGAACAAGGCTAAGACGCGCAACTGGCCCCCCTCAAGAATCCCTTCTAGGGCGAATTCGGCTCCCGGAATATAGCCCTCCACAAGCAAGCGATCGAGATCGGGTTCCCTTGTAACTTGTAGCTCGGGAGATGAGAGCAGACGCGCAACGCGCTCGACCGCGGCGAGAAATTCGGCCGCATTGTTAGCGCGAATCACGCCCTGGCTTGCGGCAAGCCTCAGGGGCTTTACGACGCACGGGAAGATGACGCGGCGGAGCACAGAATCGAGCGGCTCCGCTAATGCGAAGGAAAAGAAATCTGGAATGGGCAGTCCCGCCTTCCGCAAAACCTCGCGCTGACGCAGTTTGCTGGCACAATTCTCGACCGACTCGGGCGAGTTGTAAGGCAGGTTGAGCAGGTGGGCGGCATGGGCGGCGGTGGCCGTCTGCCGATCGCCGAGGGCGAGAATCGCTCCGATCTTCTGCTCACGAAGGTGGCCCTGAACAGCCTCGGCGAGACGCGCGGCGGCATTGCGGGGCTCCTCAAAATGAAGCGGGACTGCTCGGTCGGCCCAGGGGTCTTCGAGTTGGTGACAGCGATCGCTGCCGATGATGACGGCGACGCCCAATCGGCGCGCCGCTTCGGCGAAGCTACGTGTCTGATAGCCCAGCTTGCTGGCGAGCAGAAGCAGCGATGGAGGCTCTATAGAAATTATTGACCTCGGCTAAAGTCTTCAGAAGAACCTATCCGATTGCACCTGTGGCCGGAGATCCGAAGTAATCGAGACGAATTGATCCTGGGTTGGCTCTGCGCAGCAATACCACGGTTCGCTGAAATGGGGAATCCCGTGCGTCGGAGCTTTCGGCACGACATGGCCAGAGGCAGCCTTGTCTCCGAGCTCGTTCCCCGCCCGCCAGATGTGCAGGAACGTATCGGTGCGCGAGCGCTTCAGCCGGTCGCCCGCACTAGCCAATTCCTGAACGCGTGCCGACAATTTGTCCATCCGAGCGTCGCCATGCTCCCAGGGGTAGACCAGGCCGGAGGAATCGAAATTGCCGATTGCCTTGCGAACGTCATCGAGCTCCAGTAGGCGCGAGCCTGCGGGAATGAGCAGGCGGATTCCAAGCTGGATGGGCGCCACATTTTCCACCAAGTCCTGCTCGGCAACGAGCGCTAGAAGTTCTCGATATCCGGAGAGCGAGGTCCACGGCGTGAACGGCACGAAAGTGGGCTGCAAGATCAAACCCAATTCGCGGAAAAGGGCGACGACAGCGAGAAAATCAGCACGCGTGTGGCCCTTTGCCAAGCGTGCGAGAATGGCATCATCGACGGACTCGACGGCACTGGTCACAAAAAGACAGCCCGTATCGCGCAGCTTCGGCAAGGATTCGGCGTGCCGCAACAAATGCTCGATCTTAATGGTTACGTCATAGGTGAGCTGCGGGAATTCGCGGTGCATGGCCTCGACGATTGCGAGTGCGTGCGCGGGCCCGTTGAAGAAGTCGGGATCGCCAAAAGTGATGTGTTCGGCGCCCGCATCGACCTGTTGGCGGATATCTTCGAACACAACTTCCCGCTGTACAATGCGGAAAATTCCGTTGTAGACAGGAACGATGGGGCAATGCCGGCACAGGTGTTTGCATCCCCGGCTGGCTTCGGTATAGCCGGCGACCTTGAAGCCTCCTTCGGGCCTTAACAGGTGGGCGTACTGCCGAAGAGGCGGAAGCTGGCTGCGATCCGGCGGAAGGAAGCTCAGACGCTCGAGGGAAATTGTTGGCTTGCGCTGCCCGGACGGTGCAACCGCGTCCGATCCATTTCCGTGACTTTGCTGGTTGGCAAGACGGCTGAATGTCTCCGCCAATGCTGCCTCGAACTCGCCGCCTATAATGGTCTCGACGCCAAGTTCGCCTAGATAGGCCTCGTTCACCGGCGCGTACAGGCCGTAAAAGCAGAGGTGAGCCCGGGGGTTTAAGCGCCGGACAGGCTCGATCAGGCGGATGGCGAGCCGGGTGGCTGTGTGCATCGGAACGTAGAACGCCACAGCATCGGCGGCACGCACTGCATGTTCCTCGAACGGCTGACGAGACAAATCAAGACAGGTAACTTCCGCGCCGCTCCGGCGCAACCAGGCGGCCGGTGAAGCCAGCCCAAAGGGCTGGTGGCCAAGTTCATACGTCGAGATCAGGACGATCTTCAAGAGAATTCGCCTAAACGCATGGCCGTTCGCCCGCAGCGGCTCGCAGCGCCAGAACCATTCTAGACGATCTTTGCCGGCGCGGCCGAAAACCCGTTTGCTCGGCGTCACGCTAAATTAGGGCCACACACAGACCCCGTCGTTTGCGTTATCATACAGTATTAGGTCGATCCGCGTCGGGCCAGTGGTCAGAGAGGATTCCGAACATGGCTGCTGCGTCACAAAATTCCTTCGGCGCCCGCGATACCCTTACCGTAGCTAGTCAGGGCTACGAGGTCCATCGCCTCGAAGCGTTGGAGCGCAGGGGAATCGGCCACCTGGGCCAGCTCCCCTTCTCGACTCGCATATTGCTCGAGAACCTGCTGCGCCAAGAGGACGGCCGATTCGTTCAGCCCAAAGACATCGAGGCGCTCGCGGAATGGCAGCCAGTCACCTCGCGGCGCGCGGAGATCGCCTTTATGCCCGCGCGGGTGCTGCTGCAGGATTTCACCGGCGTCCCGGCGGTCGCCGATCTTGCGGCCATGCGCAACGCCATCGCCAAAATGGGCGGCGACCCAAAGAAGATTAATCCCCTGCTTCCCGCTGAACTGGTGATCGACCACTCCGTGCAGGTTGATAAATTTGGCAGCGACATGGCATTTGCGTTCAATGCGCAACTGGAGTTTCAGCGCAACGTGGAGCGCTATCAATTTCTGCGCTGGGGTCAGAACGCCTTTCGAAATTTCAAGGTTGTGCCGCCGGACACAGGGATCTGTCATCAGGTAAATCTCGAATATCTGGCGCGCGTGGTCTGCGACCGTGCGCCCGATGGACGCCGAGCGGCTTACCCGGATTCGCTGGTGGGGACCGATTCCCACACCACGATGGTCAATGGGCTTGGCGTCTTCGGCTGGGGCGTAGGAGGCATTGAAGCGGAAGCAGCCATGCTTGGTCAGCCGCTCTCCATGTTGGTTCCCGACGTAGTCGGGTTCAAGCTGCACGGCCGCTTGCCGGAGGGGGCAACCGCAACGGATCTGGTGCTCACCGTAACCGAGATGCTGCGCAAGAAAGGAGTGGTGGGGCAATTCGTCGAGTTCTACGGCACGGGCCTCTCGAATCTCACCCTGCCGGATCGCGCCACCATTGCCAACATGGCGCCCGAATATGGCGCGACGATGGGATTTTTCCCCGTAGACGCGGAGACGCTGGCCTATTTGCGGTTTACGGGACGAAGCGCTGAGCGCCTGGCGCTGGTCGAGGCTTATACCAAAATGCAGAGCCTCTTCCGCACCGATCAGACTCCGGACCCGCTGTTTTCCGACAGATTGGAACTCGATCTCGGCAAAGTCGAGCCTACCTTGGCCGGGCCCAAGCGGCCGCAGGATCGAGTTCCACTGCGGCAAGCCAAGACTTCCTTCGCCAAAGCTATGGAAGGCGCCGCATCCAAGCGCGTCGAGGTGAAAAACAATGGCGATCGCTTCGAGCTCTCCAACGGCTCGGTGGTGATTGCCGCAATCACCAGCTGCACAAACACTTCGAATCCTTCACTGATGCTAGGTGCGGGACTGGTGGCGAAAAAGGCGGTCGAGCACGGCCTCGAATCGAAACCGTGGGTAAAGACGAGCCTTGCGCCCGGCTCCAAGGTGGTGACCGATTATCTCAAGGCAGCCGGTCTGACTCCCTACCTCGAAAAATTGAACTTTCATCTCGTGGGCTTCGGCTGCACCACGTGCATTGGCAATAGCGGCCCGCTTCCCGAAGCCATCGGCTCAGCGATTAAGGAAAACAGCCTGGTGGCAGTGTCCGTGCTCAGCGGCAACCGTAACTTCGAGGGCCGCATTCATCCATTGGTACGGGCGAATTATTTGGCTTCGCCGCCGCTCGTCGTGGCTTATGCGCTTGCCGGACGGATGGATTTCGATATGGCCAGCGAGTCTTTGGGCAACGACCCTAACGGCAAGCCCGTTTACCTACGTGATATTTGGCCGACAGCCAAAGAAGTGGAAGATACCGTGCGCACGGCGGTAAGCACGGATATGTACCGCAAGGAGTACGGCGAAATCTTTGAGGGCGATGAGCGCTGGCAAGGCCTGAAAGTGCCGGAGGGCGATCTCTATTCCTGGGACGCCAAGTCGACTTACATCAAGTGCCCGCCCTTTTTCGACGAAATGCCCAAGAACCCGCCTGAACTTAGAGATATTCGCGACGCACGTGTCCTGGCCGTGCTTGGGCATAGCGTTACGACGGACCATATCTCGCCCGCGGGCTCAATTCAGGCCGATGGTCCGGCGGGCAAATACCTCATCGCCAACGGCGTCAAAGCCTCGGAATTTAATTCCTACGGCGCTCGCCGCGGCAACCACGACGTGATGATGCGCGGCACATTTGCGAATATTCGCTTGCGGAATCAACTCGCCCCCGGAACCGAGGGTGGCTGGACCTTGCATCAGCCGAGCGGCGAGAAAATGACGATTTATGATGCGGCCATGCGCTATAGACAGGAAGGCGTGCCGCTTATGGTGCTCGCCGGCAAGGAGTACGGCGCGGGCTCTTCACGCGACTGGGCAGCCAAGGGCACGCTTCTGCTGGGTGTGCGCGCCGTGATTGCGGAAAGCTATGAGCGGATTCACCGCAGTAATCTGGTCGGCATGGGTGTGCTGCCGCTGGAATTCAAAGTGGGCGAGACCGCAGAGTCCTTCGGGCTTACCGGGCATGAATCGTTCACGATAGAAGGCATCAGCAAGCTTGCGCCGCGAGCCAAGGTTCGCGTGCAGGCGCGCGACGACCAGGGTAAGACGAAGGCGTTCGAGGTCATAGCGCGCGCCGACACACCCGAAGAGCTCGCTTATTACCGCCACGGCGGAATCCTGCCTTATGTGCTGCGCCAGATGCTCTAGTGCCGCTCCGACTATTTCGACCAACTGACCTGCAGCAGCTCATCCACTTTGTTTTTGACTCGCTGTTGACTGGAGGCGCGGTGAACTGCTCCTGCGTCTTGTTTTTGCTGGCCGAAATTCGTGGTAACAACCTGGAACGGCACCAGGTGCAGCCGACAGCGAAAATCGGATTCCACGGCCTCGCTAAATTAGATGACCGTTTGCGGACGAATTCTTCGCCGGACTGCCAGTAATAGGAGTACGCCCGCAAGAACCGAAGCAATGCTGGCCGTTTGCGCGTTGGTCAAACCAAAAAACGAACGGGGATTGATGCGAATGAATTCCACCAGGAAGCGCGAGGTGCCGGTGAGAATCAAGTAAAAAGCAAAGACTTCTCCGGCAGGCCGCAAGCCGCCGATGGCATACGTTCCAACCCGCCACAAAATATAGCCAATCAACATGGCGCCAAGAAATTCATACATCGGCGTGGGGTGAACTCTCTCGGTCGTGGGCACCAAGCCATTCGGGAAACTCATGCCCCAGGGGAGCGATGTTGGGACGCCATAGTCCCCGTCTCCTGAGATCAAGCAGCCGATGCGCCCAGCGCCGTACCCGATGGCCGCCGCCGGGGAAGCAATATCCAGCAGCAACAGAACTTTCATTTGGTAATGCCGGGCTAGCAGAACCAGAGCTACAAAACCACCAATCACCGCGCCAAACCAGGCAAAGCCCATGGTGCTGAAGAGCAGTGGCAATGGATGGGCAAAGAACTCCGATGGCGACTCAAGCAGATGGTAAAGCCGCGCGCCGACGAGACCAGCCAGACCCGTAGTGCCGACAATATTTTCTGCCTCGGCGCCATACCCCCTCCGGCGTAGGTCCGCGCGGATAACAAAGAACGCACAGATCAGGCCGATTGCGACCATGATCCCGTAGGTTCCCAGCGTTAAAGGGCCGATATGAATAAACGGATACAGGCATACCCCGCTTAGGTACTTCTGCAGTATAGCGGACGATCAGGCAATCGAAGCATTCGTTCGATGGATATTGCTGTCCGAAGATTTCTCGACCTATCGATTGAAGAGGAATTAGGATAGCGGGTCAGAGTGCTGGGAACGGACCGACATGACTGCAGAACTCATCACCTTGAATATTCAGAAGCGCCAACAATGGCGGGTGCGGCTGCGAAAGCACCATGCGTCGAGCCCAGGTGTTTGGCTCACGTTCCACAAAGGCCATAAGGGAGTGGAGTCACTCCCATATGAAGACTCGGTTCGTGAGGCGCTATGCTTCGGATGGGTCGACAGCCTCATCAAACGACTTGATGATGACCGCTACGCCCGAAAGTTCACGCCCCGCCAGCCCGCTAGCAAGTGGTCGGAGACGAATCGGAAGCGCTGGATGGAACTCAACGAGGCCGGGCTCCTTAGCCCGAAGTTCCAGCCATAAGAGAAGCTGAATCCGGGGATAAGCTCTTGGAAATGTGTGCATTGTGTCGCTGTGCGGTTTTCAATGTGCACCCATGTATATGTCCATATACATCTTGACATGATGGAGATTAGTGTGATTTAGTGAACCCATGTACATTGACGTCGTCCCCAACCGCAACTCCCCGCCCGCCGTCCTGCTCCGCGAGGCCTGGCGCGAAGGCAAGAAAACCCGCAAGCGCACCGTGGCCAATCTCTCCGATTGGCCCCCAGAAAGAATCGAAACCTTTCGCCGCGTACTGCGCGACGAACCTCTGGTCTCGCCACACGATCTGTTCACCACGCAAAAATCCCTTCCTCACGGCCATGTCCAAGCCGTCCTGGAAATGATCGGCCGGCTCAAGCTGGATCGCCTGATTTCGGCGGAGCGTTGCCGCGAACGAGACTTGGTCGTGGCCATGATCGTTCAGCGCTTGATCGATCCCTGCTCGAAACTAGCGACCACGCGCGCCTGGCACAGCACCACGCTGGCCGAGGAATTGGGAGTGGGCGAGGCCACCGAAGATGATCTGTACGAAGCCATGGACTGGCTTTTGGACCGCCAGGGGCGCATCGAGAAGAAACTCGCGGCTCGTCATTTGCGTGAGGGCGGCTTGGTGCTCTATGACGTGTCGAGCAGTTTCTATGAGGGACGCACTTGTCCGCTC
>QHYS01000163.1 GCA_003223325.1 Acidobacteriota bacterium
CAAACGAAAAGCAGCGTAACGGTATCTTCCGAATTTTCTTCTCTCTCACCCCCGGTGGCCGACGTGTTTCTCCTTCCCTGTAGCGCCTTCCACACGATTCAAAACTCAACGATGGCTCACACTATCTGAGCGCCCCGGACTGCTGAAAATCCCTTCAAATCGTGGCGGTTTGGCTGGATTTTCACGAATTCGGGTGTTTTGCGACAGAAACTAGCTAGAGACCGGCGGCGCGAGACCGAGAGTTGCTGTCGGATAACGGGACTTCTTGGGCTAGAAAGATCTCGCTCGCCGCATAAGGGGCCTCCTTGCGGCAAAGGTGGCAGCGAACGATGGTTATACCCGGGCCGGAATCCGGCTGGTTGATGATCTCGCGGGCCGGGAAGGCAGGAACAAAAGTGCGGGTGCCACAGAAAAGACAAACAACGCGAGCATTTTCGTTTATTGGCTTCTGGGTCATGCGACCCTCCCGACAAGAATTGGAGCTCAAGGGGTCGCGATAATACAATCCTGATCGAAGCCTGTCTAGAGGATATATCGAGTGAGCTGGGGCATACAACGATCAGCTGACGGCGAAGTTATCTGCTCGATCTATCAATGAGTTGAGACTCCTGTGGCTAAAAACGCACGGCCAGAGGGGAAACTACTTGAGTAAGATTAGAGAAAAAGACCGAGAGATATCCAATGAGGGAGCCCATGAGGGCACCGACAACTATATCGGTAAGGAAATGCATGCCTACGATAATGCGAGACACTGCGACCAAAGCTGCCACCGCCAGCAGGCAAGGCTGGCATTGAGGATAAAAGCTGCCTACCGCCAGTGCGATGGCGAAAGAAGTCATGGCGTGACCGGAGGGAAAGGAAACGGTCTGGCGGCGAAATGACGGCCCAGCAGTGCGGCTCGATCTCACAAGGCCGACGGCGTCGGCTGAACGGCTTCACACGTTGAAAGATCAGGATGGCGACGAGCGCAGAGAGGGCGCCGGCAAAGAAAGCACGGTAGCGGTTTTGTCCGCCGCAGATGAGTATGAACATACCGAGCGAATACCAGAGCCAGCCATTGCCCAGACGGCTCATTAGCAGTATGAAGATTCTTATGCTTCGGGGCGCGCGCCAGCGGTGCAGGCGGCGCATCAAACGCAGATCGCGCTGCTCGATGTAACCCAACACGGCCCTGGCTACGGCCATGCGCAAACCTCCGCGGGCGGGCTGACACGCGGTTCCATCGACTCGGCGCACCGTCCTGGCGAAGCATTGACGCGGGCACTCCAGCGGCGGGCGAATAGCGCCTCATCGAGGAAAGTGACCAGGGTAACCACCGGCACGAGCAGGGCGAGTGGGCTGAAGAGCAGGGTCCAGGGGCGCTCTTGAAACATTTTCGCGGTGATACAGAGAACGTCGCGGGTAATTCGAAAATAACCACCGCTCGTGCCGGAAGTGCGTGCGAGGTTGGCCATGAGTCCGGCGAGGAAGTCCTCTTTGTTGCGCGCGCCGGGAACCTCAGTGTAAACCGCGCCGAGAGAAGGCAGGACATGAGAGTCGCTTCCGCCCAAACCGCTTTCCCCAGGCGGCGGGCGACTTGTGCGGCTTGCCGGTTATGAAAGGCGGGCATTTGCCCGCTGTGGGTTTCGAGGGCAGGAACATACCCTTCAACCCAGGCGAAATCGTCCAATGCACGCCGCCCCGTGAGGCTCGAGAAGATGTGGTTTACGCTGAACAGCAGACGCCGCTCGGTCAGATAAGCCAGCAGGCATACGAAGTCGTCACGGCGGCGCTGGATTTCGATGTGCTGGCGTTCGGTGAGATCGAACACACCGATGTGCACTGTGGTGCCGCTGGGCATGCGGCAAGAGACCTCTTCGCTGAGGAAGAAATCCGTGTAACGGCGTAAAGACTCGGCCCCGCCGATGGAATCATGGTCGGTGAGTGTCACCAGATCCATGCCTTTTCTCTTGAGCACGGAGTAGACTTCCCGCGGATCGTTGTAGGATTCGCGGCAAATGCGCTTCAGCACCGGGACGGTGCACATCCCCGAGTGAATGGTATGAATATGCAGGTCGCATTTCATCGCATAACACAATAGAATGCGAATGTTACAGGCGTGAGAATGCCCTAATAAAGTGCAATTAAATACACCGATTGGATAATATCTATTTGCGTAAATCCTACTGTACGAGCAAGTCCAATCCTCCGGACGGCCGTGCGACAATTGGCAGCCGATGAGGCGCATCGCCCTTGTTTACTTTGACGCGGGCGGAGGCCATCGGAATGCGGCGGTGGCCCTCGAACACCCTGCCCTGGGAAGTACACCTCGTAAATCTTCAGGTCCTTGATGAGTTCGACATCGTTCGCAGGGTTACCGGACTGCGAATCCAGGACGCTTATAACCGCATGCTGCAAAACGGCTGGACGCTTGGCAGCACGCAATTGCTGCGTATCCTGCAGGGCATCATTCGACTCTACCACAGAAAAACAGTGCGATTACTAGACAGGTATTGGCTCCAGTGGAAACCCGATCTGGTCGCGTCGCTCGTTCCGTACTTCAACCGCGCGCTCTGCGAGAGCCTGCGCGAGGCCTGCCCCGGCAGGCCGTTGGTGACCATTCTGACAGATTTCGCAGATTACCCCCCGCATTTCTGGATCGAAAGGCAGGAGCAATTTCTGATCTGCGGCTCTCGGCGTGCAGTCGAACAAGCGCGCGAATTGGGCCATGCAAACGAGCGCATCTTTCAAACTTCGGGAATGATCCTGAATCCGCGCTTCTATAGCTGTAGCCCCATCGATCGTGGAGCGGAGCGGATTAAGCTGGGTCTGGAAGCTGCGCGCACGACGGGATTGGTGCTTTTCGGGGGTCAGGGAGCGCGCAAGAAGATGCTGGAGATCGATCGGCGCCTGAGTGAATCCGGGCTGCCGATTCAGTTGATCTTGATTTGCGGGAAGAATGGGCGCCTGCCCGCCGAGTTGCGCGCACAAGCGCGGGGGATACCGCGTCTGATCGAAGGGTTCACTAGCAACGTCCCTTACTACATGCGGCTTGCCGATTTTTTCATCGGCAAACCGGGGCCCGGGAGCATTGCCGAAGCGCTAGCGGTGGGCCTGCCAGTGATCGTAGACCAGTGATCGTAGAGAGGAATGCGTGGACTTTACCCCAGGAGCGGTATAACGCGCTGGGTACGCGAGAAACAAGTCGGGCTAGTGGTATCGAATTTCAAGGCAGTGGCTGGCACGGTCGCACAGCTGCTCGAAAAAGAGACGTTTGCGAAGTTTCGGTGCAACGCCAGAAAGATGCGCAATCGCGCTTTGTTTGAAATCCCGGATGTGCTCTCTCGGATTCTGCGGGAATCTAAAAAAGGGGCTGCCGCCGTGCCTCAAGGTCTCAGCGGAGATTCGTGACCGCATGCCAGATCCAATTCGCGATGCGCTGTTAATTTTCAATCCCACGGCCGGGCGCGCGCGCGGCCGTGGTTTGGCCGCGCTCGAACGCGCACGCAAGGTGCTGGCGCACCAAGGAATCGATTCGGAATTGGCGCCCACCGATGGGCCGGGTTCTGGGCCGGAGCTGGCGCGCCGGGCCGTTCGCCAGCGCCGACAGATGGTGATTGTATGCGGCGGCGACGGCACCCTGAACGAAGTGGTGAATGGGCTGGCGGGAAGCGTGATTCCCCTGGCTTTGCTGCCGGCAGGCACCGCGAACGTATTCGCCAAGGAATTAGGTCTCCCTTGGAATATCGAGCGGGCAGCCTCGCTGATCGCCGGCAGCCGGCTGCGGCGCATTGCCCTGGGTCACGTGAGGGCAGCGGAATGGGATGAAGTCGGCCGCTATTTTCTGTCGCTTGCAGGCGCCGGGCCCGATGGAGCGGTGGTCCGTGGTGTCGATCAGAAGCTCAAAGACCGTATCGGCACAATGGCGTTTTGGCTAGAAGGATTCCGGCAGTTGGGTGTGTACCGCTTCCCTCGATTCCGCGTACGGCTCGAGAATGGAACCTCGGAAGCCACGCTCATCATCGCGGGCCGCACGAAGCATTACGCCGGTCCCCTTCGAATCACTACCCACGCCGATCTTTACGGAAATGACTTCGAAGTGCTGCTGTGCACGACCGGCAGCCGCTTGAAATATTTTTGTTATGTACCACTCCTCCTGGCGGGAGGACTCCGGCGCGCTCGCACGATCCGTTTTTTGAGGGCAACGAAGATCCGTTGCGAGCCGATCGACGCCGAACCCGCCTGGGTACAAACGGACGGCGAACCGGCAGGGCGCCTCCCGGCCGATTTCCAAATCGTTTCAGACGCACTGACCTTGGCCGTGCCGCAAAAATCCCCCCAGAAATCCGAAGGCTAGACGCGTCCTTTTTCGGGCCGCGAGGGTCACCTGCGGGCAAGCCGCGCGCCCCAACCCGGTGCGAAGGATGTGGATTGGTGAGGATTGCGCAACTTAATAGCGAAGGGGTCGGGTATAAATCCCCAACTGTCGCCATTGAGGAGGCGCATTAAGCCTGCATTCCCTGACATTTGCATTTCCGCGCATCGGTCATACTGGCAGGTGTAACGCGATCGCGCGGATTCCGCGCACACCGAAGCGTTTTGGAATGATGCGCAATTGAGCTATATTCGCTTGTCAAAGAGTGCTGCATTTTGGGGAGCTTGTGAGTTGGAATGAAATCGCTTTGCGAAATCGCTCGACTGGTGAGTAGTAGGTCAGAGCCGATCCGTGTGGCTCGGGAGATGGAGTGAAATGAAAGGCGTGGTGCTTGCAGGCGGTACGGGCAGCCGGCTGAATCCCCTCACACGCGTTACTAACAAACACTTGCTCCCTATCTACGACAAGCCCATGGTCTATTACCCCATTCAAACGCTTGTTAACGCTGGAGTCCATGAAATCCTTTTGGTCACTGGCGGCAAGAATGCAGGCGACTTCTTGCGGCTTCTGGGTAACGGACGGGATTTTGGTTTGAAGCATCTGAATTACACGTACCAGGAAGGTGAGGGTGGCATTGCGGACGCTTTGGCCCTAGCCGAACATTTCGCAGACGGCGACTCCATTTGCGTGATCTTGGGCGACAACATTATCGAAAATAATATCTGCCAGGCCGTCGCGAACTTCGCGAAACAAAAAGAAGGCGCCAAAATTCTCCTGAAGGAAGTTACCGACGCGCAGCGGTTCGGCGTGGCGGAGGTCCGTGGGAACCATGTGGTGGGCATCGAGGAAAAGCCAAAGCTCCCGAAGTCCAATTACGCGGTGGTAGGCATTTATCTTTACGATGACACCGTGTTCAAGAAGATTCGCCGCTTGAAGCCTTCCGGTCGTGGGGAACTAGAGATCACCGATGTCAACAATTTCTATATAGAAGAGGGAAAGCTCACCTACGAAGTTCTCGAAGGCTGGTGGACTGATGCCGGCACTTTCGATTCCCTGCTGCGCGCCAATACTCTGGTGGCGGAAACGGGAGCCAATAAGCCATCCCGGACCGGTGAGGAGCAACTCGCAACCGATCGGGTACTCCGATGAAAATTCTGGTTACGGGCGGGGCGGGATTTATCGGCTCCAATTTCATCCGCCACGTTCTGGCAGAGCGCAAGGATTACGAGCTCATTAATTACGACAAGCTGACTTATGCAGGGAATTTGGCCAATCTGGCAGAAGTTGCTGAGGATCCGAACTACACATTTATCAGGGGCGATATCTGCGATGCCGCCACCGTCGAGGCGGCCATGCGCGGATGCGATGCGGTAATACACTTCGCTGCGGAATCGCACGTGGACCGCAGTATCTATGAACCCGCGCCCGTGATTGACACGAATATCAAGGGAACATTCACCCTGCTCGAAGTGGCGCGTGCCTTGCGCGTCGAGCGTTTCCTGCATATTTCGACGGACGAAGTTTACGGCGACCTGACGCCCGGCGACTTCGCGGATGAAAGTTCACCTTTGCAACCCAGCAGCCCATATTCAGCTTCGAAAGCCGGCGCGGATCTCCTGGTTCTTTCTTACGTGCGGACCTACGCGCTGCCGGCGGTGATCACCCGCTCCTCAAATAACTACGGCCCGTACCAGTTTCCGGAGAAATTCCTTCCCCTGATGATTACGAATGCGCTCGAGCACAAACCACTGCCCATTTACGGCGACGGAAAACAGCAACGCGATTGGTTGCACGTAGAAGATAATTGCCGGGGAATTCTGCGTGTACTCGAAAAGGGGCGGGCCGGTGAGGTGTACAACATAGGCGGCCTAGATATCGAAGAGAATTTAACCATCGCGCGACGTCTGCTTAATCTGATGAACAGACCGGAATCCCTGCTCAGCTACGTGAAAGACCGCCCCGGGCACGATCGGCGTTATGCGCTGCGTTGTGAAAAAATGCGTGTCGAACTTAGCTGGAAGCCAATGATTTTGCTGGAGAACGGTTTGCGTCAGACGATCGAGTGGTACGCAAACCATACCGCTTGGTTGGCTGATGTGCGCGGAGGCGAATACCGCTCCTACTACGCAAAATACTATGAGAACCGGGATTCCTCGTTGCGTGACGTTGTGCCCTCCTAAGTGACCAAAAATCCTCGAAGGAAGCTGAGTCTTCTCTGCGTCGTCCTCAGGATAAGAGAAGGGGGAGAGAGTTTAAGACACGGCCCTGTGACGGAAGTTACTTCAGTCCGAGGCTATAGGCACGTTAGTAGGCTCGTGGGCGGTGTCTGAAGAACGTTTGGCTGGGAGTCCTGCCTGGCGGATCTTGTAGAGCAGGGCCCGGTAGCTGATGCGCAGGTCGCGCGCGGCTTGTTTACGATTCCAACGATTTGCTTGCAAAGCGCTGAGGATAATTCTGCTCTCAAGCTCCCGCACAGCTTTGCGTGTCACATTTTTCAAATAGATGGGACCATTGGTGGGGAGTTGGGGTGCGAACGGGACGCGTTCCCAATTCGCCAGTACCACGGCAATCGTTTCGTCCGACCCCAAGATCACGTACCGCTCCATTAGGTTTTCGAGCTCACGAATATTTCCGGGCCAAGTGTGTTGCTCAAAGAGCCTCAGCAGGACGGGCGAGATGGGACCGGCCGAACTCTTGTGCCGCTTGCGGAGCCGCTCGTAGAAGTACATGGCAAGTTGCGGAACGTCCTCGATGCGCAAACGAAGGGCCGGCAGCTCCATCGTCGCCACATTGATCCGGTAGTAGAGATCTGCACGAAACCTGCCGACAGCAATCTCATGCTCCAAGGGACGGCTCGTGGCACAAATCACGCGGATCTGCACAGTAATGTCTTCCCCGCCGCCGATCCGGGAGAATTGCGCATCCTGCAGGAGTTGAAGCAACTTCGCCTGAAGCGGCAGATCAATTTCGTCGATGCCATCCAGGAACAGAGTACCCGTGTGGGCCATCTCGACACGGCCCGGCTTGCTTGCGTAGGCACCCGTAAAGGCCCCCTTTTCATAGCCGAAGAGTTCACTCTCCAATAGAGTGCCGGGAATAGCCGCACAGTTGACACTAACAAACGGACCGGCGGCAACACTTGACCGCGAATGGATATAACGTGCCAAGACTCCCTTGCCCGTACCACTTTGGCCCTGAATCAGGACCGGCACACTCGCGGCGGCAAATTTTTGGACTTTTTGACGCAACTCTTGCATGACTGCCGAGCGGCCAAATATCGCTTCCTCCGGCGGGAGGCCTTCCATCCGGAGGGTAAGCGGAACTCTCTGTGTACCTGCCAGCGCCACCTCGGTCAACTCCCCACGAAGCAACCAAATCAAACTCGCCCCGCAGGATACAAAGCACATGGAACACCAAACTTGAGCGCCGTGGTGTCGCGCGCGGGGGACTGCGTTAGATGCCCCAAGATATCTTAAGCTTTGCGTCATCAATGAGCTGCAAATTCTCAACGATATGGCTCTGCGAATTCGCAACAAGGAACTGCCTTTAGGGAAAAGCTTTGCGTATATTAGGAAAGGCGGTTCCAGCTTTGCTCTCCTGTGCCAAGTCCGGTACTCACATAACTCCGTTGGTCTTATAAATAAGTCGCCGCAGTCACCGCAAAGATAGAGGGGGTGGCACAACAGATCTCTATCTCATCGATCTCAGTGCTCTCTATCATTGCTCCACCCGATGCAAGGTTCTTGACATACTCCCGGAGCCAGCAGTTCATTTATAATTCCACGAAGATGCCTGGCTTCCTGAGCAATCTCCTCCGCCTGCTGCGTGACCGGCGCGGCACAGATATGGATTTTCTCTGTCATCATCTGCTTTCGGAACGGGGCGAAGCTTCGCAGACCGTGCTGGCCCAGGAAATCATTAAGGCCTACAACGTGATGGCCTCAGCTGAGCGGCGCAACTTTTTTGAGATGCTTTGCCGAAAATTTGGGCCAGACGAAACTGCGGTTCTTAACGCGGCAGCAGCCTACAAACGAATGCCCGACGCGGCCAATTTCGCGGCGCTTTCCGCCGCTGTGGAGCCGCCACGGCAGGAGTTGCTGCGCCGCATCAACACAGCGGCCCACGGAACTGAAACTTTAGTAGCTATGCGAGGACACCTGCTTGAATTAGCGACCGATGGCACCGATCTCCAGCCGCTCGATGCCGATCTGAAGCATCTTTTCAGGTCGTGGTTTAATCGCGGGTTCTTACGCATGGAGCGTATCACTTGGCATACCTCGGCTTTGACGCTCGAAAAGCTCATGGCTTACGAATCGGTGCATGAGATCAACGGATGGCCGGATTTGCGCCGGCGCCTCGAAGCAGATCGGAGATGTTTCGCGTTCTTCCATCCGGCGCTGATCGACGAGCCGATCATCTTTGTGGAAGTCGCATTGACGAAGGGGCTGACCGGCGATCTAGCACCCCTATTGGATATCTTGGAGCCTGTGCTCCCGCCGGAACATGCAGATACCGCGATATTTTATTCCATAAGTAATTGCTTGAGGGGCCTGCGAGGCATTGCCTTCGGGAATTTTCTGATCAAACAGGTCGTGACCGATCTCGCCGCAGAATTCTCAAATATTAAAACCTATGGCACGCTCTCGCCGCTTCCTAACCTATCACGAGCATTGCAGAATCAAGCGGATGAACATGGCTTCACCAGCGAACGGCTCTCGCGCCTGCTTGCCGATTATTCCCAAACGTTGGCCGCCGGGAGCGCAAAGCGTGACTCCGTCGAGGCTTTGTTTGCCATGCTCAAGCAGCCTGTAGTTAATCGAGACGCCCTTGCGAAACCCCTCGAGCGCATAGCACTCGCCTATCTCACACAAGTGCATCAGAACGGAAGGCTCTACGATCCCGTGGCGACTTTTCACCTCTCCAATGGCGCACGTCTAGCGCGCATCCACGCGTTTGGAAACCTGCGCCCGTATGGTTTGCAGGCTTCGTTCGGGCTTACCGCCAATTACCTGTATGTTCCGGCCGAGCTCGAGGAGAACCATGAGCGGTTTGTGCGTGAGGGCGAGATTCGCGTGTCACACGACCTTGAGCGGGAGTATAGAGCCGTGGCAGAAGCATGGCGAGGCGAGCCGCACCGAGGAAAAAGACGATAACGATAAAAGTGACAGGCCGAGTCAACGCAACCCATTACCGTGAGGTTCTAGCGGCGTTGACGGCGAAGTCCCTGAGATCAGCCGTTCCTGCGGAAACCTTTTCGGAGCGCGCACTCTCGCTCGTCGAGTTAGATATGACTTACTTTTCGCTACGGAGCGCCCCGCCATTCTGTGCGGCGAAATCGTCCCGCACCACCACGCCGCCCTTCATCACAAATTTGACGCGCTGCATCTCCGTGATATCCTGCAGCGGGTCTCCGGAAACTGCGATGAGATCGGCGAACTTGCCCTTTTCAATCGTGCCGAGGGTGTCTTCCTTGTGAATGATCTCAGCATTGACTGTGGTTGCCATGCGCAGTGTGTATAGAGGAGTGGCGCCCCAGCGGACGAAGATCGGGAACATCTCCCCCTGTACACCGTGCGAGCAGTTGCAGGCCGTGTTGTAAACTCTGCCGGGCGGCGGAGCGGCGCCGCTTCCCCAACCGAGCGTAACGCCCGCTGCCAGCATTTTCTTCCAGGTCTGCTCCACGAGTCTCCAGCGGCTGTACGGCGCCCACTGTTTCAGATCTTCAGGTTCATCCTGGCGGTGATCCAGAATTGTGGTTGTGATGGGCAGGTGTTTTTGTACCAACATCTTGATGTCATCATCGGTCGCAGCAGTGCCATGCTGGATGTCGTCCGCGCCAGCTTCAATCGTGACTCTCAAGCCCTCGCCACCGTACGTGTGCGTGGCCACGAACATTCCTTGCCGGTGCGCTTCGTCCACCACCGCCTTCATCTCGTCGAGCGTGAGCGTGGGCACGTTCACCATTTCTCCGTTCGGCTTGAAGTAAAAGCGTCCCGTCGTAGTGATCTTTACGTGATCCGCGCCGTAATGGGCCAGCTCGCGCACGCCTGCGCGCAGAGCGCCTGCTCCATTCGCGACGAAGTCTTGTTCCAAGGGCTTGAACTCAAGCGGGTAATAATTATTCCCCGCCATAGTGGGATCCAAAAGCGGGCCAGCCGGCAAAAGACGTGGACCGCTGACTAGGCTGCTCTCGATCGCTCGCTTCAACTCCACGTCGGCGAAACCCCCGCCATGCGACCCCTGCACGACCAACGTTGTGAATCCGGCATTCAGACTCGCCGTCGCCCAATGAAATGCCACCATCATCTGGTGTTGCATATTTCCGACGGCGTCGGTTAGGTGGACGTGGCCATCGATCAATCCTGGCAGTACAGTCGCGCGGCTCAGGTCAATCACCCTGGCGCCGGACGGGACGGTCACACTCGCCGATGGGCCAACCTGCGTAATTTTCTCCCCCTGGATGAGAACCACTTCGTTGTTCAGGATCTGACCCGATTTAGGATCGAACAATCGGCCGGCGCGTACAGCCGTAGTTTCCGGAGCCTGCGCCTGCGACCACAGGAGCGTCGCAGTGAAAAGAACTCCCAACAGTCCGAGCGCAATTCTAAAGCCTGACCTCGATTGCATAGCAGACCTCCTATTTTTTTTTCGCACTTCATTTCGCACCGGGAACGATTCCTGAATCGACTGCGCTACGTTTTCCCTCCAGTCGAGTGGAGTCTATCAAATGTGGCCGACTCAAGCATTGGCCTCCGCGGGATCTTCTGCCCGTGGGCCCTCGGGCGAAGGGCGCAAGCCATTTTGGGCAGCGCTTTACGTTACCAGACGAACTTTAAGGCAAACTGAATTTCTCTCGACGGTGTCGACGTTGCGTACTCCTGCAGCTGACCTACGCTGCCTCCGCTTGGCGATCCGTCAGAGCCAAAAATTACAGAATTGCCGTCCCCGCTGCCCGGCTGGGGCGGCACGAAGCTGGGCCGGTTCAAGATGTTGAACATCTCCGCCCGGAACTGAATGTTGAACACTTCCGAGATCCGCTTGACTGGGAAGTTCTTGAGGATTGAGAAGTCCAGGTTCACGAGTCTCGGCCCGTAGAGGCTATTGCGGCTGACGTTACCCAGGAGATTCGCGCAAGTGCCAGCGATGCCCGGGTTGCCCTTCGAGGGATCGAAACCAAATGGTTGGCATTGAGAAGCAATCGCCGGAGTCGACTGGGGTAGCGTGAAACAGTTGGCGTTGATGTACGTGAGATTGGATGCTTTCCAGTTCGAATTAACAGGGTTACATCCCGGAACGATATTCGGCAGGCCGAACTGGTCGGCGCCCGTATTGCCGAGACCCAAGGGATCATCCGAAATGATCGGAGTGGTGGGAACCCCGCTATTGATGGTGAAAATGCCGCCTAGTTCCCATCCGCCGAGGGCCATATTCGCAACCGGTCCTAACGACTTGGCCGCGGGGAGAACCCACAAGCCATTGATCGATATGGCGTGCTTAACGTCATAGTCAGAGGGGCCGTAGAACGCCTTCGGCAGGAACCACATCGGCGAATTGAGACCGTTACCGAAGGAATCGCCAGCGATCGTCTGCGAGTCGTCATCGAGCGACTTACCATAGGTGTAGGCGAACTGAGCCTGGAAGCCGTGGCTGAACCTCTTCTCGAGATTTACATGGAATCCGTTGTAGTTGGAGGAGGTATTCCAGTAGACGTAGCGAATAACTCCTAAAGCCTTGTTGATCTGCGCACTGGTCGCGCCCCCGGCTCCAAAAACGCCTCCCGTGAACCCGGCCGTGCAAGAGGTATCGGTGCTGGCGACGAAACCGCACGGGAAGAGGTAACCCGCAGGAGTCAGTGTGGGAATGGTCATGTTGCCGTCGTCGCCACGCATCAGCAGGTGCACGCCATGGGAACCAACATATCCTAGCGTTAGCGTTAGAGTTGGATCTAGCTGGCGCTGGATGTTAAAGTCCCACTGCATAACGTAACTGCGATGAGGATTAGTCTCAATCGTAGAGGCGGCCAGGCGGCTTTGCGTTGAGTTTGCGAGCAAGGGTTGTCCAACGCCAGCAGCAAACCCGCCTAATTTCGCCAAGCCCGACGCCAAGGCTCCGCCTTTAATGCTCTTGAATATCATGAACGGCGCGGCTTGATTTTGCTGAAGGAGGAAGTAACCGGGCAGCGGCAACACATCGTAGATACCGAAGCCACCGCGGACCGAAGTCTTGCCATTGCGGAAGGGATCCCAGGCGAACCCCAGGCGAGGCTCAAAGTCGCGAAGCGTGGGATTCTTGTAGTAAGCACCAACGCTGTCGCAACTGGTGCCCGGCTGCGCAGTGATTCCAAACGCAGTTGATGCGTCGAACTGAGTTCCGCATCGCAGGTTCGCGTCGGCAATCGTAGCGGCACTCGGCTCGAAAATATTTACCAGGCTGCCGAACTTGCCCTGCGCGTCATGCACCACCGTGGCCATTTCGTAGCGCAGACCGAGGTTGAGCGTCAGGTTGGGACGGAAGCGCCAGTCATCCTGAACGTAGGCTGAGAATATGGTCTGGCGCATTTCTCTCGGGGTGACCGTGTTCGGCAAACCCGCCTCGAAAGACTTAGGCACACCCGTTAGGAAATTTGTCAGGTTGCTGAACTTCCAGCGACCCCCTGGGTTCTGGAACGCCGTGGGGTTGTATAGCTCGCGCTCGACGTCGGCGCCAATTTTGATGGAATGGGCTCCATGGATCCAGTTCGCATCGTCGTAGAATTGGTAAGAGTTCCAGGCGTGCAGATAGTGAGAGCCCGAGTTTACTCCGCCAAACTCGTCGGAACGGTTGTCACTGCTGATCGTCAGCCGTGGTGCAGTCTGGTTGAGCGTGCTGCCCAAGCTCAAGTCGGCGCCCGCCGGATTGACCGCCTTGGAGCTAAATTGGTTGACTACGTAGTCTCGGTTATAACCAATGCGTGCGGCATTCACAAAGCTGGTGCCGAACGTGTGGGTCTCTTCAATCGCGACGGTCTGGCGCCTGGTGTGCGAGTTGGTAATGATCAGGTTCATTTTGTCGGGCTGCGTGTAATCCGCATCGTCAACCAGATAGGTCCCGAACAAGCTATCCTTGTCGCTAATCCTGTGATCGAGGCGAACAGTGCCGAAATTCTCCGGCACATCCTGCACGCCAGCGAAGATAAATTTGCCTGTATCAGTCACCGTACCGGCAGTGGCGTGCGGATACAATGCCAGCAAGGCCGCAGAGTAAGGGTTCACCATGACCGGGCCGGACACCAGGTTCCCGCGGCGCGCCGCGTCCGACGGAACCGTAATCGAAGTCGGAATGCCCTTGGTCTGGCGCAGCCCCTCATAATCACCAAAGATGAAAGTCTTGTCCTTGATGATGGGACCGCCTGCCGAGCCGCCAAACTGGTTGCGCCGGAAGGGCGGTTTCGGCTTGCCGGCCCCAACGTCAAAGAAATCGTTCGAGTCCAGGGCACTATTCCTGAAGAACTCGTAAGCATCGCCATGGAACGAGTTCGTTCCAGACTTGCTGACCGCGTTTACGACCCCGCCGGCGGCCCGTCCATACTCCGCTGAAAAGCCACCGGTCAAGACGGAAAACTCCTGAATTGCATCCACACCGAGGACTACGCCGATTACGTCCCCGGGGGCGGCATTCGCGTAATCCACGACGCTGATGCCGTCAATGCGGTAGTTGTTAAATGTCGTCCTACCGCCCGAGATGGTGTACTCGCTTCCGAAGCCACGGTTGCCGCGCGCGGAGGTGTCGTAACTCATCTGGGTCTCGATCTTGTCGACGCCCGGCTGAAGAGTGGCAAGCTGGGTCCAATCGCGCCCGTTCAAGGGCAGTTCGCGCACGGTTTGCGCTTCCACTTCGCCGCTGAGTGTCGATGAGGTGAGCTGCACAGCCGGCGCCGATTCGGTTACTTGCACCTTTTGCGTGGTCTCCCCGATTTTCATCGCTATATTGAGCTGCTGCTGAGCCCCTACGGCCAGCTCTATATTCGACTGAATCGCCGTGCTGAATCCCGTGGCCGTGACGGAGACCTCATAAGAGCCTGGCAACAAATTAGGAATCGAATAAAAGCCGGCTGAGTCTGTGGTGGCCACACGGGTCACGCCCGTTGCCGTATTCCTGGCAGACACCTGGGCGTTGGGAACGACTGCACCGGAAGGATCATTGATCGTGCCCGACAAAGTTGCTCCGGCCACTTGGGCACGCACCTGGCTGGCAAAGAAAATGGCTATTGCTAAGGCAAACGAAACTAAGGCCAAAACGCGACACTCTCCTGGAAAAACTCTAAGCATTCGCACACCCTCCGAAGGTCAGAATCCTTACTGGGACGGTTACCTGTGAACCGATCACCCGATCGTTTTTCAATGACCCCTAAGAAAAAAGAAACACAACACCCAACTCAAAAAGCTCCCTACGATAAGCTAATACGCGTGCCGGTTTAGCACCCGGACCGCTTCGATGTCAAGCTGCATGAACCGGTAACAACTGCGGAAGGCTTGACCGTAAGGGAAAAGCGAAAGACAGCAGCCCAATCCTAAGGGCGCAAACCTTCTTACTCGCAGCCAGGTGGTTCAAAGATTGCATTAACGAGGCTGCTTCATTCACTACGCACTGCGAAGTTGTTAGCGCGACGCAGTCTCCTTCGAAGGCGCCCCGCGCCTCGAAGTCGGAGGCGGAGTGACGACAGCAGTCAATTTTCGGATCATGCCGTCGGATTTGCTCAACACGTAGAGTTCACCGTCGCCCCCTAAAGCCATGCGGATGTCCGCGCGACCCCCGCCGTAGGCCACACCCTCAGGATCCACTTTGGCTTCGGGATGGGCCGGATCTTGCGAGCGAGTGGTCGCCCCGCCGTTGCCCGGCAGCACATGGTCCGCAGGTGGCATTCCTCTCCTGCGGGAATACGTTTCAGCGACGATATCGAACATCCGGCGCTTGGCAGTTTGGCCAGCAGTACCCGTGGGTCCTTTGTAGACAATCTGCAACTCATGAATTTGCGCCTGCTGGTCGCGTTTTCCGTGCGCGGCAATCATCTCCCCGAAGTCGGCATAAAAAATCCTGCCGGTGGTCATGTCGTTGAAGATATATTTTCCGCGAAGTTGCGGCATCAGTTTCCCACGGTAGACGAAACCGTTGCCAATCGAATCTCCCTCGCGATGACTGTAGACAGCAACCGGGTACAGGGCCGCAACCGGCTCACTGATCCCCTCCACCTGGAGGAGATCTTTTTCGGGGAAAGGCACCGGCGGGCTCATGAGACTGCCCGTCTTGCCCGCATCGTTTACAAAAAACTGCTCGTTCCCTTCCCGCTCAGCATAACCGTAATTGCCGCCTTTGGTGATGATGTCGACTTCTTCCCAATAATGCACGCCAATGTCATCCGCGATCAGCGTTTTCGTCTCCACATCCCATTGCAAACGGTGTGGATTGCGCAAACCGTAGGCATAGATCTCGCCGCGAGCGCCGGTCACGGAGACAAAGGGATTCGGGTCCGACCCGGTGGACGGAATTCTGTATTGGCCATCGGTGCTGAGCGTGTCTTTCGGGCGCAAGTTGGTGTTCGGAGTGATCCGCAGGATCTTGCCCACCAACGTGTCGAGCCGTTGCGGCAGAGTATGCGAGGGTCCCGGCGTTTCTCCGGAAGCGCCGTCGCCAATCGAAATATAGAGATTGCCGTAGTCGGCGTCCCCTGGCCGCGCCGACGGGTTAAAAACCAAATCGGCCATAGGGTGATTGCGATCGTAGCCGGTGCGCAGGATTTCACGCGCCGTACCCTCAAATGTGGAGTTGCGGATATTCGTGTCCGTCCACTCCACGAGCACTGATTCCAGGTGCGCGGGGCCCGCAGGCGGATTCACCACCGGAGTTGTGGAGTATCCCTTGATATCCAACGCCGAGAGGCGCGCATTTGTGGGGCTGGCCGACCCATCCAGGTCCGGCTTTTCCGTGTGCACGGTATAGAACTTGCCGTTTTTCGCATAAGCGGGATCAAAGGCAAACGAAACGATGCCGACGGTGTTGCCTAGATCGGAGGCGAACTTCGGGAAAATTTCCGAGAAATTCAAATACGGCGTGAACTTCTTGGTGCCCTTATCCAGAATGTATAGAGTGGAGCTCTGATCGTCCACGAAAAAGCGGGAACTCGCCAGTGGTGCGTTTGCCGGCTCCGAGCGTAAGGAAGTCACGCGGCCCAATTGCGCTTTGTAGTCGATTGCGCGCGAAGCCGAACCTCCGTGCGTCGGACTCGAAATAGGCAGTTCCGCATAATCCTCTAACAAGACTGAGGTGCCGTCCTTGCCGATTTGCGATCGCGAAGGGTACTGCGCGAATAGGACGGCCGTGCTCGTGACTAGGATGGCGAGCAGCACGAATCCAAAACGAAGTCTTGCAAACCGCTGGGCTATCCTTTGCTCCATTGCCATGGGGCGACCCTCCTCTTCCTCGTTTGCCCAGCAGATTAACACACTCGGGAACCCGGCGTGTGGGCATAGGAAATGATCAAGTCCAGGAAGTTCAAACGAAGTTGAAGAGGCTGGATTCGAGTCCTGAGGTCACTTCATTGCCATTTTCACTGGTCCCGGCTGTGAAGCCCTAGGTACTGAACAGCCTGCGCGGTCCCAGCTTCAGCGATTCTCGGCGCCTTGGGCCTTCCAGATGCCCCGTGACGTAGAGGTGAATCGCATTTTGATTCTCCGGCGCCAGGCGGATGAATTCCACGGCCAACTGCCTGGTTCCTTCTTTGCGGATGATCCGCGCAGACTCATTGAGGGAGGCGTCAAACTCTGCAATCTTGAACTCCAACGCCACTTCCTGGCCCACCTCTGCGTCGATCGCGGGTTGAAGCAGCATGCCGCTCTCACTGATGTTCAAGCTGCGTAAAGGAAACTGCCGCCCCTTCCAAGTGCAATTGACTTCTGTAAACAGAGGCAACCGGGCCGCGTGCCTCTTGCCTTTCCAGTCAGGCAGATCCAGAGCAAGCAGCATCCGGCGCAGGCGATCTGCGGAAATAGGCTTCGTGACAACCAGGTCCGCACCCTCGCCGAAGGCTCTACGCAAGGTGCCGACGTCGTTCGTGGCGCTGAGCATTACTATGATGGTCTCACGGTTGGGCTTGGAGTTGCGGATTCGGTGGGCCAATTCAAGTCCGTTGAGTTCGGGCAATCGCATACCCACAAAGGCCACATCAAACCGCTGTGTCTCTCCCCTTTGTCCGGCGGCCTGATAGTCCCCAAACGGCAGCACGGTATGACCCAAGGGAGTGGCCAGGGACCTCATGAGGTGCGTCGTCTTCGGTTCGTCATCGGTGACCATGATTTTGAGCGACATGAATCTGGCCTCTGTGATTGATTCTCGCCCGGGTATACCCGAGTAAATAGAGAATACGCCCGAGACGGCGCACGGTGTGAAAGACTGGATCAAGAGATGTCTAAAGCGTGAAGCCTGGGTCGCCTCTTATCCCGTAAGGCGGAGACTCCCGGCGCTGGCTAACTCTGGTGATTGCCTTACGGCAAACGTCGCTACTCGTTCCACTCGCTTGAAACAGGGTAGAGATTCTACGGGGTCGGGAACTTCGGATGAATCGGAGATGGTTCCCCGGTGCCAAAACCGATATAAACACGAGCGAGTTCGCGATTGGCAGGCCCGCAATTGCAAGGGGCCGATGCCCGAGCGCCTGCAGGATTTTTGATGTACGATTGGCGGCGTCACGGATCACTGCCAATAAAGAGTAAGCCCCCCCGATAATGTTCGCCCGAAAACGGACTGATGCTCACGGATATTTGTCTTCCAGAGGCGTAGATATTGGCCTTATGGAGGATTGCATTCTCTCACCACACCGCACTCGTTGGTGTTTGCCTTCCCCGTTCTTCTTAGAACCTTGGGTATATCAGGGAATCTCTCAAAATGTTGTAGTCCCGTTCCATAGCCATCGGTTAAGCGTAGCATTTTGGCGGGCCGTGGCCAAGCCACGGTCAACCGCCGGCGACCGCTGGGTCGTCTGATCCGCCTATCCAATAGCACACCTGTGCTAACTAAGCCGTTACTCTAAGAGCTCTTGACCCCATTTCCGGAAGGCGCACAGCGCATCCCCTTCCGTTAGACTTAATAACAGAAGTGTGCCCCTCCGGGAGGTCAAAATGGAAATTCCGGCTCTTGATTGTGCCCCTCCGGATATTTCACGCGCGATTCGTTGGATCGACCAACAGATGCCGACGGCACTGGAGGCGGGTTGCTCCAGCAGGTGAGCTTGCATCGCCGTACGTCCTTGATTTTGGCGTTCCTGCTGCTGGTGCATGTCGGCTGGATCGTGTGGAAGTCCGCCACCAACATGCCGACCATTGATTTCTTGACGTTCTGGAGCGTTTCCCATGCTCTCTCTCGGAGACCGATCGTGAATATCTATTCGCCGGACAGTGAACGCGACATGGCGTCTTTGGCGGTCACCGAAGCGCGATCGCCAAACGCCTCCGATCTTCAGCGGCAAGCCACCGCGAACGTCACCCAGCTCTACGCTGGCAGGATCGACGCCACCGGAACGCCGTTTCTTTACACAGCGATCGGATGGCTTTCCTCGGGCAATTTCGGAACGGATCAGAAACGTTTTGTGTTCGTCTGTACGCTGTGTCTGGTCCTCTCGATGCTGGTCCTCAAGAACGTGTTGCGGTTTTCCGTAGTTGAGATCTTCCTGCTGATCATATTTACCGCCACTTACTACGCGCCGGTCCTTGCGGACATGCAGGTAGGGAACGTAAACGAGATTCAGCTGTTCGCGATCGCCGTGTTCATCTTCTTCACGGCTCGAGCCCAGCCCCTCCTTGCGGGCCTGACCATTGGCACGGCTACGATGCTCAAGCCGACGCCGGTCATGGTTTTGGCGCTGAGCGTGATCGCCGGGCTCGCCGATCGCGAGTATCGGCAACTCTTACGTATGCTCGCGGGTTGCTTGATCGCGGCTGCGGCATCCTTCTTGGCGTCGGCGGCCTACTTCCGGAATCCAGCGATCTGGCTCGACTTCCTCCAGAGT
This sequence comes from Acidobacteriota bacterium, assembly GCA_003223325.1. Lineage (GTDB taxonomy): Bacteria > Acidobacteriota > Terriglobia > Acidiferrales > UBA7541 > Palsa-189. The sequence goes on from QHYS01000163.1 coordinate 19,392, forward strand.
TTGCCCAAAACGCTCAACGGAGTCTCATATTCGCTACAGAATGGAAACTTCAGTCTCTCTGCGCTCCTTTTTGGCGCGACCGGTGGTGGTTCGGCAGTAATTCTGCTGGTTCTCCTGGTTGCCTTTTCGTGGCTATTGTTCACAACCCGTCGAGGCGGTGCCTGGCAAGCGCCAAACATGTTGCCGAAGGAGATTGACGGGCCGCGGCGTATGCACACCGCTTTCGCCGTGGGCGGCGGTGGCTGCGCCATCATGCTGCTATCCAGCCCGCTCGTGTGGCCGCACTACTATCTCCTGCTTTTACCTTTGTCGCTGTATGTGATGCGGCCGGTCTTTGAAAGCAAAGATGCGTCCTCTCTGCGAGGCATTGGGATTCTGAGCGTGGCGGCCTTAGTGCTACCGTTTGTTCTGTTCTTGATGTTTTCGTTCCTGACTGAGCTGATCGTGAGCAACAACGCACGGAGCATATGTATCCTGTTCATCCTCGCGACGGTCTCCACCCTGGCGCTAGCTTCGTATCGCATCTGGCAACAACGGAGAGCGTTGATTGTTTCGAAATCCGATCCCGTAGGGAGCGCCTAGCAGCGGCACAAACCAGAACCAGTGCATCCGCCACCGTGGCGATATCGTCAACGAAATTTGGATTGTGGTATCGTTCGCCGAGGTCAGTCATTTTGACCTCCGGCGCAGCCAATGCAACAAAAAAAACACTAGAAGCCATTGCACAACCCTCCGTAAGACGATCATGAAGCAGGCGATATGAAAGAAGGCTCGGTAGATTTCAGCGGTCGTAGCACACCACCAGACGGCGGAAATTTCCCAACCAAGCGAAGGTGCCCTCTACCGTCCAGCGCCGAGCTGCCGCGGAGTCTCGCGCCGCGATTGCGCAGATCCCGTTGACCGCGAGCGACACGGAAATCGGCGCGGGCGTTGCTTCGGCGGTCGATCCAATTATCAAAGCCATCGAGCAGCGCCGGCGAAAAGACGATCTCGTTTCAGATGGCTATCTCGTCCTCCTCTAGCGCAGCGAACACCCATTGCCCGTGCAGCAGTTTGAACAGGAACGAATTTCTGATCGGTGATCTTTAACCCAACTACGTTGAGACGACGGAACGAAGTGGGAGAGAAGTACCTGATAGAGATGCTTTCGTCTTATCTCACACGGTACTTTCTGCGCAAAACGCCGCAGGCGCTGTGATATTAACTAACTAACTCTAACTAACTGGGAACAGAGATACTTGTAAAAGTGGAGGCGGGGGGAGTCGAACCCCCGTCCGAAAAGCGCTACGGCCCGAAGCCTACATGCTTATCGCATTCGATTTGGTTCGCCGGCTGCGCTAGGAACGCGCAAGACGCGCTACCGGCTAGTCCGATTGATCTCGCCGGAAAACCACGGACCGAGGTCCGCCGGCCAGCCCACTGTGTGACGCCTCGGTCCGAGCCCGTGGGCGAAGCTCGGGGAGACGGGCTACGCTAGGTTTTTCTAGGCAGCCAGAGCCAACTCAGTGTTGGCAGTTCTGTTTTTCCACCCGGTTGCGGGCAGGTGGCGCCCGGCATGCCTTCGGGTCGCCACAGCTTCCGTCGAAACCGTGTCGCCCCCGTTGGATTATTCTGAATTATACCACCTCAAGGTGGAGGCGTTCAGGGCGCCGGTAATCCGCGTCCGTCAAACCGAGCCCAATACGAGTAGCGCCTACCTCGCTACGCCCTTGTGCTGTCGCTGTTGACAATGCTTTTCCGGCCTCACAATAATGAATGCCGTTATGCATGCAAGCCGGCGAGGGCTTCGGTGACGCGAGGCACCAGCGAAGTGGACAGGGCTGTCTCGCGGACGTTGCGTGAAACGCTGTATACGCTTCAGCGTACCGCGGAAGAGCTGAACCAGGCGCTTAATGACTTGGTTGCAGCCTGCGGCAGCAACCGTCCCACCAATGCGCTTCCGCCAATTTTGCGAGCCCAGACTGCTGCGGCATCTCTGGCGGCTTCGCTCGAGGTGCTCTCCCGATTCGTGGCTTCTTGTGCGCCCGCGGCGGCTGACATAGTGGAGGAAGAGGAAACACCTACACCCAGACCCCGCAGCGGTTCCGCAGCCGAGCGCCAAGCGACGCGACCCGCACCTTCCATCGAAGAGCCTCCGCCATCTGAACCACCCGGCGAGGATGCCGTGCTCGAGATCGACGACGTATCGCTGGTTCAGGAACCGTTAGCTAAAGATTTAGCTACCGCTGACGTCGATCCGCGGATAGACTCCCCTTCGGCGCAAACGATTGGGCGGGGTCATGCATCTGACTTGGCTGGGCAGCGCGCCGCATCGCTCAGAGAGATTTCTGCTGGTCCTGGGGGGCGTCCGGCGGCCAATCCTATAGAGGAGTTGCCGGCTGCAGCGGCGTCGTTTGACATTTCGACGCTGCAACCGGAGGAGCAGGATTTGCACCGGCGGGCGAATCGCGTCGCCAAGGTTTCCATGCAGGATATTAAAATGCTCCGTCCGAATGAGGTCCGTTTGGGACGCGAACATAAAGACATTTGCTTGCGTTTGCGGGATGATATCGAAAAGGCTCACAAAGAATATGACCGGCGTTTTCAGTCGATCCTGGGCCATCCTGTCGATTATTTCTACGATTGGATGGTCGAAATTCTGGGCGAGGGAAACCCAGAGAACCTCGGCGAGTATCCCTATCCCTCTCCGGTTTTGCGGCGCTAATTTGCTCGCGTTCAAGACGCCACGCGGAGATGTGTCTTCTCTCGCCGCCCCGCGAGAAAGGATCAGTGTCCGCAGATTCTTGGTGCTGCCGATCGTTTTGTTATGCGCGCTATGCTTCTGCGACTCGAACCCAGGCATAGCGTCGCCGTCAGCGCAACACGCCGTTCAGCAGGCGACGACCCAAAGGCGTCCTGCCGCAAAAAAGAAGTCCTCCGTGACTCCCACCAGGCCGCCCGTTACTACTTCGCTTGCGGAGCAGCAACTTGAGCGACTGGCACGCGATTTACACGAGCACCCCATGGGAACCGCTTACCTGCGGCTGGTGCAGTTTGCGGAAAGCGAAAAGGGTACCGCGATCGGCGCCCGGGCCGCATTGGCTTTGGGATATTACGACTACACACGTGCGCATTTCACCGAGGCACGGAGCTGGTTCGAGAAGGCCGCTGCTGATCCATTGCTTCCCGATTACGCGATGTTCTGGGAAGCGCAGAACGATCGTGCTGCGGGAGCCGTGGACATTGCTCTCGTCGAATTGAAGCGGTACCGGCAGCGCTATCCCGATAACGCCATGAGCGATTCAGCCGTGGAGGCTCTGGCGCAAGCGGCGATTGCCGCGGGCCAGCCTGGCGATGCAGTGGCTGCGCTCCAGGAGTATCCCAAGACAACCGCGAAACCGGCCCTTCTGCTATTGCGCGCCCAAGCCAACGAAAAGGCCGCTGTGGCTAGAGGCGAGAAGCCCGTCGCCGCGGCCAACGATTACCTCGACGTCATCTATCGTTTCCCCTTGAGCGATGAGGCGAAAGTTGCCGTGGAGCGCATTCCTTATCTGCAGGCGATTGTAGGGGAACAGTTTCCAGGCACTCCAGTGGAAACCGAAATTAGCCGCGCCGAAGCGCTCTATGATGCGCGCCGCTGGCGAGACGTTCGCAAGGCCTACGAAGATCTGCTGTCGAAGCTTCCCGGCGTGCCGCACGATCGTGCCGCGCTACGCCTCGCGCAGGTTCAGGTGCAATTGGGCGGCGGTGCTGATGCACTTGCGTCCCTGAAGGTCACGGATCCTGAGCTCGATGCGGAACGCATCTACTCGCTTTCGCAGGTGCAGCGCTCTGCCAAAGTGGAAGCGGAAATGTTTGCCGCCATCGAGCAGGTCGTTTCGACTTATCCCCAAAGCCCCTGGGCGGAAGAGGCGTTGTTCGCGGCTGGCAATTATTACTGGTTGAATTTGGATCGCAGCCACGCGGCCGAATATTACCGGAGAATTCTGTCCGCTTTTCCGAGCGGAAAATATGCGTCCATCGCCCTGTGGCGTATCGCCTGGACGGCATACATGTTGCGGCAGCCCGACGCGGCCAGCCAATTCGAGCGGTATCTGACGAAGTATTCAACGTCACCGCAGGTAGTGAATGCGCTTTACTGGCTGGGCCGAAGTGCCGAGCATGCCGGGAATGCTCCCCGCGCGCGCAGCTTCTATCTGGCCGCCGTGGAACGCTTCCCGCAGACGTATTTTGGCGAAAGGGCCGCCCAGCGCCTGCATGAAATCGGCACACAGCCCACAAGCCCTGCCGAAATCCTCACCGTAATTCCGCCAGTCTCGCCTTTGCCGCCGCTGGACGGCCCTTTGCCGGCCGCCGCGACCCAGCGCTGGGCGCGCGCTCAGGCGCTGCAAAGCATCGCCTTTGACAGCTCCGCAGAATTGGAACTGCGTTCGGCTTATTCCGATACGCATGCCGCGGGCCTGCTCCTCGCCATCGCCAAAGCCGCCGAGCAGGCAGGACACTACGGCGCGGGAATCCTTGCTACGCGCCAAATGGTGACTCAGTTCGAGGCGCGTCGCGTCGATCAGATTCCCGATGAGGCTTTGCATACTGCGTATCCGTTGCCCTATCGCGATTTGATCGAGCGTGAATCGTTCCACTACCACCTGGATCCCATGCTCGTCGCCGGACTGATCCGCCAGGAATCGGCTTTTGCCACCGACGCAGTCTCCTATGCCAATGCCGTCGGCCTGATGCAACTCTGGCCGCCCACGGCCACAAAACTGGCGCACAGCCTCAAATTCAAATACGCGCGAGGGCGCCTCTTCGATCCAGAGTACAATGTGAAACTCGGCACGTTGTACTTGTCCGATCTGCTTGCCGCCTACGGCACACCGGAAGCCGCTCTCGCGGCTTACAATGCCGGCGAGAATCACGTCGAGGAGTGGAGCGCCGGCCAGAATTATCAGGAGACGGCGGAATTTGTTGAATCCATACCCATCACGCAGACGCGCGAATACGTCCAGATCGTGGCCCGCAACGCGCAGCTTTACCGACAAATCTATCGGCGCGGCCCCGCCACTGTGGCCAAAGCTTCCGATACGCCTTCCGATACGGCTCCCGCATCTCCTTTGCCGGCGGGTGTTCGTCCATAGACTCCCTCACCCTTTCGAAAATCAATTATGACCAGTCCCGCTGAAGCCAGACCGACTGCCGACAATATCGCCAAAACGGCGCGATTGATGCTTTCCGAGAAGGCCGAATACTTCACTGAATCGGTCATTCGGGAGATGACGCGCTTGGCCCTGCAGTACGACGCCGTCAATCTGGCGCAAGGATTCCCAGATTTCCCGGCCCCTGCAGAAGTTAAGGACGCCGCACGCGCCGCCATCGCCGCCGACGACAATCAGTACGCCATTACGTGGGGAGCGAAACCTTTGCGCGATGCAATCGTCGAGAAGTTCGCGCGCACGCGGGGCGTGACTGTCGATCCCGAACGCGAGATCACAGTCTGCTGCGGTTCCACCGAAGCGATGATTTCGTCCCTCATGGCCATCATCAATCCCGGTGACGAAGTGGTCATCTTTGAGCCCTTCTACGAAAACTACGGCCCCGACGCCATACTTTCAGGCGCCAGCCCGCGCTTTGTGCGCCTCCATCCGCCAAATTGGGAATTTGACCGCGCGGAACTCGCGGGCGCCTTTGGCCCCCGCACCAAGGCCATCATTGTGAATACTCCCAATAATCCGACCGGCAAGGTCTTTACTCTCGGCGAACTCGAATTTATTTGCGAACTCTGCTTGCGCTGGAACGCCTTTGCCATCACAGACGAAATTTACGAGCACATCATCTATGACGGCGCTCGTCACATCTCCATGGCATCCCTTGAAGGCATGCGCGAGCATTCCATTACGATTAACGGCATGTCGAAAACCTATGGGGTTACGGGATGGCGAGTCGGATGGGCCATTGCTCCGCCTGGCCCTACCGAAGCCATTCGCAAGGTCCACGACTTTCTCACCGTCGGTGCCGCCGCGCCGCTGCAAGCGGCCGGCGCCTTCGCCCTCAAACTACCGGATTCCTATTACCAACGCCTGGCCGAAAGTTATCTCGCCAAGCGCGATCGTATGCTGCGCATTCTCGAAGACGCCGGTTTCGAGTGTTTTCGTCCGCGTGGCGCCTACTACATCATGACGGATATTTCGCGCTTTGGATTCCCCGATGATGTGACCTTCGCGCGCGACATCGTGCAGAGAATCGGCATCGCCGTAGTTCCGGGATCGAGCTTTTACAATAATGTCGCGGATGGCTCTCATCAGGTGCGCTTCACATTCTGCAAGAAGGAAGAGACTCTCGCTGCTGCCGCCGAGCGGCTCTCGCGTTTGCATCCATCCTAATCAAGCTAATCAAGCCGCGCGCCTCAACAAGCCAGCCAGTGATGTGCTAGAATCCGCCCCCGCACCAAAAGGAGATCAAGGAGAAGACTCGATGGCCATGGAGTTCGACCTGATTCCTTTCGATACCAGGGTCGAAGAGAACGGTGAGGGAGAGAAGGTTGACGTCAGTGCGACCTCCACGCGCACTTTTTTCTGCGTTATGGTCATCACCGACCAAATCGAGCAGGAATCTATCGACGTTTCCATCTGGGGCTCAGCCGATGGCGAGAACTGGGGCGCCCACCCCATTTTGAAGCTGCCACAGCAGTTTTACCGTGGGCAGACGCGCGCCGTTCTCGAGCTGGTTTTGCGGCCGGAGATAAAATTCATCCGTGCTCGCTGGGAGCTGAATCGCTGGGGCCGTGTCGCCCCGCTCCCGATGTTTCGACTCGGACTTCACCTGCAGGAAGTACCCGCTATGCCGCAGCAGGTCAGCCCCGCCAGCGTTTCCGCGGGAAGCTAGATCCGCATTCCAGGCGACAGAGCGACTTCAGCTAGCGAGATCGAAACTCTGCAGATAATTTGGCAGCGTTACAGGCCAGTGCAATTCCGACTGCACGGCGGACTCCAGCGCCTTTGCTGCCGCCGGTTCCCCGTGCACCAGGAACAGTTGTCGGGGTGGCGCAACGGCTCCCGCAAGCCACCGCATCAGTTCGCTGCGACCCGCATGCGCCGAAAATTGCCGGAGGTTTACGACTTCGGCCCGCACGGGAACATTTTCCCCGTGAATTTGGACCGATTTCGCTCCTTCCTCTAACTCTCGGCCGTGGGTGCCTTGGGCCTGAAATCCGGCGAGCAGCACGCAATTGCGCGCGTCCGGCAGGCGCTGTTGCAGGTGATGTAGCACGCGTCCCCCAGTAGCCATGCCGCTCGCCGAGATAATGAGGGCCGGCGTGTGCACGCTATTGATCTGTTTCGATTGTTCTGGGCTGCGCATCACGTGCAACGCTTGTACCGCGAAAGGCTCTGCCCGAAGGTCATCCGCGTTGAGCTTCAAATCTTCCTGGTGTCGCCGGTAAATGTCGGTGACGTCTATGGCCATCGGGCTATCCATATAAATCGGCAGCGGGGGGATTCGCTTCTCGCTTTCCAGGCGCCGAATGTAGTAGATCAACAGTTGCGTGCGATCCACCGCGAACGCCGGCACAACGATCACTCCGCCACGCTGCGCGACGCGATTGATCACCTCAGCTAACGCCACATCGGGCGGTGGCGTGCCAGGATGGCTTTCAATAGCACCTGGTCGTAGCGGCCGAGGTCGCCGGAAAAAAGTATGGTCGTATTCTTGGCGCTCTCCGTGATGACCAATTCCAGGCTCGATGAACCCAGAATATGGCCCGCGTCATGCGAGCGAATGAGAAACTCCGGGCTAATACGGCACTCACCCAGCCGCGGCATGGACGCAAATTTCTTGAGTGTCGCCACGACTTGGTCCTGCGCATAGAGTGGCAGCGCTGGCTTATGCGAACTGTAGCCGTGCCGTGTCGCGTGTTCGGCATCTTCTTCCATCAAGTGCGCCGAATCCGGCAGCAGTAGCGCGCAGAGTTCTTGGGTTGTGGCATTCGCAAATATCGGCCCCCGAAAGCCGCCGCTGACTAGCCTTGGCAGATAGCCAGTGTGGTCCAAATGCGCATGCGTGAGCGCCACAAAATCAATTGTGGCCGGCGCTTGGGGAAGCTTTTGCCAATTGCGCTGGCTTAGTTCGTCGCCGCCTTGAAATAAGCCGCAATCAATGAGCAAACGCTTTTGATTGACTTCGACTAAATATTTGGAGCCTGTGACAGTTCCTGCCGCGCCTAGAAATGTAATTCGTGCCATGAGCCGCCTATTGTAATCGCCCGCCGCACCGCTGCAAGGGTCGGCTGCGCGCAACGCAATTGCCAGGGCAACGAAATGCACCTGCGAGCCCGGTTCACAAGGGAAAGCAAGAGCAGAGTTTGGTGGAGCCGAAGGGATTCGAACCCTCGACCTCCTCGATGCCATCGAGGCGCGCTTCCAACTGCGCCACGGCCCCACCGGAAGGATGAATTTTTATAACACCCGGTTTGGATAAGGTCAAACGTGAAACCGTCCCTGAAGAGACCGGGACCCGGCATTTCGGATTGACTCGAAAGAGCCGCCGGCGTATGTTTTGCCTCAAATAGCCACAGCAGCCTGGAGACCAAGTATGAGTAAACACGATTCCACTCGCCGCTCCTTTCTGAAGCGCGCAGCCGTGGGCGCCGGAGCCGTCGCCGGGTCGGGCCTTGTCCCCGACGTTTACGCGCAGGCACTCGACCAGCATAAGGACGATGCCGCAGCAGGCGCGTCGCGTCCCACCTCGATTCAGCATGGCGCGTTTTTCAATTATGAGCAGGCCGCCACGATTGCGGCGTTCTCCGAACGCCTGATGCCCGGCGCACCCGGCAAGGCCGGTGCGCGCGATACGGGTGTTCTCAACTACATTGATCTGGCGCTCGCCGGCGCTTATGCCGATCTTCAGGATTTCTACCGGCGCGGGCTCGCTCAGCTCGACGCCTACTGCCGCGCGACTTACAAACAACCTTTCGTCCAGCTCGAGCCTGCGCGCCAAGACGAAGTCATCACTGCGCTCGAACAGGGTAAAGCGGCTGGCTTCAGCTGGCCGACCGCGCCGGAGTTCTTCAACGTCGTTCGCACGCACACCATGGAAGGCATGTTCGCCGACCCGATCTACGGCGGCAACCGCGACTTTGCGGGCTGGCGCCTAGTGGGCTTCCCCGGCGCTCAAGGCAATTTCACGGCGACGGATTTGCAAAACAAGCAAACCTTCACGCGCGCGCCCATTACCGGCCTGCAAGCGCAGGCCGGCTTGCAGGCGCAGGCCAAAGTTTCCGGACGGACGGAGTAATCCATGGCCATCGAAAAAACAGACGTCGTCATCGTAGGCGTGGGCGCAGTGGGCGGCATCCTCGCCGCCGAACTCGGGAAAGCCGGCATGAAGGTCATCGGCCTGGAGCGAGGTCCGCGCCTCACCACTCAAGATTTCAGCGCGCTCGATGAATTGCGCTACTTCCAGCGCCAGGAGTTGCGTCCCAATGCCAAGCGCCAGCCGGTCACCTGGCGCCCCAACGCAAAATCCAATGCCAAGCCGCTGCCGATTCTGAACTACGGCAATCAGGCCGGAGGCGGCACGGTCCACTACGGCGCCCTTTCCTGGCGCTTTCACGAAGACGACTTCCGTGCGCGCTCCCACACCATCGAACGCTATGGCGCCTCGGCGATCCCGGCCGACTCATCGCTCACCGACTGGCCCTTGACTTATGCCGACCTCGAGCCTTTCTACGACCGGGCCGAATATGAACTCGGCGTCTCCGGCAAAGCGGGCAATCTGCAGGGACGCAAAACCGACGCCGGCAATCCTTTTGAAGCGCCACGGCGTCGCGAATATCCGCTTCCGGCCTTGCTGCCCGACCAATCGGGCGTCATCTTCACAGCGGCGGCCCAGAAGCTCGGCTATCATCCGTTCTCCTCGCCGCGCGCCATTCTCTCACAGCCTTATAACGGCCGCGCCGGCTGCACCTACTGCGGTTTCTGCCAGTCCTTCGGCTGTCACATGGCCGCAAAATCCAGCATTCTCGTCACGAAGCTTCCCGAAGCCGATGCCACCGGCAATTTCAAGCTGCTCACCGGCACGATGGCCTATCGCGTGAATAGCGATAACAGCGGGCGCGTCACGGGCGTCTCATACTACGGTGCGGACGGCTCCGACAATACGATCGAGGCCGACCTCGTCATCCTCGCCACGTTCATCTACGACAATACGCGGCTGCTTTTGCTTTCTAAAACGGCAAAATTCCCCAACGGCTTGGCCAATTCGAGTGGACAACTCGGCGAACACCTGATGGCACACATCGGCGCGCGCGTGTTTGTGGCTTTCGATGATCGCTACGTCAATATCTACATGGGACCGAGCGCCCAGAAACATAGCCTCGACGATTTCAACGCCGATAATTTCGACCACGCCGGCATGACATTCATTCGCGGCGCGCAGCTCTCGGTCACTCCTGCCGACCTCGAAGCCGGCCCCATAGGCGCATCCATCAACATGAATCCGCCGCCCGGAATTCCGCGATGGGGCGCGGCCTATCGCGACTTCCTCGCGAAATACTTTGCGCGTTACGCCGCGTTCATCGCACAGACCGAAAACCTGCCGTACGCCGATCAGACCATCGACCTCGACCCGCATGTGCGCGATCAGTACGGCATGCCCGCTCCGCGTCTCACCTACGACTGGCGGAGGCCAAACGAAGTGGCGCGTATCGAGTTCCTGCTGAACAAGCTCGAGGAGCTAGGTCGCGCCTCAGGTGCACAGCATGTCTGGCGTTCCCCGACTGGCTCCGGAGCGCCTGGCGCCCACCACGAGGGCGGCACGCGCATGGGCACCGATCCAAAACTTTCGGTCGTGAACCGCTACGGCCAAAGTTGGGATATTCCCAATCTCTTCATTATCGGAAGCTCGACGTTTCCTACGATGAGCGGCTTCAATCCCACACTCACCATCCAGGCGCTCGCTTACTGGAGTGCCGATGCCATCGTCAACCGCTATAAGAAAAACCCCGGCGCGCTTGTCTAAGCCGCCTTATGTGGCGGCTACCTTTTAGCCGGGAAGTCACAGATATTTACGTCGTTCTGGGGAGTCCGGACTACAAGGAAACGGTGGAGGACTTCTGGCCGCGTTTGGAAAGGTAAGCATGCCAGAAAAGGCGTGCGGCGACGGCGCGCCAGGGTTTCCAGCGTACGCTGAGCGCTTCTAGTTTTTCCGGCGAAGGACGCTGGCGAAGGTGCTTCACTTCTTGCACGGCGGTGGCGAGAGCCAGATCACCGGCAGGCCAGATGTCCGGGCGGCGGAGGGCGCTCAGGAGATAGATGTCGGCCGTCCAGCGGCCAATGCCCTTGAAGGTGATGAGCAATTTTCGCGCGGAATCGTCGTGGAGCTCATGGAGCTCGCGAAGATTGAAATAGCGGCGAGCGAGAGATTCGGCGAGGAGACGCGTGTAGAGAGTTTTTTGGCGGCTGAAGCCAATGCGAAGTAATTCGACGTCGCTGAGCTTCAAGAAGTGTCTTGGAGTAAGGGGACTTGCTGCCGCTTTGAGGCGTCCGAATGCGGCGCGCGCCGAAGCGAGAGAGACTTGCTGCTCCAATATGATGTAGACGAGCGTGGGAAAACCCGGTTCGCGCACCCACAGAGGTGGCTGGCCGTAAGTTTTCACAACGGCAGCCAGGTGTTCGTCCCGGCCTGCCAGGAAACGCACGCCTTGCGCGAAAGCCGCCTCGTTCAGAGTAGTTTGGCGAGTGTGCACGGAGCGATTTTGGCAAACTCCACTAAATCAGTTGGCGGCGCGGGGATCAACTGCGCTGCAGCGTTTCCTTGCACTTCGGACTCGCCCAGAACGTGGCAGCTTGGCCCCGGCTGAACGAATAGCTCCGAAATCGCTGGCGATCACGAAGCTTTTTTGGGCCAGACCACGCCTTGATCTTTCTTTGTTACGGGCGCCATGCCCTTGTATACGAATTTCTGCACGCGCTGGCCGCGATAGGTTTCCGTGGTGAAGAGGTTGCCCTTGGAATCGGTGGCGATGCTGTGCACGGCGTAGAACTCGCCGGGCTGGCGTCCGCCGTCGCCGAAGCTGGTTAGGATTTCCAGTGTGTCGCGCAGCATGATGTAGACCTTCTCATTGGAGCCATCGGCGAGAAAGATATATTTCTGCTGCGGATCTTTGGAGAAGGCAATGTCCCAGACAGAGCCGTCGCCGAGGGTTCGCCTGGCAATGATCGCCTCTTTGACGAATGTTCCGTCCTTCTTGAACACCTGGATTCGGTCGTTTACACGATCACAGACATATAAGAGGCCGTCGTTCGCGAGTTCGGTACAGTGCACAGGATTGCGGAATTGCTGCGCGGGCGGCGCATCCGGATTGTAGGGGCCAAGACTCGTATCGTCCGGCTTATGGCCATAGGCTCCCCAATGCCGCTTGTATTTTCCCGTGTCCGCATCGAAAACGATCACGCGGTGGTTGCCATAGCCATCCGCGACGTAAAGTTCGTTCGTCTCGCGATCGATAAACATTTTGGCCGGCCCCTTGAGGTTTTCCAGATCATTGCTGCCTTTGCTCTGACCGGGATGCCCGATTTGCATTAGAAATTTTCCGTCCTGCGTGAATTTCAAGACCATGTTGTCGTTGAAGGGCCCCCCGCCGGGCTGCGACTCATTTAGGGCGGCGGCCTGCGTGGGCGGAGCAACCTGCGCACCTCGGCCGTTACCGCCGATCCAAACGTTTCCCTTGTAGTCGACGGTGATTCCGTGATTCGAAACCGGCCAGTCGTAGCCCTGGCCAGGACCGCCCCAGTGCGCTAGGAGATTACCTTCCTCGTCGAATTCGAGAACAGGCGGAGCCGCCATGCAACACTCTGAGGCAGGCGGATTCGCGGCGAGGTAATTCTCCATTCTTTCGAGTGACCCGCCCCGGTGAATGATCCAGATGTGATCCTGGGCGTCGACCGAGACTCCGATAGTCATGCCGAGGAGCCAATGGTTCGGCAACGGCTTCGGCCACATGGGATCGACTTCAAAACGCGGGGCCTGTACTCCCGACGCCGCCGCGGCGGCTCTCCTCTCGAGCACCGTGGAACCAACGCGGAGCGCGATGAGGAGGGCGAAAAAGGCAGCCCCGATATAGACATTGCGTTTCATATTTCTCCTCCCGTTTCAGTTTCTAGACCATGCCCTACAGCGTGAACTTGAGGCGTCCCAGTACCCAGCGGGCGGCGTGGAGACGGCTGGCCAAGCGGAAATTTCAGTGGCCAGTATTTCGCCACGCACCACACCAGACCTGCGAGAATCAAAATGCCCATGAGCCAATGCATCGCGCTGGCCAGCGTCGCAGCAGTGAGCGCCGGCCATACGAACGGGAACTGACGCAACCGTTCCCCACGATCAATCATCCAGTGCCAGCCCGTGTGGGCCACGAGCGCCGAGAGGATAATCGTGCCGGTCCGCTCGGCCACGGCAAATCGGAAGAAAACGTGTAGCAAAGGAATCAGCAACATGAGAACCAGCAATTGCCCCAGCTCTACGCCGATATTGAAGGAAAGAAGCGAGCTCAACAGATGCGACCCGGCGAATTGTAGCGTCTGGCGCAGGGCGAACGAGAAGCCGAAGCCGTGCACTAGACCGAACCCGAAGGTAATCATCCAGCGCCGCTGCACACCGATTCCGCCGACGATGTTCTCGAGCGCCATATAGACGATGGACATGGCGATCAGCGTCTCGATCAGCGGCGGGAACCACAAAAAGTCCGGCGCGACGTTATAAGCGCTAGCGATCAACGTGATCGAATGCGCCACGGTGAAAGAAGTCACCACCGGGATCAACTTGCGCAAGCTGCGGAAGGGGATCACTAGACAGAACAGGAATAGCAGGTGGTCGGTACCGTCCAAGATGTGAAAGAAACCGAGCTTGACGAATCGCAGGGCGGCCTGGTGCCAGCGCGGGTCTAGCCTGACCAAGCCCGGATCGCCGGCGAACTCGAAGGCGCGTACCGCTCCGTCGGGCGGCAAAAAACGCAGCGCCGTGATCACCTGCAAACCGAGCCGCGCCAGGCCGGGATGAATCGAAAAACGGGAACGGTCCGAGCGAATCGGATACTCCAACAAGACGTCGAGCATGACCTGATTCCAATAAACCTGCGCGTCGTTCTGCAGCCGAGGACCGGTAACGTGAGCGAACGCCTCGTCATAAGAAGCGAAGGATTTATCGGATTCGAGCGACGCGCGAACGTCAACAATTTGCGGATTTGGAAGCTTGGAATCATCGTCGTAGACTTCTATCGCATTCGCAATCCACACGGTTGCCGCCTCGCGCAGGGATGCGTCCACTCGCGCCAAGTCCAAATATCCGGGACCGCGCTCGGGAAATTCCGTATCGCGCATGGCCTTCAGAGGTACCCGAAGGAGCAAGTTCAGGTGTTCGCCGGCGGGTTTCACAAAGGCCTGTACCGTCACGTCGTTGGGAATATCGTGGGCGACTGCCGCCTGCGGCAGGACGAGAACTAGCGCGGCCAGGAAGGCCGCGGTCCAAAGATGGGGCGCGGTTCTACGGAATACGGCCGAAGAGGATGTGAACACAGGAGACACCATAAGCTCCCTCCTTCGGATTTGCAGCTGACTCTAACATAATTCGGTGCGCGCGCTTACTCGCACCTCGTCCGGGCAGTTGGCTACAAGCAGGTCTTGCCGAGCGCTGCCAAAATGCGCACAATGCAGCAGCTGTACAAACGCATTCCGGAGGAGCCCATGAATATTGCCCGCATAAAAATCGCAAGTCTCGTGTCTTTCATCCTTGCCGGAGCTGCCATGGTCCTGCAGGCCGGCGCGGCGCAAGCTGCGACGAAAACCCAGTGGATCGATTACAAGCAGGGCGCCACGGCGCTCTCCGGCTATCTCATCTATGACGACGCCGTTCAAGCCCGGCGTCCCGGCGTGTTGATGATCCACGACCGGTCCGGCTTCTCGGCGAACACGCTCAAGGATGCCGAGATGATCGCCAAGCTCGGTTATGTGGTCTTCGCCGAGGACATTTTCGGCAAGGGCATAGTGCCCAAGGACGTTCCCGAGATGACGAGACTGATCACGATCTACAACACCGACCGTCCGCTGATGCGTGCGCGCGCCTTGGCCGGGCTCGATGCCCTCAAGGCACAGCCGATGGTCGATCCGACGAAGCTCGCCGGGATCGGCTACTGTTTTGGCGGCACCACTGGGATCGAGCTGATCGAAACGGGCGCGCCGCTCCTCGGTTTCATCTCGGTGCACGGCTCGTTCAACAACTTCACGCCGGAGGCCGCCAAGAACATCAAGGGCCGCGTCCTCATCCTGCACGGCGCCGAAGATCCGGTGGCCCCGATGGAGGAGGTCAATGCTGTGGTCTCGCAGTTGCGCGCCGCCAAGGTCAACTTCGAGCTCAACCTCTACAGCGGCACCACGCACGGCTTTACGCAGCCGCAGAACCCCTCGGAAGTGCGCGCTGATGAGCAATATAAGGTGGCCATGGCGCGCTTCTTCAAGGATGTCTTGGCGCAATAGGAGTCGACTTCTGGTCTGCGTCCGGGAAGGACGCCCAACATGCCCTCTTGCGGGCAACTTGCGGGCAGCATGGGATTGACAAAGTATGCGGAGCAATGGAATAGTCGCGTCCAACCGGAGGTTCTCTTCTATGAATACCAAATTCGCTGCACGTTCGATTGCCGCTCTCTTGTTGATTTCCGGCGCGGCCTTCGCACACCACGGCGCGGCGGGCTATGACTCGAACAAACTAACGACCTTGAAGGGAACTGTGACCGAATTCCGCTTCCAGAATCCTCACGCGCAGATTTTCCTAGATGTGAAGGACTCGTCGGGCAAGGTCCAAAACTGGATTCTCGAAGCCGTGGGCATAGCCACTTTATCGAGAAGCGGCTGGACGAAGAGCGTCCTCAAACCGGGTGACGAGATCACGGTCAGCGGGAATCCCGCCAAGAACGCCTCGCCGTCGATGCGTCTCACCAAGGTGGTTTTGGCCAGCGGCAAGGAGCTTGGACTCGAGCGCGGCGAGGATTATGCGGGACAATGAGCGCTCCCTCTTCCACCCCATCGCGCGCGAAGACGGCGCGCTGTGCACCCCAGAGTTCGCTGAAACGAAGTGGGGTGGGATGACTCAAGGGAGGAGGGCGGAATGCGCAAATGGTTGACGGCCTTCGCGTTGCTGGCGGCGCTCGGCTTTACGTGTGGCGTGCTGGGTCAAAGTAATGGCCCGGCGGCCCGCACGGGAGCGACAAAGGACCCGGCTGGAGGCACGAGGGTTCCGCTGGGCACGAGGCCCGACCTTTCGGGCGTTTGGCGGCGTTCGCGGCGCCCTCCCAACGACAAGCGCAAGTACACGCTTTACGAGATCGCCTTGACGCTGACGAACGAGGAGCCGCCCATGACGCCATGGGGACTCGAGAAGTTCAAGGCCGCCAAGCCGAATGTCGGACCTCATGCCGTCACTTTGGCCCAGACGAATGATCCGGTGGCCCAATGTTTCCCTCCGGGAGTGCCTAAAATTTACCTCGTGCGAGGCGCTCCTTTCGAGATTCTGCAAGCGCCCGGCCGCATGATGATGTACTTTGAATACGACCACTTCGTGCGCGAAATCTTCACCGATGGAAGGCAGCATACGGCGGATTTAAATCCTACCTGGATGGGGGAGTCGATCGGCAAGTGGGAGGGGAATACGCTCGTCGTCGATTCCACCGGTTTCAATGAGAAGACCTGGCTCGATTATGCGGGCCATCCGCACAGCGATCAGCTGCACTTGGTGGAGCGCATACATCGCATGAATCATGACACCCTGGTGGACGACCTCACCATCGAAGATCCCAAGGCTTATACCAAACCCTGGGTCTCGCACATGGTCTTTGATCTGAAGCCGGATTGGAAGATTGAGGAAACGATCTGCGAAGACAACGTCAACTTCTCGAATCTACAAAAAATATCTGAATCCAGCAAGTAGCTAACGGCACCTGATCGCCACCGCATACAACATCATGCGCGGACCCCCTCGACGATGCTCAGCGGGCACTTGGTGGGCACGACGCGGGTCAGCTTCAACCCCGCTTTCCTGAACAGCGTCGCGAACTCCTTTTTGGTGCGCTCGCGACCACCGATAATCAGCATTTGCATATCAACGAGCTTTCCCCGGTCGGGTTCGTTGCCGGGAGGGATGATACTCTCAACGACAAGCACCTTTCCCTTCTGACTCATGACGGCGCGACAGTTGGCGAGAATCTTGGCGCATTGCTCATCGTTCCAGTCGTGCAGTACGCGCTTTATAATGTAGGCATCACCGTCCTCGGGCACCGCCTCAAGGAAGTCTCCCGTTTCGATCGTGCAGCGCTCGCCAACGCCTTTCGCCGCGAGTTGCCGGTCCTGCTTGGCGCGCGTGCCGTCGGAGGGCTGATCGAAGAGCACGCCCTTCAGTTTCGGGTTCGCCCGGAGAATGGTAGCAAGGAGCGTGCCGTGTCCACCGCCCACGTCCACGAGCGTCCGGATTCCGGCGAATTTATTGGCGGCCGCAATTGCCGGATTCTCGGTCGAGGACATGCTTGTCATCGACTCGTTGAAGATCGCGAACTCTTCGGGGTGCTTCTCGAGGTACTCGAAGTAGGAGACTCCGTGGGCTTTGAGAAATGGCACTTCGCCTGTTTTTATTCCGTGGAGCAATTGCGCCCAGGCATCCTCCCGATACCTAAGCGAATGGTGGAGCGCGACGGCGCGTATGGAGCCCGGGACGCCCTTCTGAAGAGTGGCGGCGAGCGGAGTTAACTTGAATCGCTTGTCCTGTGTCTCCGCGAACACCCCGAAGCTCGCCAATGTGCGAAGCAGGCGGTAGAGGGCCGGCGCCTGAACCTCCGCGGCTCTCGCCAACTCTTCGACCGTCCGCGGGCCGTCCTTAAGAAGGTCCGCAAGCTCGAGTTTCGTGGCGACGAAGATCAGGTGCGACACCCAGCGTCCCGTGATGAGGCCGAACATGACGGCTGGCGGTGACGGCTTCTTGGCCATGGGTCTATCCGAGAAGTAACACTATTTCGATCGGAGACGAGTGTCGTCCGATCCGACTTCGGGGATTCCGGCACACCAAAAGATAGACCGAAATTCAGCGGGCGAAATGATAAACAACAGGAGTTCTAACGTGAGCGGGCCTGTTCGAGGCGAGCTTGCGCCTTCAGCGACTCTAAATCTTTTTCGGTGCGCAAGGTCATGCGCGCGACTTTGCGCGCTCGCGAATAGGGAAGAATTACCTGAATTCCGCCGTCTTTTTCGAGCAAAGAAACATAGCGCGTCTCGGCGCCGAGCGTGGGGAAGGGATATTCGACCCACTTGGAAGTCTTGGGATCGAATTTCACGACTTCGTCGGCGTTCATAAGATTGATCCACACATTATGGTTGGAGTCTACCTGGGCTTGATAGGGCTGTAGGGCGTCAGGTCTGGGAAGCGGAATCATAGTCACTTTCAAGGTGTGTGTATCGATTCGCGCGAGACTTCCTCCCCACCAATCGCAAACCCAAACCACATGCCCATTCTTGTCCGCGCCCATCCTACGGGGTCCTTCCGCCCACGGCATCGCCGTATTCCAAGTGGACCCCGCGGCCGCATAGACCTTACGCTCTTCATCCGTGGCAAGGTCCATCTGGCCCGGGACGGGAGGGAGCTTGATCTGCGCGACTTTGCCGGACTTGATGTTCGCTTTGCCGATCGTGTCCATATTCATTTGCGCCCACCAGCCATTGCCGTCGCCATCCGCGGCCAGTCCGTAGGTGTTTCCGATCCCATCGGCGTTTTTGTAGATCGGAGACTTGAACTCGGTAAATTCCTTCTTGTCCGGGTCGAAGCGCACGGCTCCTGGGCCTGTAGTAGCCCAAACCTTGCCCTTACCATCCACGTCCACTGTTCCCGCCGTGGTGGTGGGGCCGGTCATACCGTCGGGCACGGTAAACACCTCGATCTTTTCGGTGCTGGGATCGATTTTGGCCAATCGTCCCTGGCCACCTTCGACGCCTGCGCTCATATTGAACCAGAGGATTCCTTGCCGATCCCTGGCGAGCCCGTGACCATTCGCGGCCATACCGTGCAATCCGGCGACCTTGAATGTCTTCAGCGCGCCTGTCTTGGCATCTACTCTCCCTAAGCTGATGTCGTGATTGGAAACGTTATAGGAAAACCAGATATTGCCCTGCAGATCGGCTTGAGCATCGTGGATGCCGTGGGCGCCACTCAAACTCGAGGGCGTTCCGAGCGACCAATCGCTTCCGTCGTTGGTGATGTATTCGGTTCCCGATTTTTCGTCTGGGGCGATGGGTACGTCATACTCGGTAAAGACGGCGCGTGCCGCCTCTCCCGTCGGGCGCGGGCGCAGCTTAAAATTCAGGGCGCTCGACTCCGGCCCGCTAATCCTTGCGAGATAGGCCGCCAATTCCTTCTCATGAAAGTCGATGACGGGCGCGGGATCGCTTTTGTCCCCCAGATAGCCACCGGCAACATTTACGCGCTTCATCAGATCGAGAATGGCCGTCCAACCGGAGGTATCGAAGCGCTCCTGAAGAATGTAGTTGGGCTGGTGACAGCTCGTGCAGCTATTGCGGAAGACTCGCTTCAGGCGGCGATCGTCGGGCGTGGCGTCTGGCAATGACGCCAGCAACTGGTCGCCGGTCAATTGCCTTTGAAAATCCCTCAGAGGCTTTAAAGCAAAATCCTGATGCCGCGTAGTGGTCAAATTGACTCTGGCGCGGGCGGTCGCGAAGGTATCCGCCTGGGCCCAAATTTCGTATTCTCCCAGCGCCAGCGGAGGAAAATAGTAATCGCCTTGCTGATCGGTAAAGACGCTCGTGGTGATGGTGCGCCCGAGCGCTTTGGCGGAGACGGTCACTCCGCTCATTTTTTCACCGGAGTCTGATTTCACGGCTCCAGCGAGCAAGGCGCCGCTTTCATCAGCTCCGTAGGTCCAAGAAGCGGCGAAGACCGCAAATGCCATCGTCACAATGGCAAGAGTAAGGACCCCGGCGAGACGTTCCGACGAAAAAGTTCGCGTATTTCTCATGGCGGCTGCTCCTTGAACTTCAATCGACTGATGTCTCTAACTAATCGACTCGATCTTCTCCCTTGGTTTGCGGGCCGCGCGACGCCGGTTTCGGGACAGTTTCCAAATACTCAACGATAGCACTAATATCGGAGGCTTTGAGCCCGTACCTAAAGCCCGGCATCTTGTCCGATCCTTTTCCGATGAAATCGCCCATAGCGTCTTCTTTGCCGTTCACGATGTCCCGGTATAAAGAAGGGCCATACATCGGGTTGGTGAGAGTCGCTTGCGTGTGGCAGACGCTACAGTTTTGTTGGAAAAGGCGCCGGCCAAGGGTCACCGGATCATAGGGCGGCGAGCTATTGCCGTTCTGTGCCGGAAGCGTAAGTGGGAACAGCAAAATCGAAAATAGCAGCACCATCGAGCCGTATTTCATGCAGCGTCACCTACCCAGGACGGCTTATTGCTCTAGAGGACAGCGTTCTTGGGAGTAGGGATACCAGATTTCTTAGCCGACGGCAATGGGGGCGATTGAGGGCGATTGGCGGGTATCCGGTCAATTTTACTCGTTCCCCGCTTTGGCCTGTCCGATACTTGCTCGGCGCCGGTAGGTGAGATCCACTGGCGCGCAGCCTATTCGGCTACGCCAGCCTGCATTTTGATACACTTGCGCGCACGCGGGCGCAGAATGAGAACGGCGCGACTCGGCGAAGTGGCTTCCAAGTCGGAGCCGGTTGACAGATTCAGGAGGTTCATCATGTTGCTACTCTTACTTCTCGCGTTGCTACTCGTCCCGTCCAGCACGCGGTACGCACAGTCCAAGCCTCTCGATATTTACTGGATCGACGTAGAGGGAGGCGCGGCCACCCTGATTGTCTCGCCTTCCGGAGAGTCGTTCCTCATCGATACCGGATGGATGGTCGGCGACCGGGACGCCCAGCGCATCTATGCTGCCACTCAACTCGCCGGAGTGAAAAAGATCGACTATCTGCTCATCAGCCATTTCCACGCGGACCATGTGGGCGGACTCGCCGCGTTCTCCAAAATGATGCCCATCGGCAAGTTCTACGACCACGGCGACACCATCGAGAAAGAAAACCAGCAGTGGCTGGATAGCTACACGACTGCCTCCGCCGGGAGGCGCACCATCGTGAAGCCTGGAGATGAGATCCCGGTGAAGGGGCTTCGTGTGCTGGTGGTCGCTTCGGATCAAAAAGTTCTGGCCAAGGCGGTCAATGGCGGCAGGCCCAATCCGCTTTGCGCCACCGCGGAACAGAAGGCTCCAATAGGGCTCGAAAATCAGCGCGTGGCGGGCGTGCTTGTGAGCTACGGCAAATTCAAATACCTGAATCTGATCGATCTCGATTGGGAAAAAGAGATGGAGCTCGCGTGTCCGGTAAACAAGCTGGGCATGGTAACCGTATATCAGACAAGCCGCCACGGCGCTTTCGACGGGGCGGGAGCGCCCGCTTTTCTCGACGCCATCAGACCGCAAGTCGTGGTCGTCAACAACGGGCCGCGCAAGGGGATGGGGCAGGTGGACAACAGCGTTAAATCAATCACGCCTGCCGACCCTGCTCCGTATGAAAAAGTTGCCTACCTGCGGCTTTCCAAGATACCAGGAATCGAAGGCATCTGGCAGGAACACTTGTCGCTGCTCGATCCGGAGCCCAAGCACAATACTTCGCCAGACATGATCGCAAACCTCGAGGAAACCGCGGACTGCAAGGGGAATTGGA
The DNA here is from genome assembly GCA_003223325.1 of Acidobacteriota bacterium. Classification (GTDB taxonomy): domain Bacteria; phylum Acidobacteriota; class Terriglobia; order Acidiferrales; family UBA7541; genus Palsa-189. The sequence goes on from QHYS01000163.1 coordinate 41,139, forward strand.
TCAAAGCGTCGGTTCAGACCGACGGCAAATTTACTGTCACCAATAGCCGCAACGGTTTTAGCAAAAGCTACGTCTCCCGCTAATCGTACCGCCGCGATAGATCGCCGCGAGGTTGGGGTTCGTCATGACGTTACAACGCTTACGTTGCGCCTGTCGAGAGCCGGCGAAACCTTGTCGGGTGCGGTCGAGGTCATTTTAATCACGCTCGCGGCCCCGAGGCTGAGTGAAACCGTGGGCCGAGCGGGAATAGGCGGAGTGGGCGCATGGGCCGCTCCGGGCGTAGCGCACGTAGAAAACGAAATTCTGGTCGCGTCAGATCAGGTCAGGAGATCCGCGCTTCGCGCTAAGGCTCGGGAGAGGTCGCCAGCTCAGAGTGAGCAATCGCCACTTGAGGTTCCCTGAATTCCCGTACCCGAGCCGTCGGCGTTAGAGGACTTCGTAGATCTTCACTTCCGCTGCCTTCTCCTTGTCTCGGGGAGCGGCGACGTAAAGGCGCTTGAGTTGCGGCGCCAAAAAGGCTGTCTTCGCGCGAAAGCCCGTGGGAACTCTGCCCAGTTCTTCGTAATGATCCGCATCGCGCTCCTGGTACACCACTGTGAAACCTCCGCATGCGACGTAGATGCGTTTACTCTGGGGATCGAAGGCCATGTCGTCCACCATCTCGGCGGCGGGCAAGGTTGCGACGATTTTTCCCGTATCCGCGTTCAGGATCACAAGGTTCGCCGGTTTGCGCCCGACCACGAAGAGGCGGCGGCTGACATCGTCGTAAGCCATGGGCGTATTCCCGGTAAGATCGCCGAGCGGCCAACTGGCAAGCTGAGTCTTCTTCTCTCTGTCGAAGACCCCCACCGAATTCTTGTCTCTCACGTTGGCAAACAGTTTGGAGCCATTTTTTTCGAAGGCCAGAGCTTCGATGTTGCCGGAATCCACTTTGATGTCGCCTACATGCTTGCGAGTGGTCGTGTCCACGATGCTGATCAGGGAGTATTCCAGCTTCGCGTCTTCGCCGCCCGCCACAACGTAGAGAAGATGGTTCGCCGGGTCGTACACTGAGGAATCCGCACCGAGGGCAAGCTTGATCGTGTCGGTCAGAGCGTAGTTGTCGGCATTGAAGATTTTCAGCGTGCCATCGCCTCCGCAAACGACCCAAATCTGTTTGGCTTCCGGAAGGTACAACATGGAATGAGGCTCATCTACGTCCCGGATTGTGTGGATCAGCTTGTTAGCCTTCAGATCAAAGACCTCAACGACATTGTTCGCTTCCCCGGTGAGGAAAAGACGGCTGCCCGAGAGGTCGATGGCGAAATGATCAAAGTCGCCAGCCTTGAGGTCCGGCAGCGGGATGCTTTGCAAATAGCGTAACGGGGGCTTCTGCTGGGCCAACACAAAGGCCACACAGAAAATCACGCTCGCTGCAGCTAACAATGAAAAGTATCGTTTCATCGGTCTCTCCTCAATGTCTTCTCCTCTCCATCCTCAGCGACGAGCCATTAAAGCGTCTAGCACAACCACCATTGAGAAGCAATTAAGTCCGTCAGTCCGTCAGCCAGGTCATTCCGTGCGAGTTGTGCGAGTCTTCTAGATTGACTTGCAGCGTGGGGACTCCTATAGTACCCACCAACCAGGGTCTCATTCCGATATTCGGCTTTTCCAATTGGTTTCGCGACCGAACGCACTCAGGTGAACTGCGACGCTTCGACTCGGGAGGCAGTTATGTTCTCGAAAATCCGGTCTGAGAAGTTCCTGGTGTCTTTACTCGGCTTGGTCGCTTTGGTCTTGCTGCCCAAGCTGTTGTCTCCGGCTTACGCCCAGGTAACCGGAGCGACGCTCTCTGGCACGGTGAGCGACCAAAGTGGTGGCGTTGTTCCTAGTGCCGGCATCTCCATCAAGAACGTGGCTACAGGAGTGACGCGCGCGGTCAAAACGGATACCGCCGGATTCTACTCGGCCCCGAACCTCCTCCCCGGAAATTATGAAATAACGGCCACCGCGCCGGGATTTTCGTCCCAGGTGCAAAGCGGCGTGGAATTGACCGTCGGGGCGCAACAAGTTCTAAACCTCGCAATGCAGGTCGGGCAGGTGACGCAGGCTGTTCAGGTAACCGCCGAAGCTCCCACCGTGCAATTGGCTAGCTCGGAAATCAGCGCGGTTGTCAGCGCCACCACCGTACGAGAATTGCCCCTTAACGGGCGGAGCTGGACCGATCTAGCAGCGCTCCAACCCGGTGTCAGCGGCGTCAACGCAATCCAGACCGACTTCGCCGTAGGAGGCGATCGGGGAAACCGAGGTTTTGGAAATCAAATCAGTGTCGCTGGTGATCGGCCAGAACAAAATAACTACCGGCTAGATGGGGTCAGTATCAATGATTTCAACAACGCCGCTCCCGGAAGTGTATTGGGCGGCGACTTGGGCGTGGATGCCGTGCAGGAGTTTTCCGTCTTAACGAGCAACGTTTCTGCCGAGTACGGCAGGACGTCAGGCGGTGTGATAAATGCTATTACGCGCTCCGGGACCAATCAGTTCCATGGAGACGCCTACGAGTTTCTCCGCAACGACGCCCTGGACGCTCCGAATTTCTTTGAGAATGCGGGCGGCATCAAAAAAGCTTCCTTCAGGCAAAATCAGTTCGGGGTCTCTGCGGGCACCCCCCTCCGGAAGGACAAACTGTTTATCTTCGGCGATTATGAGGGGATCCGCTACACAAGGGGCATTCCGACCTCGATCTCTGTGCCATCAAACGCGGCGCGCAGCGGCCTGCTTTGTTCGCTTTGCCCTGCAGGCCAACAGCAACAGGTCGTAGTAGACCCCGCGGCCCAGAAGTACGTTTCTTTCTGGCCCGTTTCTACCAACATTCCGCCCGGCACCAACGGCGATGTCGCTTCGTACACCTTCTCTGCTCAACGGGTCGTCACCGAAAACTTTTTCACAATTCGGCTGGACGACAAGATTTCGCAGAAAGACAGTCTCGCTGCCACCTACCTCTACGACTTTACCCCTTACAGCTCGCCCGACGGCCTGGACGCAGTGTTGGTCGACTCGAACACCCATCGCCAGATTGTAAGCCTGGAAGAAACTCACACCTTTGGCTCCACACTGGTGAATTCTGCTCGCGCGGGATTTAGCCGTCTATATGAGTTGAATGATAAGGGCGTGGGTGCCATCAACCCACTAGCCAACGACCCGTCTCTCGCTGCTATACCAGGGCTATTTGCCGCTCATGTGCTTGTCGGCAGCGTTATTGACCAATTTACGGGCGGTATGAATGGTAATTCCAATACGATTTATGGCTGGAACTCATTCCAGGGGTACGACGACGCCTTTTGGACGCATGGAACCCACTCTTTGAAATTCGGAGGCGAGGTGGAGCGAATGCAGCTCAACCGTCTCGGGTACACCGATCCCAGCGGAGTCTTCACCTTCAGTACGATGGTCGATTTTCTCACCAATAACCCGCACAGGTTCACTGGGGAAAACCACAGCAGTGTAAGAGAACAGGGACTGCGCCAAACCATTTTTGGCCTGTACACCCAGGACGATTGGCGCTTACGTCCAAACCTGACGGTGAACCTGGGACTGCGCTGGGAGATGTCCACAGTGATCAACGACAACCGTGGTGGAATCGTGAACCTGATCAATATGACCGACCCCGCTCCCCACTGCGGGACGCTTATCACGGGCTGCGCCTCTGGCGGTCCCCTGTTTGGGAATTTCACACGCCGTAACTTCGAACCGCGCGTGGGATTTGCCTGGGACCCATTTCATATCGGCAAGACGGCTGTGCGCGGAAGCTTCGGCGTCTTCGATGTCCTGCCGATGGCCTACCAGTATATTGCTTCTGCCACTAAGCAGTTTCCGTTTGTCTCGTCTGGAGCCGTCAACGCGTGCCAACTCCCGCAAGTACCGCCAGGCTGTCTTGCTCAAGGCTCGTTCTACAGTGGAGCATTTTCACAGCTCACTCCACGCACCGCAGGATCGAATAACATTGAGCAGTTCCCCCATCGCAGTTACATCATGCAGTGGAACTTCAACGTACAGCGTGAATTGGCCAGGAACTTGACGGCGATGGTGGGTTACGTAGGTTCGCGTGGGGTGCACGAACCCTTCCGCGTCGACGATGCCGATATCGTGCTCCCAACAGTGTCGTCGGCCGGGTGGCTCTTTCCGCAAGTCGACGGCGGCGGGAATCAGTGTATTGCCAATACCCAATGCGCTGCGACAACGGGGAATCAGCCCGCGAAAATCAACGACGGATTTGGCAGCATCGGCCGCCTGCACTATGAAGGTAATTCCTCTTACCACGCCCTCGAACTGGCACTTCAAAAAGCGATGAGCCACGGGGTTCAGTTTCAATCTTCGTTCACCTGGGGCAAGAGCATGGATACCGGCTCGGCGACCGGTCATGGCGACCAATTCTCGAATTCGATCTCGAGCTTGCCTTTTTACGATCTTAGGGCGCTACGTGCTCGCTCTGACTTCGATGTCAAGCGCACTTTGGTGATCAACCTCACTTGGCAAGTTCCTTCCCCCAAATCAATTTCGGGACCCGCCGCATGGGTCACCAACGGTTGGGAGCTAGGCGGGATCTATAAGGTGAGCGATGGGATTCCCTTTACGCCCACCTGGGGAACGGGCGGCGATCCGCAGGGCCTCCTTAACAGCGACGACTGGGCCTTTCCGAATCGACTGACTACTCCGGGTTGCGCAACGCTCACCAATCCCGGAAATCCCAACAACTACATCAAGACCCAGTGTTTCTCTGTTCCTACGGCGCCTGATATGAATTTTTGGACAGCGAACTGCGACCCGCAGCCACCCAGCCTTGGGTATGGCTTCGACCCACTTAATCCGGCTAACCCTATCTCTGCTAACATGGGCAACCCTTCTCCTGCTTGGCTGCCGCCGCTGGCATGTTTCAACCTTCGCGGCAATTCCGGCCGCAACATCCTTACCGGCCCGGGCCTGATGAACCTGGACTTCTCGGTATTTAAGAACAACTCGATCAAGAGGATTTCGGAAAGCTTCAACGTGCAGTTTCGGGCGGAATTCTTCAATGTTCTGAATCGCGCGAACTTCGCCTTGCCGTCGGTAGCCCTCTTCCGTACGGACATGTTCGACAGCACCGGAACTCCGTCCCCTACAGCGGGTGTGCTGACCTCGACGGTAACCCCAGGAAGAGATATCCAGTTCGCGCTGAAGGTGCTTTGGTAGGTTTAAAGAAGCGCAGTGGATCAGGGCGGCCTGTTCACTAAAACTCGTGTGCACTGGTTCGTGTGAGTTTTCGTCCGCTAAAAAGGGGCCGTTGCAACCTGTTTGCTGACTGTTAACCGGAAGCAAATGTTAGGGTTGCCTGCCGATTAGCAGGGGAGTAGCATGAAACTCCGACGGGCTTGCCAGTCCCCTTTGTGAGGTGACGCATCGCATGTCTCAGCAGTAGTACAAAAAAGCATCCGGGGATAATGAAAATGGAGCCGCGCAGGCCTATGGAGAAGCTTGTGGCGGCGCTAGGGCTTTCCCTAACTTTCGGAGCCGTGCTTTGCCTGGCGGGATGCGAGGATTCCGCGAAGAAGAAGGTTGCCACTTATCATCCACCCGTTATTCAAGCGGCTGCAGTCCATCAGGTCAACGTGCCGGCAAAGGCCAAAGCCAATCCGCCGGCAAACGTGCAGTCCAATCCGCCGGCAAAGGCGGTAGCGAAAATCGGTGCACTGCCGCTGGTGCCGTCACGGGGGCGTACCGCCTTTTTGGTGCTTATGCGGCCGGATGCGGTCGACCGGCTTGCCGAACAGGTGAGGGCTCTCTTTACGGCGGGTGAGCAAGAGGCTAAAGCAAACCGCAACGAAGCCGCTAAGCAGGACTACGACCGCGCGCTCGATCTACTCCTGGCCAGCGGTTTTAATTTTGGCAAAGAACCCCAGCTCTCCGAATTGTTCAACGAGATTATGTCCTCTGTATCTGCGCTGCAGAACGCTGCGCCGGAGGCCGAAGCGAACGAGACCCGGGAGGCACCGGCCGCCGCACAACAAAGCCAGCCCTCGCCACTCGATCAAATCAACGCGATCACCTCCCTCTCGGGAGAAGAAGTTCCAGCAACTCCCGGCGACGCCGGTCTGAAGACAAATGCGGAGCGCGAACTGCAGGCCGTGGTGCACGATATGCCGCTGACGCTTGCCGATCCCGTACTTTCCTTCCTCAATTTCTTTCAAACGGCGCGCGGCCGAGCCATCGTAGAGAATGGACTGACTCGCGCAGGACGTTACCGCAACATGATTCAACGCGTGCTTGCCGAGGAAGGCTTGCCTGGCGACCTCATGTATCTGGCGCAGGCGGAGAGCGCTTTCCATCCGCAAGCTCTTTCCCGGGCGGGCGCGCGCGGCCTCTGGCAATTCATGTCCTACCGCGGCAAGCAGTATGGCCTAGAGCACAGTTGGTGGGTGGACGAACGCCAGGATCCCGAAAAGGCTACGCGTGCTGCGGCCCACCATCTGCGGGATCTATATGACATGTTCGGCGACTGGTACCTGGTGATGGCCGCGTACGATTCCGGGCCGGGGGCCGTGCAACATGCCATTGAACGCACTGGGTACGCCGATTTTTGGGAGCTGTACAAGGCGAACGTCCTGCCGCGAGAGACCCGCAACTACGTGCCCATCATCCTGGCGCTGACTTTGATCTCCAAGGATCCCGCGCGATACGGAATCGAGTTCGTTCCCGACGAGCCATTGCAAGTGGACCGCGTGCAGCTAGGGCACCCCGCAGATCTGCGGCTGGTGTCTGAAACCATCGACGTTGACGTGGATACATTGCGCCTGCTTAATCCGCAGTTGCTGCGTCTGGTCACACCTAATGATCCTCGGTTCGTGCTGCAGATTCCGGCGGGCAAGGCGGAAGCCTTCGAGAAGGGCATGGCCGAGATTCCGCCGGAGAACTGGGTGAACTGGCGGCGGCACCGTGTGGAGGAAGGCGAGACGCTCAACAGCATCGCGAGGAGATATCGAGTTAGCGTGGCAACGCTGGCGGAGGCGAATGGGTTCGACGCACAGGCTCGCCCCGAGGTGAATACCAAGCTGATTATTCCCTCAACGTCCCAGGCGCAGCCCACTCTGGGGGCGCTGGTGCGCTACCGTGCGCGTCGTGGCGAAACGGTCGAGAGTGTCGCGGATCAGTTCAACGTGACCGTCGCGGAATTGAAGAAGTGGAACGGGATGCGCAGCAATCGCCTGGTGGCCGGCATGCGCCTGAGGATCTATCCTGGAGTGACCGGGCCCACGCCGGTGAAAGCTTCGGCCACCGCTGCGCGACGGGAAGTTGCGGCCAAGGCCGGTCAGCCGGTGACGCACCGCGTGCTGCAAGGCGAGACACTGTGGTCCATCGCTCAAGCTTATCAGACTACGATCGAAGCCCTGCGCAGCGGGAACCGGTTTCTCTTCAGCAGGCCTCTGCAGGCCGGCGACATTCTGACGATCGTTCAATCTCACTGATCAGCGCGCTGTAGTCCGCGCCATTCCTCTGCTTTTTTCTTTTCTCATGCCTCTTGACGAGCGAATCTCAGCCTGAGAGATCATTAGCTGCGCCATTTACGTGAAAGGATGCTACTCTGGCGGCAGAGTTCACGGCCGAACAGACGTCTTGACAAAAGCTTCGCATTCCGTTTATAAGCCGCCGATGCCGCGGCGGCGAGGTCGGCCTGAACTCAAAGCGGCTGACCTACGGAGGAATGATGGCCTGGCTACATGATAACGGCGACGAGAACGAATATTCCCAGTTCGAGGAAGACGAGGCCGGCGAAAAAGACGAGGGCGTGTTAGAAGAGACGGAGGAGGAAGTCACGATCAGCGAGCGCCCGGGAATCCTTGAGGCGCCGGCATCCGTTCCCAAACCCAAGCCACACAGACCAAGCGCCGCAAGAACCAGGCGCAAGCCGGTGCGAGCGAAGGCGCGGCCCAAGAAGAGAGCCGCCGCCAAGAAGTCCAGGAAGCGCTCCGCTCGTAAGAGTTCAAGATCTCGCAGGAAGCGCTGAACCCAGGCGGGCATTTCTAAGCGTGGTCAGGGCGAAGGTCACCTGGCCTTACAAGTTCCATTCGACGAGCGAATCTTCGCGGCGGAGCGCGGACTCCCGCCCTCTCCATCGTAGTTGGGCTGTGGAGGCGGTGGCACAGGCCTGTGCCGCGTTTGGCCCGATCGAGCTGAGAGAATTTGTCGGCAGACCCGGATATCCCCTTGCTGAGCAAAGTGGCGCTCGATGACAAACTCGGAGGAAACACCAACTAGCGTCATTGATTTCTATCCGACCTTTCACTAAATTTAGATGACACCTTCGCCCCAAGTTTCCAGGCGCTCCTTTGCGCGGCGCATGAACTGGTGGGCCGTGGCGCCATCCACTACGCGATGATCGTAGCTCAGCGTCAGATAGACCATGGAGCGGATTGCAATGGCATCGTCAATGACTACCGGCCGTTTCTGAATCGCTCCGATGCCTAAAATGGCTACGTTGGGCTGATTGATGATGGGCAGGCCCATCAATCCGCCGAACGTGCCAGGGTTGGTGATCGAGAAGGTGCTCTCCTGAACGTCCTCCGGCTTGAGCTTTTTCGCGCGGGCGCGCTCGGCCAGATCGTTGATTCCTCGCTGCAGTCCGAGGAAATTCTTTTCCTCTGCACGCTTGAGCACGGGAACGATCAGTCCCCAATCAAGTGCCACCGCAATGCCGATATTGATCTCGCCGTGAAGGACCACGTTCGTGCCCTCCACCGAGGCGTTGACCATGGGAAAATCGCGCAAGGCGTCGACGCAGGCACGCACGAAGAAGGGCATAAAGGTGAGCTTCATCTGGTGCTTCTGCTCGAATTCAGCGCGGGCCGCCTCGCGCACGTGAGCAATGCGAGTCATGTCCGCTTCGTCAATGGAGTAGACGTGGGGTGAAACGCGCTTGGAAAGCACCATGTGCTCCGCGATGCGCTGCCGCATCACGCTCATGGGCTGTACTTCGTAGCGGCCGAAATAGATGCGCTCGCGGGGGAGAGCGGATTCGAGAGCGGCATGCTGCGCGGAGGCTGCTTCCGCTGCGGGCGTTCCGGAAGGCGCGGCAGGGGGCAGCACGGTGCGCCGATCAGTGGCACCTGCAATTGCGGCGAGCACGTCCTTCTTACTGATGCGCCCTCCGGCTCCCGTGCCCCGTATGGTTCCCAGATCGATTGCGTTTTCCCGCGCCAGGCGGCGCACGAGCGGAGAACTGCGAATGCGTTTGCCGTCAGATGTAACGGTCTCTTCGTCGGCTTCGTCTGGCGCCGCCTCGGACGCAGTTCTTTCCGAAGCAGGCGGAGGAGCCGGCGCGGGGCGCTGTTCCGGTCTTTGTGAAGGCTGAGGCCGGGGGGCCTGAGCTTTTGCCGCTGCGGCAGGCCTGACGGTCGTTTCGGAGGGGCGTGTCGCAGCAGGTTTGGCCGCAGGCGGCTGAGCCCCGGGCGCCTCGATGAGCGCTACGACTGTCTGAATGGGAACGGTCTTGCCTTCTTCCACGCGGATTTCCTTGAGCACGCCGGCGGCGGGCGAAGGAATCTCGGCATCGACTTTATCCGTGGAGATTTCAAACAGCGGTTCATCCCGCTCGATTGCATCGCCCGGCTTCTTGAGCCACTTCGTGACGGTGCCCTCGAAGATGCTTTCGCCCATCTGAGGCATGATGACTTCGACGGCCATAGCCCTCTCCTCTTCTCATTGCCGGGCAGGTTCCTGCCGACGCAGGTGCACCTAAAAGATGCGCTCCACCGAGAAATAAGTTCAATAGCGGGCCAGATCGCGCGCCGCTTCCGCAATCCGTGCGGCGTTGGGCAAAAAATGCTCCTCCAGCGGAGGAGAAAATGGCACCGGCGTATCGAGCGAAGTGACCCGGCGAATCGGTCCGTCCAGATCCTCGAACGCAGACTCCGTCACGAGCGCAGCAATCTCTCCGGCGATCCCGCCCGTGCGCGTGTCTTCGTGCACAACCAGCAGCTTGCTCGTGCGCCTCACGGATTCGATGATGGTTTCCCGATCGAGTGGCAAAAGCGTTCGTAGATCCACGACCTCGGCTTCGATGCCCTCCCGCGCCAGTTGCTCGGCGGCTTCGAGCGAAGCGTGCACCATGGCGGCGTAGGTGACGATGCTGAGGTCGCGGCCGGGCCTGCGCACGATGGCCTGGCCGATGGGCACGGTGTAATCCTTCTCCGGCAGCTCCTCTTTGATGCGCCGGTAGAGAAATTTATGCTCAAAGAAGAGCACGGGATTGTTGTCACGAATAGCCGATTTGAGCAATCCCTTGGCATCGTAAGCCGTGGCGGGGTAAACCACCTTCAGGCCCGGCGTATGCACGAAGTACATCTCCGGGTTCGCGGAGTGGAAGGCGCTGCCGTGTACGCCTCCGCCGGCGGGCCCGCGAATGACGATGGGCACCGGAGCACCCCAACGGTAATGAGATTTGGCCACGAAATTCGTGATCTGATTAAAGGTGCAAGCGATGAAGTCGATGAACTGCATCTCCGCCACCGGGCGCAAGCCCAGATAGCTCATGCCCACTGCCGCGCCCACGATAGCGGTCTCGCTGATGGGAGTGTCGATCACGCGTTCCCAGCCGAAACGCTCCAGCAAACCCGCCGTGGCCTTGAAGGCCCCGCCGTAAACGCCAATGTCTTCGCCCATCAGCAAGACGGCCGGATCGCGGTCCATCTCCTCGACGAGCGCTTGCCGAATGGCATCTAGATAGGTGACCGGGGGCATGGCTATCACCGTGCCCTGCGCGAGGCCGGTGCGGTGATTTTTCGTTTGCGGTCGGTGTGCGTCGCGTGCACAATCGCCGACTCGACAGCCGAACCCTGTGGTTGTGTCCGGTCCGCCGCGGGCGCAGCCCCTGTTTCCATTGCACCAAAATTCTCGATCGTCCATTCCGGCTTGACGCTGGACTTCGGCGGCATGAGCTCGTCCTTGGGGCGGCGCCACTGGGCTTCGATGATATGGCAACCGTTGCAATAGACGCCCTCTTCGGCGAGTTCCGGGGGAGGAAATGGAGAATTTTCCGCGAACTCAAGATCCGCAGCCAGTTCGCGCTCGATGCGCGCGTGTATGGCGGCTTTTTCTTTTTCGTCCCACAGCTTGTGCTGATTCAGATAGTTTTCGTAGCGGCTCAAAGGATCGCGCGCTTTCCAATACTCGAACATCTCTCGCGGCACATATTCAGCGGGATCATGTTGTGCGTGGCCCAGCATGCGCATGTTTTTGGCTTCGATGAGCACGGGACCATGGCCTTGACGCGCGCTGTCCACGGCTTCTCGCGCGATTCGCAGCACGGCCACGAGGTCGTTACCGTCAACAGTGTAACTGGTGATCCCATAGGCGCGGGCACGATCGGCAAAGTCACGCAGAGGCGCCTGGCGATTGACAGGAGTGGAGTAGGCCCACTGATTGTTCTCGAGCACAACGACGAGCGGCGCCCGCTGCACGGCGGCGAAGTTCATGCCCTCGTGAAAGGCGCCCGTAGAAGTGCCGCCATCGCCGATCCAGGTCATGGCCACGATCTTCTGACCCAGATAGCGTCCGGCCATGGCCACACCGGTCATCACCGGGATTAAGTCGCCCAGCATAGAGATGGGCGAGACCACATGATGCGTCTTCAAATCGCCGAAATGGCAGGTGCCGTCTTTGCCCTGTGTCGGCGAGGTGACGCGCGCCATATATTGGGTCATAATGTCGCGAGGTTTATAGCCGTGTACGAGCAGCGAACCCACATTGCGAATCAGGGGGGCGATCCAGTCGCCTTCGGCAAGGGCGTAAGCAGTGCCTACCGAGGTCGCTTCCTGCCCCAGGCTTCCGTACAGGCCGCCAACAATCTTGTTCTGCCGGAAGAGACGGACCAGGAGTTCGTCGAGGGAGCGGTTGAGCCGCATGTAGTAGTAGAGTTCGAGCGCTTCCTCGTGTGTCAGCTCCTGGGGCGCAGGGTCGGACTTCATGAGTTCTCCTCGATTCGTGGCTTAGCCCGAAAAATTTGAGTCAACTAGTATAGGTAGCCCACTGCGTTTTCGGAGTCCTGTGCACACCACAGGCGTTCCAACGCGCGAACCTGAAGGTAGACTCTACGGACCCAACGTCGCCTGCCCCTCCCCTGCTTTCTGCAAGTGCTCTAGCTAGGAGACTTAGCTTCCCAGTCTTGCAAGCGTCGATGTTACGAGATTTAGCTTCACGCTAGCGCCCGTTCCGAGTCCACAGAAATCAGGCGGACATGCCGCCCGCCCCCGTCGTGCGAGCTGAAACCTCATCGGAGCCTGCGCAGCTTCGCCCGCAGCACGCCCCACACTTTCACCCAGGGCACGGTCCAGGTTCACGCTCGAGAGGCCCGGCAAATTCATCCGAAGCGGGCGTATTCCAATTTTACCGCCAACGTCAACCGCAATTCACGGTGTTGGCGCGCCGACTGGCTCGCCTTCGCTTGCCAACCAGCCATCCAGTTCGGTGGCCTCCGCAGCGTTCAGCTCGAGCCCAAAAACTTCGCCGAATGCTGCGCTCAAACGCGCAATCGCCTCCGCCGGCGAGACTGAGACCCCAAGGAGCTTTTCCAGCGAGGTAGCGCGGCAACCTGCAATGCCGCACGGGGTGATCAGTTCGAAAAAGCGCAGATCGGTAGACACGTTGTAGGCAAATCCGTGAGAAGTTACCCAGCGGCTGATGTGCACGCCGATGGCGGCAAGCTTTTCTTCGCGCGGCGAAGCCGCATCGCCTTTATTTCCATCAACCCAAACGCCCGCGCGCCCCGGAACGCGGAACGCCGGGATGCCGAAGCTGGAAGTTGCGCGGATCATGCACTCCTCGAGCTGCCGCACGTACCATACGACGTCGCGCCGGATTCCGTTCAGGTCGAGAATGGGATAACCGACGATCTGGCCGGGGCCGTGATAGGTGATATCGCCGCCGCGATTGGAGTGATGAAATTCGACGCACTTCTGACGCAGAAGATCGTCAGAGACATGCAAGTGCTCGTGTTTACCGTTGCGGCCGAGAGTAATAACGTGGGGATGTTCGCAGAAGAGCACGAGATCGGGCGCTGCCCCGATTTTTCGAGCCGCGACGAGGCACTGCTGGAGCGCGGCGGCTTCACCGTAAGCGATCTTTCCGAGATCAATTGTCCGGCAACTTTTCATGGGCAGCAGGGTTTCACGCGCATCGTGTCGCTCTCCTATTACGTTAAGTCAAATGCTTTCGCCGAGGCAACTTCACCGTCTTCTTCCGGACCCTAATAGTGGATGGCCAGACCTCGCACTGACGCAAAGGCGTCTCCCATTGCTTCCCAGACCGTGGGATGGGCGTGCACCGTGAACAGCATGTCATCGATGGTGGCCTCGAGTTGCAGGGCCGCCACCGACTCAGCCAGAATTTCGGTAGCCAGCGGCCCGATAATGTGCACGCCGAGAACTTCGCCGGTCGGCTCGTCCGCCACTACTTTGATGAATCCTTCATGATGATTGAGTATCGAGGCCTTGCTATTCGCCAGGAATGGAAATTTGCCCGTTTTCACAGTGTACCCTGTGTCGCGCGCCTGTTTCTCGGTGAGCCCGATGGAACCGATCTGCGGTTCGCAGTAGGTGGCGTTGGGAACGCGGCTCCTTTCGAGTACCGGCACCTGCTTTCCCGCTATTCTGCCGACGGCGATAATGCCCTCCATGGATGCGGCGTGCGCCAGTTGGGGCATGCCCGCGACGATGTCGCCGATGGCATAAACCTGCGGTTCGGCGGTCTCCATATATCGCCCTACGTGTACGAAGCCGCGCTCGAGTTTCGCGCGCGTTTTTTCCAGGCCGACGTTTTGCGTCAAGGGTGCTCTTCCCACCGCGATCAGCACATTGTCGGCCGGGAGATTTTGCGCCTGGCCGGATTTATCGCGAAAGACCACAGTGGCCCCGGCCACGTCTCTCTTTACGGATTCCACTTTCGCTTCGGTGAAAACGCGGATTCCCCGCTTGCGGAATGCCCTCTCCAGCTCCGTGGAAATTTCCTCGTCTTCCAAGGGCACAACGCGCGGAAGCATTTCGAGGATGGTTACTTCCGAGCCGAAGGAGCGAAAAATGGAGGCGAATTCAACGCCGACCGCACCGGCGCCGACTACCACCAGCGTCTTGGGAACTTCTGGCAGCTTGAGAATGTCGCGATTGCCAACGATGACTTTGGCGTCGAAGTCGACTCCGGGCAGCGAGCGCGCTTCCGAGCCCGTGGCGAAAAGGATGTGGGCGGCTTCGACGTCCGTGATCTTTCCGGCATTCTCGACATGCAAATGATGCGGCCCCGCCCAGCGCCCCCAGCCTTGGATGACCTCGATCTTATTTTTGCGGAAAAGAAACTCGATGCCCTTTGCGTGTTTATTGACGATGCGCTCTTTACGCGCCAGCATCGCCGGCCAGTTGATTTTGACCTCGGAGACCTCGATGCCAAATTCATTGGCGTGCTTCAGTGTGTCGTAAAGTTCCGCATGGTAGAGCAGTACCTTGGTGGGGATGCAGCCCACGTGCAGGCATGTGCCGCCGAGGAATCCGTCCTTCTCGATGACCAGAGTTTTTAAGCCCCATTGGGATGCACGAATGGCTGTGACATATCCGCCGGGTCCGCTGCCGATGATTGCCAAGTCGTATGCAGGCAAGGGTGAACCTCCGCCCAATTGTCGCAAGGGTTCTCGCACCGGCGCGCCACGAGCGCAGGATCATACCGGAAAAGGGGCCGCGCCGAGGAGCACGCGCCCCTGCCGGGCGAATACCCGTGAGTACCCAACAAAGTTGAGATTCTAGCAACGGCTATGGAGGCTCGCAACGTGCGGACCGGAAGGCCTAGGCGTAAAACTGCACCGATGACAGGAAAATTACGGAGACAGGAATCCAAAAAGCCCCGAGTGAATCTTAGTAACGAAATCGATTAAGGCCGATGGGCCTTTCTTGACACTCGGAAAGGTGGTACGTACAATGACCGTTTTGAATACTGCCGTTAAGATGCACAGTGGGACCGCAAGTATGGATAAGAAGCGCCTCGAATACTACAAGAAAAAGCTGCAAAGCAAGCGCGAGGAGCTTTTGCGAAGCATTGCACGCACGGAAGAAGAGGGCCGCTCTGCGGACGATGATCCGACCGTAGACCTAGCGGACAAGGCCGCCAACTCCTACACCAAGGAGTTCTTGTTCGGCCAGAATAATACGGACCGCACTACGCTGCAGCAGATTGACGGAGCGCTCAATCGCATCCGGAACAACACTTTCGGCACCTGTGTGAATTGCGAGACCGAGCTGCAACAGAAGCGCCTTGAAGCGGTTCCCTGGGCCAGCCATTGCACGGTCTGCCAGGAAAAACACGAGCAGGGACTTCTGTAACCTATTTCCGAGAAGCCAGGACGTTAGCGCGGCATCTGTCTCGGTATTCTTCCCGGCGCCCTGTCGGCTCCGCCGAGAGGTGTTGGGCACCGCAGGCCGAATTCCATCTGCAGTTCCTGCCTCGCGTTGCTTCCGGCCCCTGGGTGGCCCCTGCGGACCGCCTTTTGCGTCGCCGGTAGCAGCCGGAACCGGGGAGTTGCCGCTCTGTCACCTCTGCCGCCGGAGCGTCTTCGTTGCACGCGGTTACGGAGTTATACCGCGACGATGACCGGCGCAGTTATGCTCTTGAAGTACCGCGAAGTAACGCCGCTGGCTACGTGGTTCGGGCATTTCTGCAGAAGACTCTGAAGGTAACCGGCAAATGTGCCTAGCCAACATGGTGGTACCCGTGCCGGCGCACGCCCTGCGGTTGCGGGAACGCGGCGACCATCACGCGGAGCTCATCGCCAACCCGGTGGCACGGTCACTGGGATTGCCGAGCCGGTCTTACCTGCTGGTGCGCAGCCCCCGTGTCCCGATAAGTTGCGGCTCACCATGAGGAAGCGGTGGCGTAGCGTTCGGGGCGCGTATACGATCCGTCAAGGCCTTAGAGTCCTCCGAGTTGACAACCTTCGGGTTTTACTGGTAGATGATGTACTAACCACTGGAGCCAAGCTCGATGCGTGTTCGAGAGCCTTGCGAAAGGGCGCAGTGGCAAAGGTGGTAGCTCTGGCGGTGGCTCGGCCAATCCCGCGCCGGGAAGAGGGCGGTTTCGAGGCGCCGCGCAGGGAGCCAGACGGATGAACGCGGACCCATCGGACGACGGTGTAAGTAGGCAGGATAAAGCCGTCCTGTCGCTCTCCAATCGCGGACGTCCTCATTTGTTCTCCACGTCGCCCATCCATCGCAAACCTGCGGTCATGCAGGAGCCGGTGTTGGTATTGAATGCGACCTTCGAGCCCATCAACGTTACGGCGGTACGGCGGGCGATGGTCCTGTTGCTCAAGGGAGTGGCACAGGCCGAAGAGCTGAACCATCACGAAGTCCATTCCACTTCGCGCATCATGAAAGTGCCTTCGGTGATTCGCCTGCTGGCCTACCGACACATTCCTCAGCAAACCCGTGCTCTGTCACGCAAAAATATCCTGCTGCGTGATCGCAACACCTGCCAGTTTTGCGGGGGCGTCTTCCCCGCTTCCGAATTGACGCTGGACCACGTCGTGCCTCGTTCACGCGGGGGGCGATCTTCCTGGGAGAATCTGGTGGCTTGCTGTTATCAATGCAATAACCGAAAGGGCGACCGCACCCCTGAAGAAGCGGGCATAAAACTCGCGAGGCGCCCGCGGCCCTTCACGCTGTACACTTCCCGGCAGCTCATGCGGCTCATCGGGCATCGGGATGAGAAGTGGCGTAAGTACTTGTTTTACTGATTCCCTGCGAACTTCTGATGGGTGCCGTACCAGCGTCAACAAAGTGTGCAACCTCGCGTGGTGTCGGCGCATCAGAATCGGTAAGACCACTTCTAGGACACACCCCGGGAAGCAGCTTGCGGCTCTGGCCAAGGCTGCTTCCACTCTTTCCCCGGATCAACGAAGAGGCTGGCGAAGAAATATTGTTACCAGAACGTAATTACCCGAGAGGAAATGTTCCAGATCAGGGGCGAAAGTCAACGAGGAGATTGTTTCATGGGAAATTTCCGGGCCAGCATTTCGGCGAGCTGCGCCGAAGCGCGTCACTCTGCGGGCTAGACGCCCGCCTTCACTCGCACTAACTAATACCGATTACGCGGCGCACCAAAGTGCCTTGCGGAGACTACAGATCCAACAGAATGGCGCCAGCTTTTTCGCACCGGGGCGATATTCGCGGGTAGTCTATTGCAGCTGAAGGCCGGTTATGCGGATCGTTGGATAAGCCTGGTTCCACTGCACCGGAAGGGTTTCGTATCCGAGCTGAAAATCGCGCCGCTGGTTAGGGGCGAGAGGCACTGCGGTGGGGCTGAAGAGCCGCTGCTTATCTCTCAAAACCACCTGATTGAAGGGATCATGGAACTCCAGCATGATCTCGATCTGACGAATCGGACGAGGGCCATTATTCAACACCGTCCCGAAGACGAAGGTCACTTCTTGATTCAGAAAGTTCGCGGCGCGGGCCACCTTCGGCTCCAAAAATTTAATCTGCGGCAGGTAAGCTTGTTCCGTCGGGCCCATGGGCAAGGGCTGCTCCACGGCTCTCGTCGGCGCCGGGGTCAAGCGTCCCACCAGATAAAAGATGCCGATTAAAAGCAACGCTGCGGCCATCCCAACCAGCAAAACAATCGGCGCTCTGCTCTTTTCGTCATCCATCATGTGATCTCTCTCGGCAGGGCCTCATCGTCCGAAGGCGAGCCGCAAAACCAGGGCTTCCGGCGCCCCGGCCTGTTCCATGCGATCCTGCACGGCGGCAATATCGTACGGGACGCGCCAGAATTCCACTCTCCGTTTTTCAATATCTGCGATCGCAAAGGCTGCTCGCGGATCACTATCGCGGGGCTGACCTACCGAGCCCGGATTCAGCAGATAACGTTTCTTAGGCTCCACGTTAACGGCGGCAAAACTTGCCCCCGGCATCAGCGATAATTCGACGCGCTCGACCCTCGCTCCGTCATACGAGAAACCACCTTGGATATGCGTGTGGCCAAAGAAGGTCACAGGCCGCCGCGACTCCAACAGACCCGGCAGCGCCTGATCGGCAGCAAAAATGTATTCGTCCTCGTCTTCAACCGCACCATGAACGAAGGCGAACCCATCTATATCAACCGGGCCCCGAGGGAGACTCTGCAGATACCGCAGGTTCTCAGGAAAGAGCTGGCTGCGAGTCCATTCCACTGCTGCACGTGCCACCGGATTGAAATCCTCGAGATCGGAAATACCACTTACAGCTTTGTCATGATTGCCGCGAACGATGGCACTCACGAGAGAACGGATGCGCTCCACGACCTCATTCGGGTCCGGGCCATAGCCGACCACGTCTCCGAGACAGACCGCCCGCTCCCAGAGTCCTGCGCAGGCTTGGAGTGCCGCTTCGAGCGCGGTCGCGTTCGCGTGCACGTCGCTACATACCAGCAAGCGCATGGGAAGATCGCCGAAACGGCAGCGGAAGAGACTGAATTATAGACGAGGGCTAATGGTTAGGCGATGGCAAGTGTGCTGCGACCTTCCTCGCCTAGCGGGAGTTTACTGCGCCGCTAGCCCCGGTTAAATGTGATGGTGACCTTGATGTGAATGGGAATGGGTTCGCCATTCAGCATAGCCGGTTGGTATTTCCAAAGCCGCAGCGATTCGATGGCCGCCTTCTGCAGGAGCGGATTTCCGCTGAGCACGTTCGTGGCGGCGACTTTGCCAGTCGCATCGATGAGTGCATCGATGGTTACATCGCCTTGTACGTGCTGGGCGCGAGCAAGCGGAGGATAGACCGCCGCAACGGACGATAGTAGCTTGGGCTGTTGCAGCTCCCCGCCGCCTTTCGGGGGCGCTGGCCGAGCAGGCTCCGCCACAGGCAATGGATTGCGAGCGGCCGTGTTGCTACTGCTCTCGCCGATTACACTGGGTGGTGCATTCGCGTCTGGCGGAAGGAGCGAAGGAGGCTCGGCGGAATTGAGCTGTGGGGCTGCCTTCAGCTTAGGTGCCGAAATTCTACCGACGTTTATGCTAGGACGGTTAACCGGTGTATTAGGACGGGTAGTGGGCTCCGGCTGGACAACCACCTTGACCGGTTCCACAGGTGCGCGAATCGGCGCCGGTTGTGCGGGCGGCGTTTCAGCAACGGAGCTCTTGACCGAGGTACTCGGTGGGAGTTCGAGAGAGGTTGTCTTGGTGGAGGTGGCGACGATTGGCGCTTCCGATTCCGAAGCTGCCGACAGCGGCGCCGGGGCCGTGCGGGTGGGATTTGGAAGCTCCGGGGCCGCGATCGTGCCTCGGTGCTGCCGCAATAACACCGACCCACCCACGACACCAATCGCCAGCACAACGACCCCAGCGATGGCCAATACAACGATGCTTTTCGATGTGCTCTTGTTTTGCGGGACTGCAGGTTCGAATGGTTGGAAGCGCGGGCGGCGACGAAAATCGGACGATTGCTTCTTGGCAGGGGCCGAAGTCAGAGTGTTCTCCGAACCTTGCAATTCTGCAGCTAACGCCTCTACAGGGTCCTCGGAATCCCAGGCAGGTACGTCCGCCAGCGGGGTGATCCTCGGCAAGGGTGTGGGAGCCGATTTGATCTCCACAGGCGACACTGAAGTTTTCGGCGCTGACTGACTCTCCTGGACCGGCGAGCTTGGTGTCCTAAAGCCCGGTGAGATAGGCGTGGGCGCGGGCGGCGGCGCCGGGGAGGCAGTGGCGGCCGCCGGTTTTCCTGCGGAATTGCCACGCTCGGGCGAGGCGCTTTCCTCCCAGAAATCCACGGCCCGCTGCGTAAATTCCAGGTGCACGTAATTCTGAATTCCGGGCTGAGCCTTTATGTTCGTGACACGGCAGATCACGTCTGCCCCAGTGCGTTTGTTGGTGAGCACCACCAGCTCGCCGACAGCGACCGTAGCGGAAAGGCGCACAACCGCGCCTTGCGGCAAAACAATTACTGTGCGCGTCTCTTCATGTACCGGGGGCAGTTTCGCAGAACCCTTCGAAGCGGCAGAATATCGCGAGGCGTGAACGGTAACCGGAATCTCGGTACCAGCCGCGTTGCCGGGCTGAGATTTTTGGACTTCATTTTTGGCCGGACCCGCAGTGGTGGTTGGTTCCGAAAGGGAGTCCTTCGCAGTACTTGGCATCTCGAGGTCCTTACAGCGCCTTAGGCTGGGCGCCTAACTAAACTTGGAGGACGCGTCCTAATTTTCCGATTGAGCCAGACCTAGCGTAATAGTACTTCCGTACTGCCGCCGCGAATGTAGCAACTGGTACCTCGTGCTGCTATTTGCTGGTCTATCGCAGAAAAAGTATGTCAGCCAGGAGTTCCCCGTACCTCGATAACCAGGAAGTTAACGAATCAGCATACAGTCCCCATAGCTGTAGAAGCGATAGCCAGAGGCCAGCGCATGGCGATAAGCCGATAGCACGGGATCACGGCCCGCGAATGCGCAAACCAGCACCAGCAGCGTGGAGCGAGGCAGATGAAAATTCGTCAGAAGCTGATCGACTAACGCGAATCGGTGACCGGGCCGGATAAAAATGTCGGCGCACGCCCTTCCCGTCGCTATTGCTTCAGGAGAGCGGCCGGCTGCGACTGACTTGTGCGCGGCATCCTCAAGCGCCCGAACCACAGTCGTGCCGACTGCCAAAATCGGTCTCCCTTGCTGGCGCGCAGAGGCAATCGCTATCGCAGCATCCTCCGAAATCTCGTACGCTTCGCTGTGCATCACATGACCTTCCAGACTTTCGCTGCGAATAGGTTGAAATGTTCCCAGACCGATCTCCAACGTTATCTCGGCGATCACAATTCCTTTGCGATGCAATTCCTTCAGAATCGCCGTCGTGAAATGGAGGCCTGCTGTCGGCGCCGCCACGGCGACGGGCTCTTTCGAGAAAACGGTCTGATAGTATTCTCGATCCGCAGCTTCGTCGGGGCGGCGGATATAGGGCGGCAAGGGGACATGCCCAATTCTGTTGATGACCTCGCAAACTGCGCCTTCCCTGCTGGTGTGAAATCGAAGTTGGCGAAGGCCATAGTTCCCTCTCCCGACAACTTCGGCTTCGAGATCCGCTCCTTCGAAAAAGAGTCGCTCCCCGGTCCTGATTTTTCTTCCCGGGCGGACCAGCGCCTCCCACAGCTCCGAATCAATGCGGCGCGCAAGCAGGACCTCGATGCGTGACGCCATGAACTCCCTCCGCGCACGGCTATGCTTCCAGGGCCGTTCGGCCCGAATTCCTAAGCGATGGGCAAAGAGTCTCGCTGGAATGACGCCCGCGTTATTTACGACGAGGAGCTCATTGCCCCTTAGTCGCGAAGGAAGCGCGTAAAAAAAGCAATCTTCCATGCGACCGGAGTCTCGTTCGAGCAAGAGCATCCGCGCCCCTGCTCGGTCCTGTAGCGGTTGCTGGGCAATGGCCCTTGGCGGGAGAACATAATCGAAATCGGATAGCTGCACTCGGTTAGGATAGCACGAGATATATGTAACTGACTGAATTATAGAAGATTACGAAGATTACGGCCGCATTCAAAGTCCTTGACATTATCGCACTCATATTATATGCTCTAGTCGATATAACCCATTACCTATTTGGAGGAGTTGCACATGAGCATGACTCGTTGGGAACCGTTCCGTGGTTTGAATACTTTGCAAGAACAAGTTAACCGGCTATTCGAAGACAGCTTTTCTCGGAGTCGTTCTGGCCATGCCGAATTGGCGAGCTGGGCGCCGGCGGTCGATGTCTACGAAACCGAGAGTGAGCTTGTGGTGAAGGCGGATCTGCCGGACGTGCAGGAGAAGGACATTGACGTCCGAATGGAGAACAACACTCTAACGATCCGCGGCGAAAGGAAGTTTAGCAACGAAGTTCAGGACGACAACTACTTGCGTATCGAGCGGGCATACGGCACCTTCACGCGGAGCTTCTCGCTGCCCAACACCGTCAATACCGAGGCTATTAAGGCCGACTATCGGAACGGTGTGTTGAGCGTGAGCATGCCAAAGCGGGAAGAAACCAAGCCGAAGCAGATCAAGATCAGCGTTTCGGAAAACGGCAAGAAGTAATCCAGTAGCGCTGATCAGAAAAGGGGCCGGGCACCCGGCCCCTCTTTGGTCTAATCTTGAGAGAACATTAGGTGAGAAGGAAGAGAGCACCATGCTGCGATACGACAGATTGACCGTAAAGGCTCAGGAGGCCCTGCAGGAAGCGCAGGACATTGCCGGCAAGGCAGGTCAGCAGCAAATCGAGCCGCTGCACCTACTGGCTGCGCTAGTGGCGCAGCACGATGGCGTCGTGCCGCCGCTTCTAAATCGGCTCGGCGTACGCCCGGAGAGTTTGGAGGCAGAGATCAACGAGCAGCTTGCCCGGCTTCCCAAAGTCAGCGGCGTATCGCAGCAATACCTGGGCAATACGGCCAACGAGGTTCTCGAGGCGGCATTCGACGAGGCGGAGAAGTTCAAGGACGAATATGTTTCGGCCGAGCACATCGTGCTGGCTATTGCGGCGCGTGTGAAGGATCCCGCAGGCCAATTGCTGGCCCGCCATGGAGCATCGCGAGAGGCGCTCTTACAGGCGCTCGCTGCTGTGCGCGGCAGCCACCGCGTGACATCACCCACGCCGGAATCGACCTTTCGGGCCTTGGAGCAATATGCTCGCGATCTCACCGAACTGGCCAGGCGCGGGAAGCTCGATCCGGTTATCGGTCGCGACGTGGAGATTCGTCGCGTGATGCAGATCCTAGCGCGGCGCACCAAGAACAATCCGGTGCTGATCGGAGAACCGGGCGTGGGCAAGACGGCTGTCGTCGAGGGTCTAGCGCAAAGGATCGTTGCGGGCGATGTGCCCGAAGTTCTCAAGCCCAAGCGCATCGTGGCGCTGGATCTGGCCGCGCTGGTTGCAGGCACAAAGTATCGCGGTGAATTCGAGGACCGTCTGAAAGCGGTGCTCAAAGAGATCACCGAAGCCGAGGGCCAGATCATCCTGTTCATCGACGAACTGCATACGCTGGTGGGCGCCGGCGCTGCCGAAGGTTCGATGGATGCGTCGAACATGTTGAAGCCGGCGCTGGCGAGGGGTGAATTGCGCGCCATCGGCGCCACCACCATCAATGAATATCGCAAGCACATTGAAAAGGACCCGGCCTTGGAACGGCGCTTTCAGCCGGTGCTCATCGCCGAGCCATCGGTAGAGGATACGATCGCTATCCTGCGCGGCCTCAAGGACCGCTACGAATTGCATCACGGCGTGCGCGTGAAGGACGCCGCTATTATCGCCGCGGCGACCCTTTCTCATCGCTACATTACCGATCGGTTTCTGCCGGACAAGGCTATCGACCTGATCGACGAAGCGGCAGCGGCTTTGCGCATGCAGCTCGATTCGCTTCCCGTCGAGATCGACGAGGTCGAACGGCACATCCTGCAACTCGAAATCGAGCGGCAAGCGCTGCTGAAGGAAGACGATGCGCATTCGCGGGAACGACTGGCGCAGCTCGATCAGCAGCTCGCCGGCCTACGCGAGCAATCCAATGCAAGCAAGGCTAGATGGCAGGTGGAAAAAGACGCCATTGCCGGAATTGGCAAGCAGAAAGCCCAAATTGATTCGCTGAAGGCCGAAGAGCAGCGCTATGAGCGCGCCGGCGAACTGGCCAAAGTGGCGGAGATTCGCTATGGCAAGCTGGCGCAGGCGGAGCACGAGCTTCAGGAAGCACAGAAGCGTCTGGCCGACCTGCAGAAAAGCGGCCGCATGCTGAAGGAGGAGGTCGACGAAGAAGATATCGCAGCACTGGTCAGCAAGTGGACGGGCATTCCCGTGGGCCGCCTACTCGAAGGCGAGGCCCGGAAGCTCGTCAGTATGGAAGAGCGGCTGCGCCAGCGCGTGGTCGGACAGGAAGATGCTCTCGAGCGCGTTTCCAATGCGATTCGCCGCAATCGTGCCGGTCTCTCCGATCCGAACCGGCCGATCGGTTCGTTTATTTTTCTTGGCCCCACGGGCGTCGGAAAGACCGAGTTGGCGCGAGCTCTGGCCGAATTCTTGTTCGACGATGAGCGCGCCATGATTCGGCTGGACATGTCCGAGTACATGGAAAAACACTCCGTCTCGCGCATGATTGGCGCACCTCCGGGATATGTCGGGTATGAGGAAGGGGGTCAACTGACCGAACAAGTGCGGCGGCGTCCGTACTCGGTGGTTTTGTTCGATGAAATTGAGAAGGCACATCCGGATGTGTTCAACGTCCTTTTGCAGATCTTGGAAGATGGACGGTTAACTGACGGTAAAGGACGCAAAGTAGATTTCCGGAACACGGTACTGGTGATGACCAGCAACGTGGGCTCTGCGGCATTGTTTGAGCTTGCGGGCAAGGATCCCGAGCGCGCTCGTAAAGAAGCCACTGAAGCTTTGCGCGCCACGTTTCGCCCCGAGTTTCTGAACCGCATCGACGATATCGTGCTATTCAATCCGCTCGGGCGCGAACAACTGGAAAAGATCGTCGATCTGCAGCTCACCTCAGTATCGAAGCTCCTGGCCGAGCGCCAGGTGCGCATCGAGCTGACACCCGCCGCGCGAGCGTTGGTGCTGAGCGAGGGTTACGATCCGGCTTACGGCGCGCGGCCACTTCGTCGCACGGTGCAGCGGCTCGTCCAGGATCCTTTGGCCCTTGAAATTCTCCAAGGTAAGGTAGTTCCCGGCGACGTCGTGCGCGTCGATGCTTCGGGAGGGCAGACGAGGTTCGAGCGCGCAGCTAAATCGGCGGTAGCGGGCGAACCCGCCGCGGTTGCGGCGGGCCGAGCCGCTTCGCGCAAGCGCTAGATACGAGCGTGGCACCCTCCTGAGATTGACGCGCTGCGTGCTCGCATCTAGACTCTAATTGCGGTTATGCCGGTCACGCCCACGGAATTTGAGAGGCTAACTAACGAACTATGAGAACACTTAAAACCGGACTCTTATTGACGTTACTTACCCTAATCCTGGTATTCGGCGGTGAAGCCCTGGCCGGTCGCCAAGGCATGACGTTTGGGCTTGTTCTCGCTGTACTTCTGAACGGCATAGCTTATTTTTTTTCCGACAAAATCGCCCTCGCTTCGAGTGGAGCCCGTGCGGTTTCGCCTGAGCAGGCACCGCGCCTGTACGCAGTGATGGGGCGGTTGGCGGCCAAAGGCAATCTGCCCATGCCCAAGCTCTACGTAATCCCGCAAGCAGCGCCGAATGCCTTCGCAACCGGCCGAAGCCCGTCCCATGCTTCCGTTGCGGCGACCGAAGGCCTGCTCGAGTTGATGAATGACGATGAGCTCGAAGGAGTCATCGCCCATGAACTCTCTCACGTCCGAAATTATGACATTCTGACTACCTCCATCGCCGCCACCTTGGCTGGAGCCATCACCTGGATCGCGCAGATGGGGCGTTGGGCGCTAATCTTCGGCGGATTTGAGGGCAATCGCGACCGGCGGGGAGGAGGCGGCCTAGAAACGCTTCTAATGCTGATTGTAGCGCCCATCGCTGCCTTGTTGATCCAGCTGGGAATATCGCGCCAGCGTGAATATGCGGCCGATGCCGCAGGAGCCCGTCTCGTGGGCCATCCCTATGGGTTGATCAGCGCACTCGAGAAACTGGGCGCTTACAACAAGCGGATCCCGATGACAAACGTGACGCCGGCGACCTCGTCGCTCTATATCGTCAGGCCCCTGGGAGCCGGCCAAGTATTTATGGGTCTTTTCAGTACTCACCCGCCGCTCCCCGGCCGGATTGAGGCTTTGCGGCGGATGACTATCACGCGCTAGCATGCCGAAACTTAGCCTCCAGATTGCGGGTTTGCCTCTACGGTCGCTGTCCCAGGACGGGCTTCACTATGCTGAAATGAAATTGTCCGGCAAAAAGTTCCCGCCAGCCAGTCCACCCGTTTAAACGAAACAGAGCGATTCTCTCGTAAATAGATGAATTTAGAGGCCTTCGGCATAACCCCGTTTATTCTGCAAGTTGGAGGACTTCGTGCTCAGTGTTTAGAGGGGTACGTTTTTGGGGGCCACCATGACGTGCAGAGAGACTGTCCGTTTGATTTGCGAATACCTGGAGGGGCGCCTCTCGCCAAGTGTCGCTGCCGTGGTTTCCCGTCACCTCGAGTGTTGTGCGAATTGCCATTTGGTGCTGGAAGCCGCCCAACAAACGCTCGACGTCTACTTCGATGACCACCCTGACGTCCAGAAGATTCGAGTAGCCTAACCACCTCTTTTATTCGTTACTTATCCTGTACATCATTGTAAGCTTCAGATTCTAAATATTTTACCTTATGCCACGTCTCTCCGGTAAATATTACAGACTTTCGGCGTTTCTTTGAGATCTGCCTTACCACGGAGGCAGCTATAAGGTGCTTTAATCCAATGGTATACCTTAGAAGCGCCTTCTGGGACTATTTGGCGCGGGACGTGCAATATTCCTACCTGAAAAGGAAGGAGACCTTCAATGAGCGAGGATACTGACAAGCTGTTCAGCAGCCGAGAAGACATGCAGGCAGAAGAATACCGCCCGCAGCGAGAGGGAGCTCCTCGCTGGGTGTGGATAGCCTTGATTGCCCTCGCGGCAGTGTCGGCTTTGGGCTTGGGCGTGGGCTGGAACGCCACAACGCAAGCGAAAAGAGCGGAGGAGGCCCTCGCCACCCATACCCATCAGAGTAAGCTCGTGGGGCAGGATCTCCAGGCGCTGAATCAGCGCCTGACGCAGGCTGAAGAGGTCAATACCCAACTCCAAAACGAACTCGTGACCGTCACAGACAAAATGAAGATGACTCAAGGCGAGGTCACGACGACGCGCCGCCAGAACGGCCAGATTCGCGACGACTATTCCAAGAGGCTAAGCAGCGTGCAGTCAGAGTTCTCCGACAAGCTCGCTGGCAAGGCGAATGTGGAAGACATCAAGTCTTTGGGCGGCGATATCGGTGGCGTAAAGAGCGAACTGGAATCGACGAGGAACAATCTCGACATGACCCGCACCGAATTTGGCACCCTGATCGCCCGCAATCACGATGAGATCGATCAGCTCCGCCGGGTGGGCGAGCGCGATTATTTCGAGTTCACGCTCACCGGCAAGGGCCATCGCTCCAAGGTTGGCGATCTCATGGTCGAGCTCCGTGGCACGAATGTTAAGAAGAACCAGTTCACCGTGGCGCTCTATATAGACGACCGGCGTCTCGAGAAAAAGAACCGCGCGCTCGATGAGCCCATCTACTTCTATACCCGCGGAACCCGAATGCCTCTCGAGCTCGTCGTCAATCAAATCGGAAAAGACAAAGTCGTCGGATACATGAGCGTCCCCAAGGCACCGCCTACACAGGCCTCCGCATTGAGGACGGACAACTGAACGCTCGGCAGATGACTCTGAGCGAAATGTTCGGCTGCTAATTCAAGGGGAAGCAGATAAAAGGAGGGTCGTGGTGGGGGCCCTCCTTTTTGCTTGCTTGGCGGTGCTTGAAATGCAGGTATCCTCGCGGATCCCGCATCAACTCTTCTGATCTGAACTCCTGTCACTGGCGCGCAGCGCACGATTTCCAGTACGATGACTCGCCGTGGCTCTGCAGGCCATTTTCGCGCGTCGTGCTCTCACGCCTCAGAACGAGATTGCCAATGCCGTTGTTGTGGTAGATGGCGAGAAGATCGCCGCTGTGGGCCGACGCGACGAAGTTGCGGTTCCGGTATCGTCACGTCGCTACGACAAACGCGACTTCTCGATAGTCCCCGGCTTTATTGACGTGCATATTCACGGTGCAGCCGGATCTGACGTGATGGATGCCAGCGCCGGAGCGCTGGAGGCCATCACAGCGGGAGTGGCGGCCAGAGGTACAACTTCGCTCCTGGCGACGACGGTCACCGCAAGCGAGGAGCCAACGTGCCGAGCTGCGGAAGCCGTGGCCGGCTGGATGGAACGCGCGGCCTGCGAACGTGCAGGAGGTATACCTTCGGCGGAGATTCTCGGCGTGCACTTCGAGGGGCCATTCATCAGCCGCGCTCGGCGCGGCGTCCATCCTGAGGAATGGATTGTAGCGCCATCCGTTTCGCTCTTCAGGCGTTTGCTAGCGGCGGCCAAAGGAGCAGCCCGCATTCTAACCCTCGCTCCGGAGCTGCCGGGAACAGCGGAGCTGATCGCTGAAGCCCTCCAGGCGGGAGTCGTAGTTTCGCTGGGACACACGGATGCGAACTATGCCGAAGCCACGGCGGCGATATCCTGCGGCGCCCGACATGCAGCTCACGTTTTCAATGCCATGCGACCCTTTGCACATCGTGAGACCGGCGTTGTGGGCGCAGTTCTGACTTCCGCGAGCGTCACAGCCGAGTTAATTGCTGATGGCGTGCACGTGGACGACGCGGCCATTCGGGTTCTTTTCGCAGCCAAAGGACCGAAGGGGGTAATCCTCGTGAGCGACGGCATAGCCGCAACCGGAATGCCCGACGGCAAATACAGACTGGGCACATTCGAAGTAAGCGTTGCGGGCGGCGTCGCCCGCAATTGCGAAGGGAAGCTGGCCGGCAGCACGCTCACGCTCGATCGCGCTCTGCGCCACATGGCTGCGCTAGGCATTCCCTGGCGCGAAGTTCTGCCGATGCTGACCTCAAATCCGGCCCGCCTGCTGGGCCTCGAACGACGCAAAGGATGGCTCGTTGCAGGTGCCGACGCGGATCTGGTCTTGCTCGATGATCAGCTCCAAGTGGCCGGCGTGATGACACGGGGCGCAGGATTACATTAGGGATTGAGGGGAATCTTGAGCTCTCCAGCAAGTAGTTCGGGATCGAAGGGGCTGCAGGCAAAATATCGGCCTTGCACTTCAATGGTGGGAATCCGCCGGCGGCCTTCGTTCACGCGAAGGATGAGCTCCTCGGCTTCGGCGTCCTCATCGACGTCGACTTCTTGGTAGACGACGCCGCGCTCGTCCAAGAATTGTTTCGCTCGCCAGCAGTCGGCACACCAGCGCGTTGTATAGAGACGAATCGCTTCCACCTTGGCCCTATGTCTCCTTGTTCGCGCTCGGCGCGCCGTGAGATGCTGCCTCGAGGCGTGCACGGGCGCTGGCGACGGATTTCAACATGGCATCCCAATCGGTATTTGGATCGGTGCTGCTTGCGGCTAGTCTCTTTTCGGCTTCGGCCAAATCCGCCAGCGCCCG
The DNA here is from genome assembly GCA_003223325.1 of Acidobacteriota bacterium. Classification (GTDB taxonomy): domain Bacteria; phylum Acidobacteriota; class Terriglobia; order Acidiferrales; family UBA7541; genus Palsa-189. The sequence continues at coordinate 70,292 of QHYS01000163.1, forward strand.
CGCCACGTCAATCTCTTCGGAACGTTCGGCTGCCTCTGCCAAAACGGTGACGCGCTCGGGAAGAACTTCGGCAAAGCCGCCGATCACGGCGATGAACCCACTTTCAGCGCCCTTTTTGTAGATCAGCGAGCCGATTCCCAATTGCGTAAGCAATGGCGTATGTCCGGGAAGAATTCCGAGGTATCCGGAGAGCCCCGGGAGCTGCACTTCGGCCACCGATTCGCGGTCCACTTCGCGTTCGGGAGTAACAACCTCGAGCATGAGGGCTTCGGCCATTGGAATGAGTCGGAGCGTGATCGGCAGAACGGCCTAGGCTGCCGCGGCCATTTTCTCGGCCTTCTGGCGCACTTCTTCGATGGTTCCAACCAAGCCGCGAATGGTGTCCTCGATCTTGACGTACTTTCCTTCGAGGCCGGTAAATTGCGCCGCAACGAACATCGGCTGGGAAAGGAATTTCTCGATCTTGCGTGCGCGCGCCACGGTGAGCTTATCTTCATCGGAAAGCTCTTCGATACCCAGAATGGCGATGATGTCCTGCAGGTCTTTGTAACGCTGCAGTATGCCCTTCACCGAACGCGCCACATTGTAATGCTCCTGTCCGACGATACGCGGATCGAGAATGCGGGAGAAACTCGCCAAAGGATCGACGGCCGGATAAATGCCGCGCTCCACGATCTGCCGGCTTAAGTTTGTGGTCGCATCAAGGTGGGTGAACGTGGCCGCCGGGGCCGGATCGGTGTAATCGTCGGCCGGTACGTAGATGGCCTGCACGGAAGTGATCGAGCCTTTCTTGGTTGAAGTGATGCGCTCCTGCAATTCGCCGATCTCGGTGTTCAGGTTGGGCTGATACCCGACGGCGGAAGGCATGCGCCCGAGCAAGGCCGAAACCTCTGAGCCTGCCTGCACGAACCGGAAAATATTGTCGATAAAGAGCAGTACGTCGAGGCCCTCTTCATCGCGGAAGTACTCCGCAACGGTGAGGCCTGTGAGCCCTACGCGCAGGCGCGCCCCCGGCGGCTCGGTCATTTGGCCGTAAATCAGCGCGGCGCGCGATTTTTCGGAGTCGCCGGCGACTACGACTTTGGACTCCTGCATTTCGAGCCATAGGTCGTTGCCTTCGCGCGTGCGCTCGCCCACGCCGGCGAAGACGGAGACGCCGCCGTGCTTCATGGCCACGTTATGGATGAGCTCCTGGATCAGCACCGTCTTGCCGACGCCGGCCCCGCCGAAAAGGCCAATTTTCCCACCCTTCAGATAGGGCTCCATTAAATCCACGACCTTGATACCGGTTTCGAACATTTCGAGTTGCGTGGACTGATCTTCGAGAGAGGGCGCGGAGCGGTGGATCGGGTAGCGAGTCTTGGCAGCGACGTCCCCCAGATTGTCCACGGGCTCACCAAGCACGTTGAGCACTCGCCCCAGCGTCGCTCGCCCCACCGGCACGGTGATGGGACCCTCAGCGTCGATAGCTTTCATGCCGCGAACGATTCCTTCGGTAGGCTTCATGGCCACCGTGCGCACGCGTCCTTCGCCGAGATGCTGCTGCACTTCGGCAATTACGTCGATCGGTTCGGGAACATCGAAACCTTCGCTGGTGATGCGCACGGCGTTGTAAATCTCAGGCAGGTGATGTTCCTGAAACTCGAGGTCGAGCACCGGGCCGATCACTTGCACGACGCGGCCGATGTTATGGTTCTTATGGTCCTTCCCAGGCATAGTCGCTCCTTGCGAAAGCGTTCTTCTATTTTATGTTCCATCCGTGTTAGGCGGCGGACGCCGCGCCGCTCACGACCTCGATGATCTCCTTGGTGATCGCGGCTTGACGAACTTTATTCATATACAGTGTAAGTTGATCGATCAGCTCTCCGGCATTGTTCGTCGCCGAATCCATAGCCGTCATGCGCGCCGCATGTTCCGCCGCCGCCGATTCGGCCAGAGCGCGAAAAATCTGCACTTGTACGTAGCGAGGCAGCAAACGCCCGAAAAGCTCATCCGGCGGCTGCTCGAAGAGATAGTCCACGGGAGTTTCCTTCGAACTGGCCTGTGCTTCTTCGATCGTCGATGCGGGATCGCGCTCGATGGGCAACAGTTTCTCCAGTTTCAGATTTTGCGCCAGCACGGACTTGAACTCATTGAAAACGATATACACGGAGTCGACTTCCCCCCGCTCGTAGATGGCGGTCACGTCATTGGCAATTTCCGCCGCTCTGGTCGGCTCGGGCCGCGCCGTGACGTCCACGTGTTCCGCAACAATTTTCCAACGCTGCTTGCGCATGGCGTCTCGGATTTTACGGCCCAAAACGATGATGGTCGGCTCTTGTGCCGAATGCTCCCGCAAAAATTCCAGCGTACGGCGGATCACGTTGGCGTTGAACGCTCCGCAGAGCCCGCGTTCGCCGCTGACTGTCAGCAGCAAAATGCGCTTTTCCTCGCGCCGGCGCAAGAGGGAATGTGCGCCCTCCGGCACGCGAAGAGCGGCGGAGCGAACCAGGCGCGAAATCGCGCGAGCATAGGGCCGGGCCGCAAAAGCTCTCTCTTGCGCACGGCGCAGCCGCGCCGCCGCCACGAATTTCATCGCCCGGGTAATCTGCTGGGTATTTTTTACCGAACGAATGCGGCGCTTGATGTCGAGCTGCGTTGGCATGGGAGGCTATTTTTCGCCAGGAGTCGCTTCTACCGCGCGGCCGGCGTTCCCGCCGTGAATCGCTCCTTGAATTCGGAGAGAGTTTTCTTCAGGCCTTCACGGATCTCATCGTCGATGGCTTTCTTTGTGGCGATTTTATGGAGCAATGCAGCGGCGTGAGCGTCGGCAAAGACAAGTAAGTCGCGCTGGAAGCGCTCCACTTCGGAAACCTCGATACTGTCCAGGTAGCCGTTTGTTCCCGCGAAAATGACGAGCACCTGCTTTTCCACCGGCAACGGCACAAACTGATCCTGCTTGAGCACTTGCGTAAGTCGCTGGCCGCGCGCGAGCTGCGCTTGGGTGGCTCTGTCCAGTTCGGAACCAAACTGCGCGAAGGCCGCCAGCTCGCGATATTGCGCGAGATCCAGCCGCAGCGTTCCGGCAACTTGCCGCATGGCTTTGATCTGCGCGTTGCCGCCCACGCGGCTCACCGAGAGACCCACGTTAATGGCCGGCCGGATGCCACCGTTGAAGAGATCGGCTTCCAGATAAATCTGGCCGTCAGTAATGGAAATGACGTTAGTCGGGATGTAAGCCGATACGTCGCCGGCCTGCGTTTCGATCACCGGCAAAGCCGTGAGCGAACCGCTACCTTTTTGGTCGTTCAATTTGGCGGCGCGCTCCAGCAAACGCGAGTGCAGATAAAAAACGTCGCCGGGAAAAGCTTCGCGCCCAGGCGGGCGTCGCAGAAGGAGCGAGATTTCGCGATAGGCCTGCGCGTGCTTCGAGAGATCGTCATAGAAACAGACCGAATGGCGGCCCGCATCCCGGAAGAATTCGCCTATAGCGCAGGCGGCATAGGGGGCGATGTACTGCATGGTGGCGGGTTCGGTGGCGGAAGCGGCCACGACGATGGTGTAGTCCATGGCGCTGGCGTCGGTCAGGATCTTTACCACTTGCGCGATGGTGGAGCGCTTCTGGCCGATCGCGCAGTAGATGCAGATCATGTCGCCGCCCTTCTGGTTGATGATGGTGTCCAGAATGATGGCGGTCTTGCCTGTCTGCCGGTCGCCGATGATCAATTCGCGCTGCCCGCGGCCGATGGGAATCATCGAGTCAATGGCTTTGATGCCGGTTTGCAGGGGCTCGCGAACCGGCTGGCGGTCGACGACGCCGGGTGCGATGCGTTCGATGGGGTTGCGGTGCTCAGTAACGATCGGCCCTTTGCCGTCGAGCGGCGCCCCCAGAGGATTGACCACGCGCCCGATAAGTGCATCTCCCACTGGCGCCGACATGATCGAGCGCGTGCGCTTGACCGTGTCGCCTTCTTCGATGGCCGTGTACTCGCCCAGTAGCACGGTGCCTACCTGATCCTCTTCGAGGTTGAGAGCAATGCCGAAAACGTCGTGAGGGAACTCCAGCATCTCGCCGGCCATCACCTTCTCCAGGCCGTGCACGCGCGCGATGCCGTCGCCCACGGAGATGACCGTGCCTACCTCCTCCACGGCGACAGATTGGTCGTAGTTCGCGATTTGTGCGCGAAGGATCTTTGTAATTTCATCTGCTCTAATCGATGCCATGCCTGCTTGCTCCTGACCGCTTATCGGGACTCCAGGCGCGCGCGCAACCGCTCGAGCTGCGTGCGCACCGAACCATCATAGACGGTCGAGCCGACACGCACCACCGCTCCGGCAATCAACGCAGGGTCCAGCTCATAGTGGGCCTCGACTCGCCGGCCGCTCAGGCGCTCGAGCGCCGCCCGCAGTTGTTTTTTTTCGCGTTCCTTCAAATTTCGCGCGGAAATTACAGTGGCGCGCGCCACACCTTCTAACGCGTCGAGTTGCGCTTCGAAAGCCTGCTGAATTTCCGGAAGCAGCTTCACACGGCGCTGATCGATGACCACAAACAAGAAATTGCGCAGGGTGCGGCTAGCGCCCATTCGCTCTACCAGCGCCTGCGCCACGGCATGCTTATTGGCACGCGACACAGCCGGGCTGCCGAGCAGAATTCCCAGCTGTGCTGATTCCTGCAAGAACACAAGAAAATCGCGGAATTCGTGCTTCACGGTCTCCGCATTCTTTTGCGAAATGGCAACCTCGGCGAGCGCATCGGCGTAATGTTGCGCGATGGTTCTCAAGACGCGGCCCTCGTGAGTTCGCCAACAAAAGACTCAAAAAGCGCCGCCTCTGACGCGGCATTCAACTGTTCCCGAATCAGCGCTGCCGCTCGATCTGTGGCCAGCTTTGCGGCGATTGCGCGGAGTTCCTGACTTCCGACGCGCTCCGCTGCAGCGATCTCGGCGCGCGCCGCCTGGCTGATCTTTTCGATGTCGGACTTCGTCAAAGCCCGGATTCGCTCTCCATCCGCAGCCGAGTCGCGCTCGGCCGTGCGCCGCTCCTGCTCGA
>QHYS01000164.1 GCA_003223325.1 Acidobacteriota bacterium
CTGAGCCTTGAAAGCCTGGATTTTTCTGTATCGGGTGCCTGGCAGGCAACAAAGCGAGGTGCGTTACTATTCAGCAACTTCTTTCTCATGCATTCTGGTCAGATCCTCAGGAGATCACGGTCGATGGCTCGCAGCAATTGGCTTCCCAAGTCGTTCCAAATTTTGCCAAGTTATGATGCGTAAAAATTTGCCGCTCATCTGATCGAGGGAATTACGGTCGGTTTCGTGGCTCTTCCTTTGGCGATGGCATTCGCGATCCCTTCGGGCTTTAGCCGCAAGCCAGTCTCTACTGTGCGATTGTCGCGGGGTTCCTGGTTTCGTTTCTGGGAGGCTCCACGACGCAGATAAGAGGTCCAACCGGCGCCTTTGTGGTTTTTGTCTACCGCATCGTCGCCAAATACGGTTTGGATGCGCTATTCATGTGCACGCTGGCGGGGCCCTCATTATTCTTTTTACAAAATATGTCAAGAAGATGCCCGGTTACATTGCCGCTTTGTTCGTCGGCACAGTCATCGTTGCTATTTTCAAACTGCCAGTAGAAACCATTGGCACCAAGTTTGGTGGAATACTCATTCTGCCGCACTCTCATGTGGATGTATTGCGTCCGCTGATGGCGTCCGCAATCACGGTCGTCCATGTTAGGCGCTATCGAGTCGCTGATATATGGCGCTAACTAAATCTTTTGAAAACAGAGCTTGTTGCTAGGCGCCCAAAAGGAGAGCAAGCCTGAGAACTCTACACGGCGTCGGCGGTTTCGTGCACGGTGCATATCGGGAGCCGTTCCAGATTTGGCAGGAACGCGGCCAGTAAGCCCACGGCCGGCAGAACGGAGCAGACCAAATATACAAATCGAATGCTTGTCAAGTCCGCCAGTTCGCCGAGAACAGCCGCACCGAGCCCGGCCATGCCAAAGGCGAATCCGAAGAAGAGTCCCGAAATCATTCCCACTCTTCCGGGGACCAACTCCTGCCCATAAACCACAATCGCGGGGAAAGCAGAAGCCAGAATCAAGCCAATGAGAACACTGAGGATTTCCGTCCACAAGAGGCTGGCGTACGGCAACGCCAACGTGAACGGGAGAACGCCAAGAATCGAGCACCAAATGACCCGCTTGCGGCCGATTCGATCGCCGATCGGTCCACCGGCGAATGTTCCGAGCGCAACTGCACCGAGAAATACGAATAGGTGGATCTGCGCGCTGCGCACAGACAGGTGAAATTTGCCCATCAGATAAAACGTGTAGTAGCTGGTTATGCTCGCGAGATAGAAAAATTTTGAAAAGAGAAGTGCTAACAAAACCGCAATCGACAGCACCACTCTCTTGCCGGAGACTGCTTGCTGCTCTCTATGGGTTTTGAGCGACGCATGCAGATGCAACATGTGTTTCTTGGCCCATCTGCTCACCCACGTGAGCAACATGATCGCCAGCAGAACCGCAAGGGAAAACCACGCCACGGCAGGTTGGCCCTTTGGCAGCACAATTATTGCCGCGAGTAAAGGCCCCACAGCAAGACCTGCATTGCCGCCCAGTTGAAAGAGCGATTGGGCCAGGCCATGCTGTCCGCCCGATGCCATGCGCGCCACTCGCGAGGACTCAGGATGAAAAACCGAAGCGCCGGTGCCGACTAGAGCCGCGGCGAAGAGTATGGTTATAAACGAGCGAGCCAATGCCAATATGATCATACCGATGAGCGTGAATCCCATGCCGGCAGGCAGCGCATAGGGGATCGACCGACGATCCGTGTGAAAACCTACAAGAGGCTGCAGAAGGGAAGCCGTACACTGATAGGTGAGTGTAATGAGTCCTACTTGGGCGAAATCGAGGTGATAAGAGTCCTTCAGTAAGGGATAAATCGCAGGCAACAAAGAGGAGATCATGTCGTTCAGAAGGTGGCAAAAGCTGATCACCAGCAGAATTTCCAGGATCGTCTTCGATCCGCTGTCCGAAGTGTCCATGCGCGTCGTGCTCACAGCTGACCTTTTTGCCCTGCGATCAACTAGGGATTTAGCTTCGTCTAGCATTGTAATTTGTTTCAGGTTCACAGTTTGGATGGTCGAATGGCGACCGTTGCCACAGGGGAGGACAAGCGCAAGGGCGGAGCGCTGCGGGTGAGCGTATGCCGCACGGGCAGATACAATACGCCACGGGAGAATCTGGGGCAGAAGTTCTTCACTACGAACACAGAGGGCCTCTCCACCCCTTGACCCCAGCACGCGCAAAGGCGGCGTGTGCCAGGGGCCCCTGGACCTATCCATTGTGATTCCCGCGTTCAATGAGGAGCAACGTTTACCAAAGAGTCTTCAAAGCATTCGCTCCTATCTCAAGTCTCACTCTTTGAGAGCCGAAGTGCTGGTGGTCGATGACGGGTCTACAGACTCCACGGCAAGGGTTGTAGAGGGTTCACGGACCGGTTTTCCGGAACTGCGCTTGATCTCTAACGGCCGCAACCATGGCAAGGGTTTCAGCGTTCGTCACGGCATGCTCGAGGCTCGCGGAGAGATTGCGTTATTTACGGACGCAGATTTATCTGCGCCGATCGAGGAGGCGGATAAGTTGCTCGCGGCGCTGCGCGAGGGTGCGTACGATGGGGCCATCGGTTCGCGGGCCCTGGACCGGAGCCTAATCGAGGTTCATCAACCGGCCTTGCGGGAACGAGCCGGCGTCATCTTCAACCGCATCGTGCGTCAGATCATGGGCCTTCCCTTCCAGGATACCCAATGCGGTTTAAAGGCCTTTCGTCGCGAGAAAGCTCGTGTCATATTTGAGCAGCAACGCACGGAGGGATTCGGATTTGATCCGGAGATTCTGTTTCTGGCGCTGCAGAAAGGACTGCTTATTGCCGAGGTTCCCGTTCGTTGGGCGCACAATCCCGCGACCAAAGTGAACATGTTTGGCGATAGCCTTCGTATGTTCCTGGATTTGCTTGTGATTCGCTGGAATGCCTTCATGGGACGATACTCTATGCAATAGAGCCGGACCGGAATCGCTAGCAAATGCTGCTGCTCGCTGATCGGTTACTCCTCAGGCACGACGGCATCTCGCCGTTTGCTTACACAGCCAAGCATGTCCGATGATTAGGAGGTCCGCGTGAAGCTCGGCAGAGGCGTGTTCGGATCCGGAGAGTTGCCCTCGGCGTGACGGTCTCGATTATCATTCCCGTTTATAACGAACTCGCCTATATTGAGGAGGTGTTGCTCCGCGTCCAGGCAGTACGGCTGGAAAAGGAAGTCCTCGTAATCGACGACGGATCCACGGATGGAACCCGTGAGCTGCTGCGGGACCTCGAAAATACCCGGGCTGCCGGACAAGGTGAAGCTCCTTTACGCAATGGACGAGCGCTTCTCTCCCTCGAAAATATTCGCTTCATTTTTCAGGACCGCAATCGCGGCAAAGGCGCAGCGCTACGACGGGGATTTGAAATCGCCAATGGCGAGGTCCTTCTCGTGCAGGATGCTGATCTCGAGTACGACCCGAGGGATTATCACAAACTGCTCGAACCGATTTTCGATGGACGTGCGGACGTCGTTTACGGTTCACGCTTTCTCGGAGGGCCACAGCGGGTGCATTATTTCTGGCACTACGCTGGCAACAAATTTCTGACCCTGCTCTCCGACATGCTCACCAATCTGAAGCTCACAGATATGGAAACCTGCTACAAGGTCTTGCGGCGTGAGGTAGTTCAGAGCATTCGTTTCCGATCGGATCGTTTTGGTTTCGAGCCGGAGTGTACGGCCAAAGTCGCCAGGGGAAACTGGCGGGTGTATGAAGTGCCGATCTCATACTCCGGAAGGACCTACGCAGAGGGGAAGAAGATCACTTGGCGCGACGGCTTAACGACCCTCTGGTATATTCTTCGGTATAACCTCTTTGACTGAGTCCCGGCGTTGCGCCCCACCTCGCGGTGGCAGTCTGCTGCAGCGCCTTCCGTTAGTTGGTTGGCCCGAGTCGTCTGCTGTCCTTAACAGAACGACCTACTGCTAGCGACAGCCAAAATCACACCCTATAATCTTCATTGCTTAGCGCATTGCCATGATCATGACTCCAACGAGCAACGGCCACGATTGGACCATCGACTCCGTCCGCGAAGCACTAGCAGACAAGCGCATCTCTGCGCGCGAATTGACTGCGGAGTTCTGCCAACGCATCGAGCGGCGTAATCCGGAGCTCAACGCTTATTTGGCGCTTTCTCCCGAACGCGCCTACAGGCAAGCGGACTATCTCGATGGACTTGTCGCACGAGGCGAGGATTTGCCGAGCCTGGCGGGTTTGCCGCTCGCGGTGAAGGATGTTCTCAGCACAAAGGGCATTGTCACGACGTGCGCCTCGCACATCCTCGAAGGCTATCGCCCTCCATTTGATGCCACCGCAGTGGAGCGTCTGGAACGCGCCGGGGCAATTCTGCTCGGGAAAACCAATTGCGACGAATTTGCCATGGGCGGATCGAACGAAAATTCTGCCTACGGCCCAGTGCGAAATCCTCTGGCCATGGATCGCGTCCCAGGCGGCTCGAGCGGGGGATCGGCTGCAGCCGTGGCGGCCGGAATGGCCGTGGCCGCCCTTGGTACAGACACCGGCGGTTCGGTCCGCCAGCCCGGCTCGTTCTGCGGCATTCCCGCAATGATGCCCACGTACGGCCGTGTGTCGCGCTACGGGTTGATTGCTTTCGCTTCATCGCTCGATCGCGTTGGTCCGTTCGCACGGAACGTCCGCGATCTGGCCTTGATCATGGGCACGATTGCTGGCGGCGATCGGATGGATTCGACCGCCGCCGCTGTTCCCGTTCCCGATTACGTGGGCGGTCTTGATGCGCCCGTGAAGGGGCTGAGAATCGGCGTACCCACCGACTATTTCGCCGAGGGACTCAATTCCGCAGTGCGCGAAAAGATCGAAGCCGGCATTAGCCTACTCGAGCAACTCGGCTGCGTGCGTACAGCGTTGCGCATGCCGCACACGGAATATGCCGTCGCCACGTACTATCTGATTGCTACGGCCGAGGCGAGTTCCAATCTGGCGCGTTATGATGGCGTTCGCTACGGTTTGCGGGCTTCAGGGGGAACTCTTATGGAAATGTACCGGAAGACGCGCGGCGCGGGGTTCGGGGCAGAAGTCAAACGTCGCATCATGCTCGGCACCTATGCACTGTCCGCAGGGTATTATGATGCTTACTATCTAAAGGCGCAGAAAGTGCGCGCCTTGATTGCACGCGATTTTGCAGAGGCCTTCGGGCAAGTGGATGCCATTGTGACGCCGACTTCGCCCGTGCCACCCTTTCGCCTCGGCGAGCATGCCTCAGATCCGCTTGCCATGTATCTGGCTGATATCTATACGGTTACGGGATCACTAGCCGGAGTTCCGGGTATCTCAGTGCCATGTGGCAGGACGCAAGGCCTGCCCGTGGGCTTGCAAATTTTCGGTCAGCCGTTTGGAGAGGCTCGCGTCTTGCAACTGGCGCATGCGTTCGAGAAAGCCGGGGGAGCGCAGGTCTAACATTTATTCATCGAGATCGCTGACCGAGGCACTAACCCCATCGGAAATTATATGCCAGTCGTACCCACACTTTGCTTCAAATTCCGATCTCGATCGTCACATCTTCAAGTGCTACAGTCATATGACGCCTTCCCTAAGTTCTGACGCCAGCTTGCCTGGTTCAAGCATCAAAAATGGCGTAATAGAACGGAAGGACTATTGCTAGCAACCTGCGTCTGAAAGTACGATGCGTATTATCGAGCGTCCGAGGATGACCTAATGATGAGTACTGTTACAATCCGATCGAGCCAAAAGATGTTTACAGAGGAGGAAGTCTCCGGGCTGACCGGAATCTGCCTCGAGCACCTGCGCAGCCTCACCCGAATCAAGCATTTGGGCCAAGCCGTAGCGGCTGCGGCAGCAGCTGGCGGCACAGCGGAGAAGTGGTTCTATACCCCGTCAGATCTGATGGTTCTTAACCTGGTTTGCGGCCGCTGCGAGCATTAATCGCGCTCAGTGAATTTCGTCCCTCCGGCTTCTGATTTGCTGACCAAACGCCTTTCATTTCTGAGGTATTTCAAACCCTAATTCTTGAGGGTCTAATTCTAATTTGTCAATTCCGCTTGAAAATTTTGCACCGGCGCTGACAGATTTGACCTGTGGCAATTGCAGCAGCGCTCCGACGGAGTTATGCTGATCAAGTAAGCGTGGCCTGTCCATGATCGTGCCAGCGACGCATCGCCCTGGAAAATACCGCAAGAAATTGAGCTTTTCACTAACGGCTTGCGTTGCGGCTTCAGTGTTCCTCCCCCTCATTCTTGGTGGGCAGACCGCAGGTGCGTCGAAGTTTGGCCCTCAGGAACATGCCTCCCAGCAAGCCGATCAGCATAATATCCAGCAGCCCGAGATCGCCGTCCCGCCTCCCAAAGGCAAGAAGCTGATTCTCACCGACGGCACCTTCCAGATCGTGCGCGAATATCACCGTGAAGGCGAGCGGGTGCGCTATTACAGCCTAGAACGCTCCGCCTGGGAGGAGATCCCCGCAGCACTAGTGGACTGGACGGCCACACAAAAGTCTGAAGCGGAGCAAGACGCGCAGCAGACGGAATTGGCCAAGCAAATCGCAGAAAGTGAAAGAGCCGCACGCTTTGCGGATCTGAATGTGGATACAAGCTTCGAAGTCCGTCCGGGTACCTTTCTCCCGGATAACGTGGGATTTTACGTTCTCGACGGCAACAACATCGCCCCTATGCAACAGGAGAAGGCCGAAATGCACACCGAAAAGGGGCGTGCCGTTGCGAAGATCGTGACCGGAGTGCCTTTGATTTCGAGCAAGCAAGACATGGAGATTCCCGGCAAACAGGCGAAATTGCGAATCCGGACGGGCGACGCGGAGTTCTATTTCCGGACTGCGGATAAGCGTGAGCCGCACCTCACGCTCCTGCGCGCGGAAGTGAAAGGTGAAAAGCGCACGGTCGCAGTCATCAGTACGAATATTGCCGGCCAGCAGACATTCAAGAATCGTGAAGTCTCGCTGCTGCAGTGGGATGCGGCCCGCGGTCTCTATCGCTATACCGTTGACCAGGCTCTTGAGGCCGGTGAATACGCCATCATCGAAACGACGCCAGGCGAAGGACAGAGCACGTATGTATGGACCTTCGGTGTTGACCTGCCAACGAGCCCAAAGCCTGCGGGCGGGAAGCCGGCGCCGAAGCGGTAAGTTGACGCAGGGAGAATCTGCGCGCTAACTAATTGACGGGGGAAAGGTGTGGAGCACCAGAGGAAGACTTGCCGAGGGCATCGGCCAGGATGGTGATCAAATCTGAAATGCGAAAAGGCTTCTGGATGGTTTGAGCGCCAGCTTGGGCCAATTGTTCGGTGACCGCCGCGGCTGCCAATTCTCCGCTCATGAACAGGAAAAAAGGCTTGGGATTGCCGCCGGGCGTGGCGTTTGTGACCGCCGCGTAAAGGCCGAGACCTGAACTTTCGGCACCGCCGCCAGCCCGCAAATTCAAGTCGCAGAGTACCGCATGAAAGGAGCTCCGTTCCATCAAGGAAAGGGCCTCCTCCACGCTGGCCGCGCCCTGCACGTGAAAACCACGGGCAGAAAGGCCTTCCCGGATCATTTCCCGGATGCTCTCCTCGTCATCCACGACGAGAACCGAGTACCCTGCTGCAGCTTCCTTTGAAATTTCCTTCGAACTTGAGCCTACCGCTCCTTCCCGCGATTCGGCCAAGAACAGGGCAGTCCCCCGCGCGATGGGCAACCAGGTAGTGAATAACGAGCCGCCTTGCGAGATCGGCTGGGCTTCGATCTCGCCGTTATGCTCGCGAAGAATGGAGAGGCAAATGCTAAGGCCCAGCCCCGTGCCGCGGCCGGGCCGCTTAGTGGTGAAGAAGGGATCAAAAATCTTCGGCAGTATCTCACGCCGAATCCCCGCGCCATCATCCTGAAAGGTAGCCACCACGCGGTCGGCGGCGCGGCTGACACGGATGCAAAGGGTCCCGTGATCACGAATCTCTCGAATGGCCTGCTCGGCGTTAGCAATCAGGTTTAGGAAAACTTGAGTGAGTTGGCTGGCGTCGCCCAGGATGACAGGAAGATCGGGCGAGGCGGAAAAGTCAACTGTGATGCGATTCGAGCGCAAGGAATGTTCGTGAAGCTGTAGGCTGCGCTGAATCAGTTCGCTCAAATTGAGGCAAATCTTGCGCGGCTGGGGCGGACGCGAAAAAGTCAAAAGGCTTTGCACGATCTGAGCGGCTCGACGGGCCTGGCGGTGGGCAATTTCGAGCTGCCGCCGCGAGGAATCGTCACCCGCAGAATCACGTAGGAGTTCGGTAACCCCCAGAACTGCCGTGAGGGGATTATTCAGCTCATGGGCGACACCGGCAATCATCTGCCCCATGGCTGCAAGCCTTTCGCTCTGAATCAACTGCTGCTCCATGCGCTTCGAATCGGTAGTGTCGCGCACGGCGGCGATGACGCCGGAGATGCGACCGGAAAGATCCATGAGCGGGCTGGCGGTCGCCCGGAACAGCCGCGTCTCACCGTCGCTTCGCCGGGCCAGAAACTCGGTGCCGCCGTTGGAGCATTCTCCGGAGATAATGGTGTCCAAGAATACTTGCACATCTTTGCGGCTGAGCGGTTCGACGCGCTCGCTGAACAAGGACCCAATCAACTGTTCTGGTGACAGGCCCAGCAGTTCTATGGAACGCGGGCTGACGAAAGTGTAGCGACCTTCTTGATCGAGAGCGATAACCAGATCGGGAAAGCTTTCCACGAGCCGCCGGGCAAATTCCTGCTCCCGTTGCAGGCGCGTCTCGATTTGGCGCCGCTCAGTGATATCCACAAGCGTTCCTTGACGGCGGCGCACACGCCCCGCGCTATCCCGAATCAGAGCCGAGGCGTGCAGAGCAGCGAGTGCGGAGCCATCGCTACGACGTAGCATGGCTTCGTGGCCATACACAACATCAGACTGAGCCAACTGGCGCCGCTCCGTCTCCCACTCTTCGGGCTGGAAAAAAAAATCCGAGAGGGGACGACCGAGCAGCTCCGTACGGTTATTATAGCCGAGCATGCGCACCAAGGCCGGGTTGACATCTTCCAATTGTCCGTTGGCATCCGACAGATAGACGCCTTCTTGCAAGGTCTCAAACAGGTCCTTGAAGCGGGCCTCGCTTTCGCGCTCGGTGGTTATATCGCGTGCCAGAACGCATACACCCTGTCGGGCACCCTCGTGTACGAGAGCATGCGTGATGCATTGGAAATATCTTGCGCTGGCTTCATGCCTCAGGCGGATGCGCAGCACGCCGGATCGATGGCGCTGCTCGAGCAGGGAGAGCAATTCACGTTGCAGTGAGGCGAAGCCGGAGCCATCGACTAGCTCCAGGAACTCATCGAGCCGGTGTCCCACTACTTCGTGAAACGAACGGCCGAGCAGATTCGCAAAGCTGCGATTGGTGGCGAGGATCTCTCCGTCGAGCGAGAGTGAGAGCAAGATATCGTCAAAGGTGTCGATCAAGTCGCGCAAACCGCGCTGAGAATGCTGCACCATTTCGAAGAGCTTCTCCACTTGTCCCTCGGCGGGCGATTGGGCCTGATGTGAAAGACCGTGGACGAGCGCGCGTAATTGGGCAATTTCACGCCATCGGGAAATGGCGTACGCACCAAACAGGCTGACCAGCAAAACCAGGCCGACCGGAAGAGCGTCCAGCCTCCATGGCAGCAAATGGATCGGCTGCCAGGAGACTACCGCCAATCCCACAGCCAGAGACACAAGCAAGATGACCGCAAGCAGCCAGAGCCTGCCTTCGCGAGCTGTCAACCGATCTGACGGCGGAACAGCAGACGGATTCGCGGAGAGGCTGCCATCGACATCGGCGGCCGAGCGTTGGCTGCTTGTAGTAGACATGAAACTTGTGTAGTTCAATCTCTCCGGAAAAAAAGGCAGCTGCGAGGTCACAGTCTATGTCCCGGCCGGAGACGGGCGCAACTCCTTCGGCCAGCGCTATTACCTATTAATTAAGCCGAAGCGGGACGCAAAGGGTGTCAGGGACAGTCAACCTATGCTGTCACGCAGCGGGACTGGGGGACGACAGAGTTCGGTGCTCCCAGGCAATGAGTTGCTGGAACAACGAACTTTGCGTGAAATCCGAAAGGCCTAGCCCTCGGCAATGGCGTCGGCATCTTTGCGCAGGAAGTCCAGCGCGGCGGCCTCTTCGGGAGTCAGTTCCGGCGCTACAGCCTCGGCCTCTGCGGGCTGAGGAGGAGGGACCTCAACGAGGAGCTCGATATTGCGATAGCGCTCGAGCCCCGTGCCTGCCGGAATCAATCGTCCCATAATCACATTTTCCTTGAGGCCACGCAGATAATCCACCTTGCCAGCGACGGCCGCCTCGGTGAGAACGCGCGTCGTCTCCTGGAAGCTCGCGGCAGAGATAAACGAGTCGGTAGAGAGCGAGGCCTTGGTGATACCGAGCAAGAGCGGACGACCCGTCGCGGGGCGTCCCCCCTCGGTAATGACGCGATCATTCTCCTCCCGGAAGCGGAATTTATCGACCTGTTCGTCGAGCAGGAAGCGGGTGTCGCCGACGTCTTCAACTTTCACCCAGCGCATCATCTGGCGAACGATGGTCTCGATGTGTTTGTCGTTGATGTTGACGCCCTGCAGACGATAGACCTCCTGGATGGAATGCACCAGGTAGGCTTGTGTGTACTTCTCGCCAAGGACGGCGAGGAGATCGTGCGGATTGAGCGGGCCATCGATCAACGGCTCACCGGCATGGACGTGCTCACCTTCCTGCACATTGATGTGAACGCCGCGGGCGATCGAGTATTCCTTCTGGGTCTTACTGTCTTCGCTCTCAACGTAGATCTTGCGCATGCCTTTGCTGATTTCGCCGTATTTGACTACGCCATCGATTTCGCTGATGACGGCTGGATCTTTGGGCTTGCGAGTCTCAAAGAGCTCGACTACACGCGGCAGACCGCCGGTGATGTCTTTGGTCTTGGTGGTTCCCGGGGAATCTTGGCCAGGACGTCGCCGGGCTGGACCTCGTCGCCGTCCGAAACCATGAGGTGCGCACGTGAAGGCATGAGGTATTTCTTGCGGCTGCGGCCGGCGGAATCGCGGACTTGAATCGTCGGCTGGTGCTTTTCGTCGCCTGGAGGCAACGTCACAACAAGTTGAGCCAAACCGGTGACTTCGTCCACTTGTTCCTCGATGGTGACGCTGGGCTGCAGATCTTTGAACTCCACGGTGCCCCCCACCTCGGTCAAGATCGAGAAGGTAAACGGATCCCATTCTGCCAGAATCTGGCCGACGTTGACGGATTGCCCCTCGTCGACGCGCAGGCGCGCACCATAAACGACGTGGTGGCGCTCCTTTTCGCGACCCTTGTCGTCCACGATTGCAATCAACCCAGCCCGGTTCATAGCGATCAGTGCATTGTTGCGGCCGTGAACGGCCTTGAGATCGAGGAAGCGAATGAAACCATTACTGCGGGCCTCGACTTTGGATTGCTCGGCCACGCGTGTGGCGGTGCCGCCGATGTGGAAGGTGCGCATGGTGAGCTGAGTGCCCGGCTCGCCGATCGACTGCGCAGCGATGACGCCGACGGCTTCGCCGAGTTCCACCATGCGGCCGGTGGCCAGATTGCGTCCGTAGCAGCGGGCGCAGACACCGCGGCGAGACTCGCAGGTGAGCACGGAGCGAATCTTTACGCGCTCAATGCCCGCGGCCTGAATGGCGTTGGCCAGCTCTTCCGTAATCTCCTGATTTATATCCAGGATCGTGTTCCCCTCGTAGTCCTTAATTTTCTCCAGCGAAACTCGGCCCACTACGCGGTCGCGCAAAGGCTCCACTTCGATGCCCGCCTCCAGAATCGGCTCAACGTAGATGCCGTCGGCAGTCCCGCAATCGATCTCGTTGATGATGACATCCTGCGCGACGTCGACCAAGCGGCGCGTGAGGTAGCCAGAGTCTGCTGTTTTGAGCGCCGTATCGGCGAGACCTTTGCGCGCCCCGTGTGTCGAGATGAAGTATTGCAGCACGGTCAGGCCTTCGCGGAAGTTGGAGGTGATGGGCGTCTCGATGACCTCACCGGAAGGCTTGGCCATGAGGCCGCGCATGCCGGAGAGCTGCCGGATTTGCTGTTTCGAACCGCGAGCGCCGGAATCGGCCATGACGTAAATCGGATTGATGATGCCTTCCTTGTCCTGTTGCTCGAGAGCCTTGAACATCTGCTCGGCGACTTTCTCGGTGACGTCGCTCCAGATGGCAATCACTTTGTTATATCGCTCGCCGTTCGTGATGGCGCCATCGAGATACTGTTGCTGCACCTTGACGATTTCGCGCTCAGTAGCTTCGACAAGGGATGCCTTGTCACCCGGAATGAGCATGTCCTCGATTCCAATCGAGATGCCCGAACGCGTGGCGTAGAGAAAGCCGAGTTCCTTGAGATGATCAAGAGCCTGAACAGTGCGTTCCAGGCCAAATCGGAGATAGCAGTAGTAAACCAACTGCTGAATTCCCTTTTTCTTCAGCAAACCATTGATAAAGGGCATCTCCTCGGGCAGGTGATCGTTGAAAATAACGCGCCCTACCGTCGTTGAAATAAACTGGCGCTTGAGGTTAACCGCTTCGGTGTGCGTAACATCCTGATCGTCATACGCCGTGCTGAGATCGATCATCTCGCCGGTATAGCGCAAACGGATAGGCGTCAGCAGTTCTACCTCGCCCGCTTCCAGCGCGAGCAAGACTTCTTCCACTGAACCGAAGGCACGACCCTCACCTTTGGCGCCCGGCTTGGCCTTGGTCAGATAGTAGATCCCCAACACCATGTCCTGCGTGGGCACGGCCAAAGGCAGTCCGTTGGCAGGAGAGAGAATGTTGCGTGAAGAGAGCATCAAAACCGCCGCCTCGATCTGCGCCTCGGGAGAGAGCGGAATGTGCACGGCCATCTGGTCGCCATCGAAATCGGCGTTGAACGCCGTGCACACCAGCGGATGGATGCGGATGGCTTTGCCTTCGACAAGGGTGGGCTCGAAGGCTTGAATGCCCAGACGATGCAGCGTAGGCGCGCGATTGAGAAGCACGGGGTGCTCGCGAATGACGTCCTCGAGAATGTCCCAGACGATGGACTCCTGTTGCTCGACCATCTCCTTGGCCTGCTTGATCGTGGTGCAATGGCCTGCGGCTTCCAGTTTGTGGTAGATGAAGGGCTTGAAAAGCTCCAGAGCCATCTTCTTCGGCAGACCGCATTGGTTGAGGCGGAGTTCTGGACCCACAACGATAACGGAGCGGCCGGAATAGTCCACGCGCTTACCAAGCAAGTTCTGGCGGAAGCGGCCCTGCTTGCCTTTCAGCGTGTCGGAGAGCGACTTAAGAGGCCGGTTGTTCGTACCCCGCAGGACGCGACCGCGGCGGCCATTATCAAAGAGCGCATCCACGGCTTCCTGAAGCATGCGCTTCTCGTTGCGCACGATGACGTCGGGAGCATGGAGCTCCATCAGCTTCTTAAGGCGGTTATTGCGATTGATCACCCGCCGATAGAGATCGTTGAGATCGGAGGTGGCAAATCGGCCGCCGTCAAGGGGCACCAAAGGCCGCAGCTCCGGAGGAAGCACAGGGATCACATCCAGGATCATCCACTCGGGCTTATTACCGCTCTTGCGGAAGGAATCCACCACGCGCAGCCGCTTAGCATACTTGATGCGCTTCTGCAGACTGGGATCGTTCTTCATCTTCTCGCGCAGCTCGTCGCTGAGCTTATCGATATCGACGTGACGAAGGAGCTCTTTAATGGCTTCGGCGCCCATCGCGGCGCGGAACTGACCGGCATATTCTGTTTGCAGCTCGCGGAACTTTTCCTCCGGAAGGAGCTCGCGTTCCTTGATGCCGGGCACTTCTCCGGGATCGACAACGACGAAGGCCTCGAAATAAAGAATGCGCTCGAGATCGCGCATGGAGATATCCAGCAGGTAGCCAATGCGCGAAGGCAAGCCTTTGAAAAACCACACGTGCGAACAAGGCGAAGCCAGCTCGATATGGCCGAGCCGCTCCCGACGTACCTTACTGAGGGTAACCTCGACCCCGCACTTATCGCAGATCACTCCGCGATGCTTCATGCGCTTGTATTTTCCGCACAAGCACTCCCAGTCTGTAACCGGGCCAAAAATCTTGGCGCAAAACAGACCGTCGCGCTCTGGCTTGAACGTACGGTAATTGATCGTCTCCGGCTTGGTAACTTCGCCGTGCGACCAGGATCGGATTTTTTCAGGACTTGCCAGGCTGATGCGGATAGAGTCGAAATCGGCGATCAGACTAGCGCGATCATAGGGGCTGCTACGATACAAGGTTTCCCTCCTCCTGGCCGCGGCTTACGCCGCGGCGCTCCCGGTCGCCCGGGAGATGGAACTTGTTGGCACAGGACTACGGCTAATCGGCCGCTGCTTCCGCTTGCGGCTTCTGCCTCTTCATCAACTCGACGTCCAGGCAAAGCGATTGCAGTTCGCGCACGAGGACGTTGAACGATTCGGGCACGCCCGGCTCGATGCCGGGCTCACCCTTGACGATGGCTTCGTAAATTTTCGCGCGGCCATAAACGTCGTCGGATTTGGCCGTGAGTAGCTCTTGCAGGATGTGCACGGCGCCGTAGGCTTCGAGCGCCCACACTTCCATTTCACCAAACCGCTGGCCGCCGAACTGCGCTTTGCCACCCAGCGGCTGCTGCGTGATCAAAGAGTACGGGCCAATGGAGCGAGCGTGGATCTTGTCGTCAACCAGATGCGAAAGCTTCAGCATGTAGATGTAACCGACAGTGATCTCTTGAGCAAAAGACTCGCCGGTCATTCCGTCGAAGAGTGGAAGCTTGCCAGACTCCGGCAATCCGGCAACCTCCAGCAGGTGGCGAATCTCGGATTCCCGCGCTCCGTCAAAAACAGGCGTGGCCATGGAGATGCCATCCCGGAAGCTGTCGGCGAGCTCGAGCAAGTGCTCGTCCTCCATCGCGGAAACCGAACGCCAGATGGCTGTGTCGCCGAAGACTTCGCGGAACCAGCGGCGAGCCGCCTCGGCTTTCGTGGCTTGATTGAAAATGCGCCCGATGCTGCGGCCGAGTTCCTTGGCGGCCCAGCCGAGGTGCGTCTCGAGAATCTGCCCAACATTCATACGAGACGGAACGCCGAGGGGATTGAGCACGATCTCAACTGGAGTGCCGTCGGGCAGATAGGGCATATCTTCCTCGGGCTCACGCTTCATGGCGATGTACACTTTGACCAGCTTGATCACGCCAGGCGGAAGTTCATCGCCTTTCTTGAGCTTTTCCTTGCGCTCGTCGGTAATCTTGCGCAGTACATCGATCTGCCGCGAAGTCATCTCCTCGATCTCGTCGATCTTCTCAATAAGCAGCGGATCTTTATCGGCGAGCCGGAGACGCTTCAGGTTACGCGTAGAAATTTTCTCAATGATTTCGCGGGTGAGCGCGGTCCCTTTGGTGAGCAGCCGCTTGTTGGTCTTTTCGTCGTGCAGGTCGGCAACGA
Source organism: Acidobacteriota bacterium (assembly GCA_003223325.1). Classification (GTDB taxonomy): domain Bacteria; phylum Acidobacteriota; class Terriglobia; order Acidiferrales; family UBA7541; genus Palsa-189. Next base: position 15,510 of record QHYS01000164.1, read on the forward strand.
GCTTCTGGTCATTCAGCAAACTGCTCAAGCGCTTGAGCCGTTCGTCGGTGAGGATGCGGATTTCATCCGCCAGGTTTCGTTCCAGGCGAAAGACCTGCAGTGCCTCGATGGCCTTGTGACGTTCGTCCTTTTCGGCCCCTTTCCGGCAGAAGATCTTGACGTCGACCACGGTCCCTTCGATGCCAGGCGGACAGTAAAGCGAAGCATCGCGAACGTCGCCCGCCTTTTCTCCGAAGATGGCGCGGAGCAGTTTCTCCTCCGGTGTCAGTGTCGTTTCACCCTTGGGAGTGACTTTGCCAACCAAAATGTCGCCGGGACGAACTGTGGCGCCGATGCGAATCACACCACTTTCGTCGAGGTTGCGAAGGAATGTTTCGCTGATATTGGGGATATCGCGGGTGATCTCCTCAGGGCCGAGTTTGGTATCGCGCGCCTCGATTTCAAACTCCTCAATGTGAATGGAAGTGTAGTAATCCTCTTTGACCAGCTTTTCGCTCACCAGGATGGCATCTTCGAAGTTGTACCCGCGCCAGGGCAGGAATGCGACCAGTACATTGCGGCCGAGCGCGAGCTCGCCTCGATCCGTGCAAGGACCATCCGCGAGTACTTGTCCCTGGCCCACACGATCTCCCACGCGCACTAAAGGCTTCTGGTTAATGCAGGTATTTTGGTTCGAACGCTTGAATTTGATCAGCGAATAGATGTCTGCACCGACTTCGCGGCTGAGTACGCCGGAATGATCGGATTCCACGCGAACGATGATCCGCTCGGAGTCCACTTGATCGACAATGCCGTCGCGGCGGCAGATCACTACGGCTCCTGAATCGCGAGCGGTAACGCGTTCCATGCCCGTGCCGACGAGCGGGGCCTCGCCACGGATGAGCGGCACGGCCTGCCGTTGCATGTTCGAGCCCATCAAGGCTCGGTTCGCGTCGTCGTTTTCCAGGAATGGAATCAGGCTCGCGGCAACCGAGACGAGTTGCTTTGGCGAAACGTCGATGTAATCAACTTCCTCGCGCTGCTTGAGAACGAAGTTGCCGGCCTGACGGCAATTGACCAGTTCGCTGGTGACGCGCCCGCGCTCGTCGAGAGGCACATTCGCCTGAGCCACGACGTACCTGTCTTCCTCCCAAGCCGACAGATAGAAGCAGTAGGGCTCTGCGGTTACGCGGCGCCGCTTGAGTTCTTCGTTGACGGCTTCCACTTTGTCCCGTTCGATAATTTCACCGGCTTTGAATTCGCTGTCTCCGGCGTTGACGACTTGCACGTAATCAATGACCCGGCCGCCCCTGACTTTGCGGTAAGGCGATTCGATAAATCCGAATTCGTTAATGCGCGCGTAGCAGGAAAGCGAGCTGATCAAGCCAATATTCGGACCTTCGGGCGTCTCGATGGGGCAGATGCGGCCATAGTGAGTGGGGTGGACGTCACGAACCTCAAACCCGGCGCGCTCTCTGGAGAGTCCCCCCGGACCCAAAGCAGACAAGCGACGCTTGTGGGTGATTTCACTCAACGGATTGGTCTGGTCCATAAACTGCGAAAGCTGTGAACTACCGAAGAATTCGCGAATTGCGGCCATGACCGGCTTCGCGTTCACCAGGTCATGAGGCATGGCCGTTGACATTTCCTGGTACACAGACATCTTCTCTTTAATGGCGCGCTCCATGCGAACGAGCCCGATGCGGAACTGGTTTTCCAGGAGCTCGCCGACAGCGCGCACCCGACGATTCCCTAGATGATCAATGTCGTCGACCGTGCCGATATTCTTGCGAAGCTTGAGCAGATAACGAATAGCAGCCACAAAGTCAGCGGAATCCAGCGTGCGCGTTTCGAGCGGGGTCTCCAAACCAAGTTTGATATTGAACTTGAGGCGGCCAACTTTGCTGAAATCGTATTTGCGCGGATCAAAGAACATCCCGTTGAAAAGCGCGGTAGCGGTCTCGAGTGTGGGCGGATCGCCGGGACGCAGTTTGCGATAGATCTCGATGAGTGCTTCGCGCGAAGAGCGAATGGCGTCTTTGTCCAGCGTGCGCGAGACGACCACGCCGGTGTCGTCGCGGTCCGGAAAGAAAATATCCACGCCGGTGATCCCGGCTTCGGGCAAAGCAGCCCAGATCTCTGGCGTAAGCGGCCTATTAGCTTCGAGCAGCACTTCGCCAGTCTGACGATTGACCAGATCAGCGACCGTGAAGGCGCCTTCTAGGTCGGCGAGGGAAACGCGCGCATGGGCGATCTTGGCTTTTACTAACTCCTTGTAAAGCGGCTCGGTGATTCTGCGGTGCGCGGCGATCAATACTTCTTCCGAACGCGGAGTCTTAATCTCGTGCGAAAGCTTGCGATCGATCAGGCCTTCCGAGAGGTTCCAATAATACTCACTGTCACGCAGAGTGATGCGCTCCACCTGGAAAAACGTGCGCAGGATCTCTTCGTTGGACTTCATGCCCAGAGCGCGCAGGAAGATGGAGCCCAGGAACTTGCGCTTGCGGTCGATGCGCACGTAGAGAACGTTTTTAGTGTCGTATTCGAACTCCACCCACGAGCCACGATAGGGAATGATCTTGCCCAGAAAATAAGTGCGGTTGTTGGCGGTTTCGTAGAAGACCCCGGGCGAACGATGTAGCTGGCTGACGATGACGCGCTCGGTGCCGTTGATGATAAACGTGCCATTGTCCGTCATCAGCGGGATATCGCCGAAGAAAACTTCTTGTTCTTTGATGTCGCGGACGTTTTTCGCGCCTGTGTCAGGATCCTTATCGTAGATGGTCAAACGAATGGTGACCTTGAGCGGCGCGGCATAAGTCATGCCGCGTTCCTGGCACTCATTTACGTCGTACTTAAGCTGCATGGCCACGGGATCGCCGCACTTATTGCAGAAGGTCGGCGTGTTCTTGTTGAAGGTGCCGCACTTCGAGCAGATCACGTCCCCGGTCTGATAAGGATTCGTGACTACCGAAGCGCCACAATTGCGGCAGGTGGCACGCAGATGATGCAGCCCTTTAAGGTTGCCGCACTTACACTCCCAATTTCCAATGGAGTAATCCACAAAATCCAGTTGCGAGAGTCCTCGAAAATCCTGGATCGGGAAGACGGACGTAAAGACCGATTGCAATCCCGTGTCTTCACGTTCAGACGGCAGCAGATCCATCTGCAGGAAGCGTTGGTAAGAGAGCCGCTGGACTTCGATCAGGTTCGGAATCTGGATCGAACTCTTGATTTTGGAAAAGTCCAGCCGCTCGCGCTCCCGAACGGCATGATTTCCGTTGCGATGATTTCCATTTTCCATTCTATTGCCTCACGATACCCAAATGGGTCAGGCCGGGACACGCGGCGGTGCGGACACCCCCGCCTACGGTCCGGATTGGACTGGGTTGAAGTTCAAATTCCCGACAGTCTGGCTTCGTACGAATTCCTTTGCGCCGACCGGGCGCTCGCGTTTTACTTGACTTCTACTTTGGCGCCAGCGTCCTCAAATTTCTTCTTAATCGCGGCCGCTTCGTCCTTGTTCACGCCTTCCTTGATCGGTTTGGGCGCACCGTCCACGAGGTCCTTGGCTTCCTTCAGGCCCAAGCTGGTCACTTCCCGGACAGCCTTAATGACATTAATCTTGTTGGCGCCCACTTCGGTGAGGACAACCGAGAACTCCGTTTTCTCTTCGGCCGGCGCGGCTCCGGGCGCAGCGCCACCGCCCGCCATGACCACCGGCGCGGCGGCAGCGGACACGCCAAAAGTCTCCTCCATTTTCTTGACCAAGTCGGCGGCTTCGAGCAGCGTCAGCCCCTTGATCTCTTCCAGAATCGACTCCACTTTGCTAGCCATTGCTTCGTTTTCCTCCTCGCTAGTGTGCGAACTTTTCTGCTTTAACTGCTTCCTGCATGGTGACAGCCAGATTCCGATTCAGGCTCGCAAGAGCGGCGGCATTGCGCCGGGCGGGCGCTTGCAGCAAGAACATGATCTTGCCAATCAGCTCTTCCTTCGATGGCAGAAGAGCCAATTGCTGAATTTCCGCTATAGATAAAACGCGTCCCTCAACCACGCCTGCCTTGAAGCGAAATGCAGGTACGTCCTTGGCAACTTTCGTGAGAACCTTCGCCAACGACACCGGATCGGTGCTGTAAGAAATGGAGTTGGTTCCCGAGAGACCTTTAAGCAGACTCTCCGCCGTCGTTCCCGCTCCCGCTTGTTCGGCGAGAGTATTCTTGACGACGCGGTACTTTCCGCCCGTGCCCTGCACGGCACGGCGAAGCTGCGTGTCCTGCGCCACCGTGATGCCTTGAAACGTCGTAAGAATCACCGTGGACACCTTGGCCAGGTCGCTCTTCAGCCTTTCGACTTCTTCCTTTTTCTCCTTGCGCTTTTTCATCCGAATCTCTCTCGCGCTCAGGCGGCGGTTGCCATGGCCGTTTCCGCCTCCGCCAGGTCAATGGCAATGCCCGGACCCATCGTGGAGGTCAAGGTGATTTTCTTGACGTAACGTCCTTTTGCAGCCGCAGGCTTGGCTTTGACCACCGCAGCGAGCAAAGCCTGGGCATTTTCCGCAAGCTTGGCGCCGTCAAAACTCACCTTGCCAATGGGCGAGTGAATGATGCCTGTCTTATCGACACGAAACTCCACTTTGCCAGCCTTGATCTCCTTTACGGCATTGGCGACTTCAAAAGTCACTGTGCCCGTCTTTGGATTGGGCATAAGGCCGCGAGGACCCAGAACCTTGCCGAGTCGCCCCGCGGACCTCATCATGTCCGGAGTGGCTATGACGGCCTCGAAATCGGTCCAGCCCTCCTGAATCTTTTGCACCATGTCATCGCCCCCGACGAAATCCGCGCCGGCTTCCTGCGCCTCGCGAATTTTTTCGCCGCCGGCAATCACCAGCACGCGCTTGGACTTGCCCAGACCGTGAGGCAGTACAACCGTACCGCGCACCATCTGGTCAGAGTGCTTTGGATCTACGCCTAGATTGATAACCAGCTCCACCGTCTCGTCGAATTTTGCAAAATGGGCGTGTTTAAGGGTCTCGGCAGCCTCGCCAAATTTATAGGGGCGGGACTCGACCTTCTTTCGCGCATTGACTATATTTTTTCCGGCTCTTCGCGGCATGATGTTTCCTCAGCCTTCCACTTCGAGTCCCATATTGCGCGCCGTGCCCATAACGGTGCGAACGGCGGATTCGAGGTTCGAGGTGTTCAAGTCCACAAGCTTGGTCCGGGCGATGTCCTCCACTTGCTTGCGCGTTACTTTGCCAACTTTGGTGCGATTCGGTTCTGCCGAACCCTTGACGATTCCCGCGGCGCGTTTGAGCAATTCCGATGCGGGCGGCGTCTTGGTGATAAAAGTGAAACTACGATCGTTGAAAATCGTGACCAGCACCGGGATGATCATTCCCTCCGGCTCTTTGTTGGTCTTGGCATTGAACTGCTTGCAAAAATCCATGATGTTGACGCCCTGAGGACCAAGTGCGGTGCCAACGGGGGGCGCGGGCGTAGCCTTGGCCGCCGGCAGCTGCAGCTTGACTACGGCTTGAACTTTCTTGGCCATTTTTATCCTTACCTGTGATCCAAAGAATCGTCCCTAGCTGATTTTTTCCACTTGGGCAAAGTCCAGTTCGACCGGAGTCGAGCGCCCAAAAATTGTCACGGACACTTTCAGCGTACTGCGGTCCGTATTGACCTCTTCTATCTGCCCAGTGAAGTTCGCGAACGGACCATCCACGATGCGCACTTGTTCGTTGCGTTCGAAAACCAACTTGGGCTTGGGCTTCTCTGCCGACGTGGTCACGCGGTGGAGGATATTCTCGACCTCCTGCTCGCTGAGCGGCGAGGGCGTCTGCCCTGAACCGACAAATCCCGTGACGCGCGGCGTCGAGCGCACCACGTGCCAAGTGTCGTCGTCCATTTCCATCTCCACCAAGACGTACCCTGGATAAAACATCCGCGGCGAAACGATTTTCTTGCCGCCGCGCACCTCCATAACATCCTCAGTGGGAATCATTACGCGCCCGATGCGTTCACCCAAACCAAACGCGGCGACGCGCCCTTCCAGGCTCTCTTTGACTTTTTTCTCGAAGCCTGAATAGGTATGAATGATGTACCACTGCTTGGTGATCGACACGCCACGCCTCAGTGCTTGAAAATATTGAACACGCGATTGAGCACCCATCCCACGCTGCTATCCACGCCGAAAAAGAAGACGCCAAAAAATGCCACGGCGACAATCACCACAAAGGTCGTCACAACCACTTCATGCCGCGTGGGCCAAGTGACTTGACGCAGCTCTACGCGTACCTCGTGCAGGAACTCGCTCCAGCGCTTGGGATACTGCATTAGCCGGTCCCAAAGCGCACGTCCCCGCGACTCCGGGACCTCACCCGACATGGCTTGAGTTTTCAATCGATCCGCCTGGAACGCCATTGATCCTCAGTTTCCCACTTCCGGTCTGGCAGGGGAGGAGGGATTCGAACCCCCACATCCGGTTTTGGAGACCGGCGGTCTACCGTTGAACCTACTCCCCTTTACCCTGAACAGCCGCGTTAGCGGCTGCGAAGGGTTGATTCGCTTCCGTCATTTCACTTCACGGTGGACGGTATGTTTTCTGCAACTATTACAGAATTTCTTCGTCTCCATCCGGTCGGTGTGCTTCTTTTTATTCTTGGTCGTCGTGTAGTTCCGATTTTTACAGTCATTGCATTGCAAGGTGATGATTTCGCGCATCGACAGGCCTCTACTCGATGATTTCGGTGACGGCGCCAGCGCCTACGGTGTGGCCGCCTTCGCGGATGGCGAAGCGCAGCCCGCGCTCCAGCGCCACCGGCGTAATCAGCGATATCTCCGCCGACACGTTGTCTCCCGGCATGACCATTTCCACTCCCGTC
>QHYS01000165.1 GCA_003223325.1 Acidobacteriota bacterium
AAGTTCAACCAACTCAATTAGTGCAGTGCGATCCTCCGTCGGATCGCGCGGATGTCAACTGCCAGACCAAGCAGAAACAGTCGCAGAAAGCATTTCAGACAAGCAGCCCTAATCCTGCGGAATTGCCCAGGGACAGAGACTTCGACCAGCTTCTGACCAACCCTGCGGCTCCGCCGATTAGCGGCAAGGGTTCGCTTCTACGGACCAGCACTAATCCAGTGGACGGTGTCGCTGCTCTCCAGGCCGCAAGCAGTAGAGACCTGACGCTTCTACCGATCTCGTACAACCGAACAGCGCAGCCCGACCCTGATTCTCCGCTCCAGCCGTTTCCGTCCACCCCGGCGCCCTCGGGCCTGGCGATGAAACGAAATAGTTCGGAAGGGGAAAATCTGCTCGACTCGGGTCGAATCAGGAAACGAAACAGCCCGGAAGGCGAAACGCTGATCGAGACCGGCGCGCCACCAAAAGATCTCCGCTGGTCACCTTATTCGGATATCCCTTCTGTTTACGACATGTTCGCTCACGCCGGGAGTTCTTCGGCTTCTATAGAGCGTTTTGGCGAGCAGGTATTTGAAAACCCGCCTGCCGCAGCGGGCATGATTCCTATCGACTTTCCGACGTCGCCGGATTACGTGCTTGGTCCAGGCGATGGCCTCACGATCGACCTCTGGGGCGGCGTTTCACCGCGCCTGGTGCGCACCGTCGATCATGAAGGGCGCATTGCGCTTCCGGAAATCGGGCCCATGCTGGTCAACGGTCAGACACTGGGAGGTGTGCAGCAATCGGTGCAGCGATTGCTGCGCACGCAATTCCGCGATGTTTCGGCTGACGTCTCCCTCTCACGCCTGCGTACTGTGCGGGTCTACGTTGTTGGCGACGTAAATAACCCTGGTCCTTATGACGTCAGTTCCCTTTCCACCCCGCTCAACGCTCTGCTATCAGCGGGCGGGCCGACTTCGGCCGGATCGATGCGTATCGTTAAGCATTACCGAGGCGACACGCTTGTGCAGCAGGTGGATTTGTACGACCTCCTCTTGCGCGGTGTTCACACGGACCTGAAGCGACTAGAGCCGGGAGATACGCTGCTTGTGCCTCCGGTTGGTTCGCTCGTTCAGATGGACGGCATGGTGCGGCGTCCGGCGATATATGAGTTGCGTGGCGGGACGACACTTGCGCAAGCCATCGATATGGCCGGAGGAATTCTTCCCACGGCCGCGCTGAGCCACATCGAAGTCCAGCGTCTCGATGCTCACGAAAAGCGCACCATGCTGAGTCTGGATGTCTCGGGAACGACCGATCCCACCGAGATCGAAGCGAAGCTCGGGGCGTTTCAGGTTCAGGATCGCGACGAGATTCATATTTTCCCCATCGCCACCTTCAACCAAGACGCCGTTTATTTGCAGGGCCACGTGCTGCGCGCGGGGCGATATGCGTACAAGCCTGACATGAGGGTTACGGACCTGATTTCGTCCTATACCGACCTGATGCCGGAGCCGTCGACGAAATACGCCGAGATCATTCATTTGAATCCGCCTGATTACCATCCTGCTGTCGAAAGCTTCGATCTTGCTGCGGCGCTTTCGAATCCTGCAGCAGCGCCGACACTAAAGCCGCTCGATACTGTGCGTATCTTCAGTCGTTTTGATTTTGAGGATGCACCGACGGTTTCAGTAGGCGGGGCCGTGCGGCGCCCGGGAACATTCCAAACCTCCGGGCAGGTCCACTTCCGCGACGCCGTCGAGCTGGCGGGCGGCGTGACCCCGGATGCCGCCATGGATTCCGCGCAGATCATCCGAACCCTGCCGGACAGTTCCCTAAAGATGATGAGCGTTCCTCTCAAAGGGGCGCTCGAAGGAAACTCTGCTAGCGACATTTTGTTAGAGCCCCGCGATCGCGTTCTGATTCAGCAGAATGCATTTCGAGCCGATACACCCTCAGTTGAAATTGCAGGCGAGGTCCTGAAACCGGGGAGATACCCACTAAGCGGTAGTTTGCGGATTTCGGACTTGATCCAGCTTGCAGGAGGATTCAAGCGCAGTGCCTATATTGAAACCGCGGATCTCACGCGCTTTGATCCCAAAGCCGGCGAAAACAAATTAGGCGAGCACATCGAAGTCAGTATTCCGGCCGTCCTATCCAGTGATCTCAGTAAAGATCCCACTCTTCGTGACGGCGACGTTCTGACAATCCGTCAGCTCTCCGGCTGGAACGACATCGGCGCATCCGTAAACCTGCAAGGGGAGGTCCAGCACCCAGGAAGCTACGGAATCAAGCCGGGCGAACGGCTGAGTTCCGTGCTGAAGCGAGCGGGAGGCTTCGCA
>QHYS01000166.1 GCA_003223325.1 Acidobacteriota bacterium
GGAGTTCTTCGGGAACATACACGGCGAACCGTCGCTTCTTCAGCCGGCCGTACAGGACGTAACTGGCATGTTGCTCGCCGGACGCACAAGCGGGGCAGTGCGGTCGAATACAACGCGTGCGTCGCAAGCTGCGGGAGCCCAGCAGAGCGGGCTCGAGGTTTTTGGCTTGATTCTGAAACCAGTTCCAGACCTCGGCAGGGGACTCCGCTGAGTGAGTTTTCATGTGGATATATGTGCCATAACACACATATACATGTCAAGGGGAAAATGCAAAAATCCGAAAAAATTTGCACAAACGCCTGATTTGACGGGCTATTCTGCGTTTTGCGACAGAAACTAGCTAGGGAGCCGTTCGACGGTTGGCAGAGCGATCCACTGAAAAGTGATCCGGTGATAGCGGACGCCCCTTGTGCAAAGCACAGGATATTTAATCCATTCAGGCCGAAGAAACCCGAAACCGGGAAGGATCGTTTCCCGGTTGACGAGAAGGACGCGGGCGAGGGGCTATGAAGTTCTAATTCCGCGCGGTCTTCGCGCTCTTATACGCGAGCCAACCAAGCGGAATACCGCCAGCGTTAGAAGCCAGTTGACCGGCCGCTTGACACGGCAATTTGCGACCGTTACAGTGGCCCACAGGGCGAGGAATCGAGGGAAGCTCGTGAGACCCGAATCGCACATTTACGGCTGTCAGGTCTTGACTTTCCCGCCCTCGTTCGGTTCGCGCCGCCGATTTTTTTCGTTAGTGAGAAGAGTTTGATAAACTTTGACGCCAGTAGCTCTTCCAGAATACTCGCCAGCATAGTAAATCTAGTGCCTGCCTAGAGTTGGGAGGTCGTACAATCGGTAGTACATCAGACTTTGGAATCGAGTTGAATTAAATCTAAACCGTTGAATCGGCGTCAGTTCGACTAGATAACCAGAACTTAAATTTCCCCTGCGATTGCCCACAGTTCTCAAGAATAGTAGAGCAAGGGATGGTCGGGACGAGAGGATTTGAACCTCCGATCTGAGCTCCTGGTCCCGAACCGAGGAATCGGAGATTACTAAGTCGTTTCGGTGGTGTCGCATCGGGACCAAAACCAGTTTTCCTCGAACCTCTTAATCGAACCTAATTTGAACCTCACCTCAACGAGAACCAGAGCAGCGGAAGTGAAGATACCGGCGTGATAGCAGGGGTTATCCGCCTACCTGCCGATTTTTCTTGGCCACCGTCTATTTTGGTACGACCGAACCCCCTAGCTGCACGGACTTTACACAATTTAGTAGCGAGGATCAGTGGTAGACTGCCCGCATGCCAAACAAGAACAAGCAGATGACACGGAAGAAATCCGCTAAGAAGACGACACCGAAGAGAAAGGATGCTCGGAAAAGAGCAGCTTCGAAGCGGTCCTCTCTCGCCAGAAGAAAGAAGTTCTCAACGAAGAGGAAGAGGGTAACGGGTATGGGCTTGGTTGTGGAGACGGTACCCTTCCCGTCCGGGGAACGGCGAGAACATCGGGACGGACAGACGGGTGACTTGCAGGGCTTATCCAGCCGCCCAACGGCTAATTCGGAGAGTGTGGAGGAACTGCTAGAGGAAGGGAACGCTTTGGAAGCTGAGGCGATACAGGGCGTAGAAAATGCTCTTGATGCCGATGAAGGCGAGGTACAGACTCACGAAGTGCCGGAAGATGATGTGCCGCAGGAATATCTGGATAAAGATCGGTGATCGATTCCCATATCCGCCGCACCGGAGGCACCTATGAATGCCGACGGCTTCGATGATCTATGGGATAGGGTCCGACCGCAATTCAAACTATATTCGGGGATTGCGCTTTCATCCAGAAATCAGCAGCAGGTAAAGATTTGGTTTCAGCGGTTAGCCGTTTGTTTTCCTCAGAAAAACAAGCTGTATAGACACATGCCTGGTTCTGCCCCCACAAAACAATAGCTGATGAATAAGGCACGCCGCGTGAGCCCGGCGCTGGCGATGCGCCGATCCGCTGCCGAAAATGGAATCAGGAGACGGGGATCATGGCGAGTAAAACGATGAAGAAAAGGGTTCGATGGTTCAGGGGAAGCGATGCCGAAGCCTGTGAGCACGTACACATGAACCCTTCAATCCATAAAAACGATTTTGCTGATTTCAATTTGCTGAAACCTTTTGATTGGCATGAAGGCGCGTTTGAATTTCCAGAGGAAAGCGTAACCGCGCACCTATGTGATGATTGCGTGGCTGGCTTGAAAAAGCAAACCATAGAATTCGTGCTTGTGAAGATAGTGGATACGTTGATTGCGGGCGTAATCGGCACCGAGCATTGGGGCATGGACGAACTTGGGTACGTATATGCGCTAGACGAAAATGGATATCCGGGCCACGAAGCCTCCGAACCAACCGCTGCGAAAGTGCGAGACGCGATCCAAAAGAGCAAGGCGGCGAAGGCGCGTGACGGGTCATTCAGGAGGAAGTCGGATCGGCTGGCAGCGGCCCACCGAAAGCTAGATTGGTTTGTCACAACTGGCGGCGATTTGAAAGCTGCCGAAGCGGTTCCTATACGACAGGAATTCGAGAACGCCTTCAAGGCACTTTGCGATGAGTTTGGACCCCCAACTGGCGGCGTTGTGAACTGCCCCAAATGCGGAAACCCGGTTTCGGTTGCTGTACCGACTCTCTAGAAGGATGCGAATAGCAACGCCTCATCTACCGTCGCTTACCCTGTTCAGGGATACGATGTTTGCTATTTCATCTGATCCGTTCGCACTCAAATGGCTGCCGGAGGACTACGCCGTCACACTCGGTAGGCTCTCAACGAGAAGGGAATTCAATTCCTTGCGAATCCCTGCACTGCGGCGACGTGGTAACTCGCCTCGGCGGGCAGTGCGGTTATATATGGCGCGTCATCTCTGGCCATAGAAGGAGGGAAGCCGGAGCGAGGAGGCAGTCAAGGACGCGGAGCGAGGTACGAGCGGAGCGCGTACGTTGAACACGAATGATCGATTGAGGGTGCAAGTCCCTTACAGAGTCTGTTGGAGACCTCGATAATGGCGGAAATCGTACTTCCAAGCCCGTATTGCAGAAGAAAGGGGGAGTTCGGAGACAGAATCATGGTCTGAAGTTGAAGATCGCATAGCATACATGGTTGGTGGAGTTCGTTAAACTCCCCGTAGGATTCTAGTCTCCTGTCCGGCAATTCTTTGCAATGGCTTCCTTGCAGCGGCGCACCTTGTCGAGGATGACGTCGGCCGTGGCTTTCCAGACGAAGGGTTGAGGTTCATTGTTCCAGTCCGACAGCCACTGATAAATCGCTCGCTCCCATTCTGTCGGTGATGAGAGCGAAAAAGCGTTCCACCTGATTGAGCCAGGAACTACTGGTCGAAGTGAAGTGAAAATGGAAGCGCCGCCGCTTTTTCGGCTGGAGCCATCGCTGAACGACCTCGCTTTTATGGGTGGAATAGTTGTCCATGACCAGATGCACCTCCTGGTCCGGTGGCACCTCTTTCTCCAACTGGTGGAGAAATTTGACGAACTCCTTGGCGCGCTGGCGCGGCTGGCAACTGCCCATCACCCTCCCATTCAGGATGTTGAAGGCCGCGAATAAGGTGGTTGCCCCAGTTGCCCCACTTTTCCACAAGGAGAAAATAGCCTAAACTACTGAAAACCTTCCTGCTGGGAGGTCGTACAATCGGTAGTACATCAGACTCTGGATCTGATTATCCTGGTTCGAGTCCAGGCCTCCCAGCCAATCTTTTCAGTTGATTAGCTCTTCTGAGTTCGCGGATTTGGGAACAGTTGGGAACAACAACTCCTTGAGTTTGCTCAGCGCATCGCGCTGAGACTTTTCTTCGGTCTGGGTATAGAAGGCTAGAGTAATCGTCGGTGACGAATGCCCGAGAACCTGCTGGGCGGTTCTTACAGGCTCGTGCAACTCGCTCAACGCAGTGGCGACTGACCGCCGAAATGCCCTCCATCCCGCGTTCGGCAAGCCTAAGGTTTTCAGTACCGGACTCAGAACACGGCGAGCCAGGTTCCCTGCATCGTGTGGCTTACAGGCAGCGTCGCAGAAGACCAGTCCAGAATCGTTTGGCCGCGCAAGCCGCTGATGCTCTCGGAGTGCATCGGCCAGGAATGGACCCATAGGGACCGCCCGCTCGCTAGAGGCAGTCTTGGGTGGTCCGAATTGTCCTCGGTAGAAAGTACGTCGCACGAAAATCAATGCGCGCTCGAAGTCTACATCCGCCCAGGTAAGAGCGAAAAACTCCGATGCGCGCATTCCCGTTAGCGCGGCCATTATCACCATGCTCCGGTATGGTTGTGCGAGATGGCTAAGAATTCGTTGCACGTCGTTTGGTTTGAAAGTTGTTTTTGGCCGAATGCTTCGCTTGCTCGGAAGCTCAACGCCGTCGGCCGGATTCGCATCCACGTATTTCCACTTCGCCGCGGCGGCGAAAATCCTGCTCAGGGTAGCCCGAATGTGGTGCAGCCAGAATCAAACGGCCGAAAGACGAAACCAGCGGTCCTGTCGCGCAGAAGCGCGGGCAATGCCGTTTCCGCTGGTTGTCCAAAGTAGACGACGCGCTCTTTGCTGCCCTTGCCAAAAACGCGGATTCGGCGCTCAGCCCAGTCGATATCCTCAATGCGAATCCGGGCCAGTTCCGAGATCCGGCAGGCTGTAGCGAAGGCCAGTTCCAGTAGGGCGCCGTTCCGAGGGCGTTTCTGCGGCCGCAATCAGCTTTTCGATTTCCTTCATGGTGTGCGAATCGCCGATCCGCTTCGGTACTTTTCGCGTTCTGAGTCGGGCCAAGGCGCCGGAGTTGGGAAGCTCGAGCAGCGAGATAAAGCGGCCAAACGATTTCAGCGCTTGGATGTAGAGGAATATCGCGGTACCGCTCGGCTTTGTGGGTTAGGAAGATCTGGACATCCAGCGGCTGGATATCGCAGAGTCGGGGTTTGGCAAACTGCGGTAGCAGATGCCGATGCAGCGTGTTGTTATCAAAGCAGTCGGGTTGCGAACCCGGTGGTTGCACGGCGTCCAACGCGCTTCGAGAACTCGGAAACTGGCCCGATTACAACGGTTCTTTGTATACGGCCCAGCGTTCCATCCTCGCGGATCACGTCTTCTCTCCAGCGCGCAACCCATTGTTTCTTGCGCTTGCCACGGATCTGCAGATGACCTTCCTGGTATCGGCGGCGAGCCATCTCATCCTTTCCGTTGGCTCGTCCGATTCTTCCTGCGTCGGGGGGGCATTGTAGTCATCGCGGCTAGGGCGTCAAGCATTCGCTCGCTCTCCACTCCGTTGCCGCTCAATCCACGCGAGCACATCCGCCTCGCGAAAGCGCCAATATTTCCCGAGCCCGAAACCAGGAATGGCGCGCACAGTGGACCGAGTACGATCAGGACGGGACTGCACATAAGAGATATTGCTCGCTCGGAGACCGTGAATTGCTGGCAGAGGCCATCCCCGAGCCGCAGCCCGGACCTCGTACCCAGCCGCAAAAAAGGCTGGGAGGGGCAAAGCCTGTACTTGGGCCATTGACGACAGAAGGCGACAGGTCATGAGAGCCGCCATATACGCGCGAGTCAGCAAGACTGAAAACGGCCAATCACCCGAAATGCAGTTGCGTGATTTCACCGAGTACGCCAAGCGACGCAGCTGGACCGCGGCCGGCGAATATGTGGACGTCGGGATTTCCGGCGCCAAGGACGAGCGCCCGGAGCTGGATCGTCTAATGGCCGACGCGCACCGTCGCCGCTTCGATGTCGTCGTAGTCTGGAAGTTCGACCGCTTCGCCCGTTCCGTCTCGCATCTTCTGCGCGCTCTCGAGACGTTCGATGCGCTTGGAATCGCCTTCGTCAGCTTGAGTGAACAGATGGACACCACGACGCCGGCTGGCAGGATGGTGTTCACTGTCCTCGGCTCCGTCGCGGAACTCGAGCGGTCGCTGATTGTTGAGCGCGTGAAGGCCGGTTTGCGGAATGCCCGCGCCAAGGGAAAAACTTTAGGACGTCCGAAAGTCATCCTGGACGCTTCCAAGATTGCCAAGCTGCGCGCGCAAGGTCTCGGCTGGAAAAAGATTTCGAGGGAGCTGAAGGTTGGAGTCGGTACTGTGCTCCGAATCGCCCACGAAGCCCGGGAAAGTGGTTTGGAAAACCCTAGCGCTAAAACTTTCCGAACCATTGCCCGGAAGCATCGTCTCGATTTGGCCGGTGGAAGTACGGTCGCAGCGGCGTTTCGGTGATAGCAGTTTCATGGCACTGGCTTACGACCTTAGCTAGAACTTTGTAAATTCTTGCAACTTTAAGTGCGTTCCTGTGTGGCTACAGGCTGAGGTCAATCCTGCGCCGCGATGCTAGCGGTTGGCGAGGAAGGGTGTGAATGCCGTGAACGCATCGGAAAATATAATGCCAGGCGCCAAGAGACGGCCCTTGAAGTTGGGTTTTCTGCTCGTTACGGTGAGCCTCGTCGCAGGTTGCGTGGGTGGCAGTGGGGTGCCGGTGATCACTCCATCGGCAGCGCTCGTTTCGCCTGGCCAAGCATTAAAGTTCAGGGCCAGAGGCGCCAGGGGGCATCGAGTGTGGTTCGTTAACGGGATGCTCGAAGGAAGTTTGACTACTGGCACAATTACGAACCACGGCCTCTTTACGGCGCCTTCCGTGGTCGACCCGGCATCCTTCCATTCCCCCCTGCATGTGAGCGTCGTCGTAAACGGTGCGCCCTCATTGTCGGTTCCAGTTTCCGTGTTCGTGCCCGGCAACTTTATGCCTGGTACCGTCTCCTCGACTGCTAATCCGCTTGTGGCCTCGTATACCATCGCAGTGCCGGAGGGAGCATCGGTACAAGTGCAGTGTGGTCCAGACACCAATTACGGCCGCACGACCTGGTCCCAACCGGCCCCCGATGCAGGGGGCGCCGTAACCATTCTCGTCGCCGGAATGCGTTCCAGTTCGATTTATCACATGCGCGCCGTTGTTCAACTCGAAGATGGGACCCAAGCCCTTGATGCCGATCATGTTTTTACCACGGGAGCAGTGCCGGCGAACCGCCTCCCCGCGATTACAGTGAGCCAATTCGCTGATCTGGCGCCGCATTCTGGCATTGAATTGTTTTCCTTGGTATATCCGGGAACAGGAAATCAGCTCACAGCAGTGGCCACAGACTTGTCGGGAAATGTCATCTGGTACTACGACATGGGGCCGGGCGAGTGGCCCTTTCCAATTAAGCTGCTGCCGAATGGCGACATGCTCTTGGTGGCCACCGGAAACGGCTCAAACGAAGTGCGCGAGATCGACCTCGCGGGGACAGTCATAAATAGAACTTCCCCGAATGATCTCAACTCAGAACTCAGTCGGATCGGGGTTTCGTTTCAGGCCAGCGCCTTTCACCACGACATTTTGCAACTGCCCAACGGCCATCTCATTTTTCTCGTCCAGTACACAAAGCCTTTCAATATCCCTGGACTCGCACCAGGCACTCAGATCATCGGGGATGCCATTGTGGACTGGGACAATAGAGGACGGGTTCCGGTGTGGACGTGGTCGACTTTCGACCACATCGACATCAGTCATGCCCCTTTTGGATATCCGGACTGGACTCATGCAAATGCGCTCGTTTACTCGCACGATGATGGGAATCTGATCCTGTCAATGCGCAATCAAAATTGGATCATCAAAATTAATTACCGCGACGGCCTGGGTGACGGCAGCATTTTGTGGCGGCTTGGACCAGGCGGCGACTTCATCTTGCCCAGCGGCGAGGCGCCTATCGAATGGAATTACGGCCAACACTACCCAACTTTATTGGGGCCAAATAGCGCCGGAATCTTTTCTTTGATGTTCTTCAATAATGGCAATAACCGGTTGGTGGATGGGAACAATACGATCTGCGGCTCTGCCGGCGCCATTGACTGCTATAGCAGTGTGCCCATCCTGCAACTCAACGAATACACAAAAACGGCGCAGATTCTTTTTGAAGGCAGGTTGACCGCATATTCCACTTGCTGCGGGAACGCGTCCCTGCTTCCGAACGGAGATGTGGAGTTCGACGTAGCGTTCGATCAACACACTCCCGGAGTCTCCTATATCCAGGAAGTGACCCAAGAACAGAATCCTCAACTGTTATGGCAGATGAACATTGCCGGACAGGTGGCCTATCGAGGGTTCCGCGTTCCCAGCCTCTATCCGGGCGTCCAATGGTGAGGTGGTCACCCAACTGCAACGAGAGAATCGACGGCGGCGGGAGCGCCAAATTCTCCTCGGAAAATGGCCCGCCCCCGCTGTTCGGAAAACCTCTCTCCTTCGGGGCCACGCAACTGATTGAATCCACGCCGTCGAAATTTGCCGTTTTCGGGGGTCAGCAAACAGTTGATTTTCGGAGTGATCTTTTTTTCACCGAAACTTCTATCGGGACTCGGGGTTTATGCGATGCGATGGGATTGCACAACACTACCGCTATGGTCTTCGGCGCGTGGGTTTTCCTGTGGCTTTGCTTCTTCACTACGCGATACCGCAGGGCTGGTACTTTGACGGCACGATTCATAATTGGGCACCCATTTGGATTCCGATGACCCTCGGCCTGAGTATCTTGCTCGTTGGCCTCATTGGCCTCCTCAAGCAGATGGCTCATCGTCGTGCCTTACCACAGGTGGCCGCCAGGCTGCCACGCGCGTAATCACGATCTTCCCGCCAACAACCTTCACCGTGCGCAGTACCAAGTCACATGCCCTAATGCCATTCAAGCCGTTATATATCTTGCGGGCCTCTTCGGTCAGGTCGCCTTCAGGCTCGAGAACGATCCTCTCTCGCCGTTCTTGAGCTTCGCCACGCGCTCGCCGAGACTTCTCCATTTCGTGGTGCGTTTCACGGTTACTCCCTCTGCGTTAGGTCGCTCTGATTCCCTCTTTTCGCCAGGATTTTAGAAACTTTGGAGCCAGTCTTCTCACCTTTACGCAAGAACTGGTAACGTTCAATCCCGGCTACCACTCCTACACGGTCCATATCCTCGATTTCCGTCCGCCGCACGCGTCCCTGACAGCGGACGCGAACACGTTCCGCTAAGGCTATTGGTGGCATAACAATGACCAACTCGACCGACGAACCGTTCTCGATTTCTGCCGGCAAGAAGAAGTAAACGCCTCGAGACGTGATGTTCTCGGATTCCGCATGAGCTTCCCAGTTTCCCAATAGGTTCGTCCAGCGGACCGTCATCGGCAGCTTTATTCGGAAGCGGCGGGTTGCGCGACGTTCCATGGCCATGGACTGAATGCCGACGCTACCCGCCGGCGTTTGAAGCGCATGGTATGGAAAGCGCGCAAGAAGAGTTCCTTGTCCAAGAGCAACATGGGGGCTCGAGCGGTGGCGGGGGAAGATGCCTTTTCGGCAGTGCGTGCAGCAGTTAGGCGCGCGAATCGCCGCGCGCGCACTTCAGCTATGGCGTAGCTGACGGACCCGGAGGGGCCCAGACTTTCACTGAAGGGACCGGTCGACCCGCCGGCGCTAACACGTTTTTGCGATTTCGCTACGATTGCTAGACGGATTCTTTGGAATGCCGGTTCATGTGAATCTGACGCTTCGCGGGATTGCGGTGCTTGGTTCAGTGCCTCCAAATATCGGAAAACGCGTGTGAGCTTGTCCCGGGCGATGCGCAGTTTTTCGGCATCCGTGGTCACGACCTTTTAGGGGACAGATCTGGGTCCTGAGGGTGAGTAGTGGAGGCTTCAGAATCTGCTCCCGCTATCAACGACAATGTTGTTGACCTGGCCACAACCTAGGTGAAATGTGCGCGTAGAGCGCATTCTGCTGTGGTAGTTTTGCAAATTTGGCAGTCGGCGTGTGTAGGAGATAAGGCTTTCTATGGTGACTCAAGAACGCCGGTGCCCTTCCCCTGTTCTGGCCCTTCTTACGTTGATCGTGCTTTCACCGGTCAGGGTCGTAGCACAGGATTCCGTGCGGGATCCAGTCGCACCCCTGTCTTTGTCCGAGATCGTGGACAATATGACCGAGAAGAACGCCGAACGCGCTAAAGCTTTGCAACATTATCGGAGTAGGCGGATCTACCAACTCGACTACAAGGGTTTTCCGAGCGACATGCACGCTGAAATGGTTGTAGAGGTGAGCTACGACGCGCCGGCCACGGAAGGATTCACAATTATTTCGCAGAGCGGTCCCAGGTGGATGATCGATCGCGTTTTCAAGCGATTGCTGGGGACCGAACGGGAATCTATCGAGAGTGGGAATCGCGAGCGTGTCCAGATTACCGGAGAAAACTACAAGTTCACTCTGCTCGAATCGCAAAATGCCGACGGCAACTGCCCCTACGTTCTTGGTGTCCAGCCGAAGGTGCCGACTAAGTTTCTCTTTCGCGGGCGAATCTGGGTGGATGCTAAGGATTTCGCTGTGTGCCGAATCGAAGCGGAGCCGGCCAAGAACCCTTCGCTATGGATTAAGAGGACCGCGATTCATCATTCGTTCCTGAAAGTTGGAGGTTTTTGGCTTCCTGCAGAAAACAAATCTGTCTCCAACATACGACTCAACGGTCGCGCCACCCTGACAATCAAGTATGACGAGTACGACGTTCAGGCGGCACCAGGACTCTTTGTAACCGAAATTCAATGAATAGTTTCCCTCTCATCCACGCATAAGACGCGTAAGAAACTTGACGGTCGCTCCTCTCGAATGAAAGCTGCAAGTGTGCCCAACAATTTGTCTTACTGTACGGGTTCATGCCAAAAGTTGGGAACAAGTTGGGAACATTACCCTCCGAACACCGTGCTAAACCGTGACGCTGGACGCAGGAAAAAGCTAGACGGCTCAACACTATGCTATTTCGGCGGCAGATTCTGGATCTGATTATCCTGGTTCGAGTCCAGGCCTCCCAGCCAAATTTCCAGGGGAAGTTTGTCCTTCATCAAAGACATGGCGGCTCTGGAATGCCATACTATGAAACAATCATACTTCTCATACTTCCCTCAGCAGTTGTGGAGTGCGAAGGGGCGTCTTAGGACGCCCCTTTTTTGTGTACCGTTTGTCAGCTAGGAGGTGCAAGTCCTCTTCACAACGTGATGGACGTGAAGTGATAGCGAAGCGCAAGGGCGTCACCGTGAGGTGGGGTCTGAAGGAAGCGCGGAGCAAAAGCGCGAACCGATGTACAAAAACCGGATCTGAGGCATACGGTGCCGGACGAGCGGGCAAGTGACCACGAAGTCCGTATCCATCAAAGGCACTGGTTGTAAATCCGGCGGTTGCGCGTCGAAGGCGGGCAAACTTACCTCGGGAGATTTGCCGTGGTCTCGAATACGAGACTGAGGGTCGAGTGATCGGCCCTGACCGGACGGCAGAAGTCAGCATAGGGCAAAGTGGTCGCGGAAGCGACGAAGCCCGAACGGTCTCCGCAAGGGGTTAATGGGAGTGGTGAGTAAGTAGCGCGACTCACGATATCGGGCTGCCCAACGCTTACTTTGTCTCACTCGGGATTCCGCCTTTGGCTAGGCGCCGTAGCTTAACCTACCGAATCGCCGTATACGGACCCGTACGTACGGTGATGTGACAGGGACAGCGGGTGACCGCTTACCTATGTCGATTGTGTTTAAGAGCCTTTGAGGCGCTGTTTTTACCCGTGGCTCCTCAGCTAACGCGCTGTCGTGCGGCGGTCGGCTCGGTATTCGAGCGGTGAGGTCCGGCTGGCAATGGGATGACCGCCTTTACTAGGGTTCTTAGTCGGAACTGAAGTCCAGCGTGCCCGCGAGTTCCTTGATTCGTTCCCGCATTCCACTGGTCCGGGCGCCCGGGCGAAAGGCTGGCCGGCCGTCTTTTTAAGGCATACCTTTGCCGCGATCACGTACCTCTAGCCACACGTGATGCGCATCGGTGCCGATTGACATCCGAATTCTATTCTTGCTCGAAAATGGCAGGAGAAAAAGTCGCGGCGCTATTCATTCCTGAGACCGGTCGAGGCAGTTTGCGCTGCATGGCCACCACAGGGAAGCAGAGTGGCCGAATGGCTTGTACGCGCCATCCGGCCCCGAATGGCTAGCACGTGCTGATACTCTACTCCCAGCGTCCTGAGTACGTCCGAATTTCTCTGTGCTCTATGCCCACACGGAACCGGCGCAAACTCAACTCCTGCTGATCTCTCAGCCAGGATCTTCTCCCCAAAACGCTTTCGAGCCTCCAGGCCTATCGGCAAGGAAGGCAGGAATGGCGCGCGGCGAGCGCACTGAATTCATAAGCAAGCATTGTGTAGCTGGTGTAGGATGTCGCCAGTTTTGCGCGGTCAAATCGGAAATGTTGACAATTAAGACGGCCGCGAAACTGCACAACAACTTTATCGTCAGCGCGACGCACTTGCCAAAACCATGCCGTGGAGAAAATGCCAATGATCAGAAAGCATCGACTTGCTTCTCAGCTTCGTTCAGTCGGCGTTTTTTCAGCTCTTCTGGGCATCAGCTTTTGGGGTGCCAGCTCACTTCTCGCCCAGGAGCCTACTGCGAAGCGCATTGAACAGGCGGATAAGGAGCCGCAGAACTGGCTCACTTTTTTCGGAAATTACCGCGCATGGAGTTACAGCCCGCTTGATCAGATCAAGCGCGAGAACGTCAAGCAACTCGTGCCGGTGTGGGCCTTCCCGACGGGTGGGCAGAATGGGCTGCAGGCCGCGCCGCTTGTCGTGGACGGGGTCCTTTATCTCGAAAATCATCAGAATCACGTTTTCGCGATCGAGGCGGCTACCGGCAGGCCTCTTTGGACTTACGTCTATGGATCCTCAAAGGGAAGCGCATCGCAGCCGATCCTTGGCTCGCGCGGCCTGGCAATCGGGTACGGCATGGTGTACATGGGAACGCATGACAATCACATGGTCGCAATAGATGCCAAGACAGGCCAGGAGGTCTGGGACGTTCAAGTGCCAGACACGGTCCAATGTTGCGGGATAACGGGGGCTCCGCTGCTGGTGAAGGATAAGGTGATCACGGGCGTAACCGGCGGAGAAGTGGCCCATCGCGGTTACCTAACGGCTTTCGACGCAAAAACTGGGAAGGTGGTTTGGCGCTGGTACACGATCCCCGCACCTGGCGAACCCGGTTCTGAAACGTGGCCCGGAGACTCCTGGAAGATTGGCGGCGGCTCGACTTGGTTTACCGGGTCGTACGATCCGGAGCTGAACTTGATCTACTGGGGCATTGGCAATCCTTCATCCGACTTTTTCGGGGACCGTCGCAAGGGGCTCAATCTTTACACGGATTCGCTGGTCGCTGTGGATGCCGATACCGGACAACTGAGGTGGCACTTCCAGGAGATTCCACACGACCTCTGGGATTTCGACGCGAACGCAGAACCGGTGTTGATTGACGTCGACCAAAATGGTCAGCGCCGCAAATTGGTGATCCATTCCAATAAAGGCGGCTATGCCTATGTGTTCGACCGGGAAACAGGCAAACTCGTGAAGGTCTTCCCGTACGCACAGACGCTGAACTGGTCCGGAGGATTGGATGTCGATGGCAAGCCCCTGAAGCCTGTGGTTCCAGCTAAGGGAAGCGATTATCTTTTCTGCCCCGGAACGATCGGCGCGCGCAATTTTAATCACTCGGCTTACAGCCCCCGCACAGGTTTGTGGTACAGCAACAATTTTGAGATCTGCTCGCGGCTAGAGCCGGAGGAGCTGGATGTGAAGGAAGGCGAGCGGTACTTCGGCGGTACCTTCACCGGTCAGTTGAGCCCGAGCGGGAAGCCCAATATCAGCTCCTTTGATCCTCTGACCGGGGAGAGAAGGTGGACATTCGGCACGAATTACCCTAACGCCTCATCTCTATTGGCGACGGCAGGCGATTTGATTTTTGCCGGAGACCTCGCGGGCTACGCGTTTGCTCTGGATGCAAAAAGCGGCGAGAAACTTTGGTCCTTCAATACCGGTGCAAAGATTGCCTCTCCTCCCGTCAGCTTCTCGGTTAATGGCCGCCAATATATCGCAATAAGCACAGGAGGCGGGTCGATCGTTGAACGTACCCTAACCGACCTCTACCCTGAAGCGAAAGGCCACGTGCCGGCGGAGGCGTCGACGCTTTTCGTGTTCGCGTTGCCTGCAAGTGTCAGGTGAAGAAACTCGAGAACCTTCATTTCTGCGTCACGCTAGAGAGTGCCAGTGACGCCTCCGGTCCCGCCGGTTTATCCGCGGGCGAAGGCAGGAGTGCGGGCGCTCGCTCCTCCGGCATTTGAGAAACGAAATGTGAACGAATGCCACCAAGGATTCAGAACGACCACCGCGTATCAGTTCGCAGAGCGGCTCGCAAGCGTCGACATCGTCCAATCCCAATGTCTTCCGGCCTCGTCCACGACACGATTAACGTCCTCCTGCAACAGGTAGCGGTCCTTCGCCAGCGCATTGGCGGCTGTTCGGACCCGACGCAGGTAATTGTCGCGGCCGCTGTAACGCTCCTCGATAGAGAAGCGCGGATCGTGATTCTTCTCCCGTTCCGCGCGTGTCCTGGCGAACGGTACATAGGATCCCGCCATCGAGACGAGCGTGTCCGGCTGGCCCTGAGCTTGGCTTCGGAAAGCCCAGCCACCGTAGGTGCCGAGCGGCACGGCTTGCTCGGGCAGGCGAATCCCGCTGGTGACGTTGCCATCCTTATCGACCTGCGGCACAAGGAACGGCAGAACCGAAACCGGCCCGGCGGGCAAATCGTTGCGGTATCCTCCGGGCACGTGATAGGGCCACTGCACGCCCGGCACGTCGGGAAACTTAATCGTGCTTTGCTCGATTGCCGTGCGGTCCGAAAGCATCGGATGGCGGCTCGGCGCCGGGTCAACGCCTTGCCTCACCCATTTATCCAAGCTCGCCAGTAGAGCCCGCTGAGCCCAGCGATAATCGAGCGGATCGATTCGGAGCTGTTGCGATTCGTTCTCGGCGGGAGGCCAAGTTCCGGAACCGTGTTTGGCGCCCGCGAGGAGATAAATTCTCAGGTTCGGCGGGTCCGGCAAATCCTGACGGCCGTCGAGGGAGATGGCTCGCAGAGAAGAAACTCGACCCCTATCGTAGTACTCCGATTCAGTGTCCACGAGAAATATCTTCGGCTCCAGGCCAGCGGGGATACGCGCGCCCAGGCCGTCGTGCCTGCCGGTTACCGGGTCGGTGGTGGTCTCATAACGGATCGGGAATTTCGTTTGCGTGTACGACCCGAGTTCGTCAGCCTGCGCCCAACGTTCGTTGAAGCTGCCCACCGATGTGGCGCCCGTCTGAATGAATAGCGCATCCACGGCTTTGCGGCCCCGCTCATCGATGGTGAATCCCTCATAAATCATTTGACGCTGCCAGCGGCCAACTTGAGAAGCTCCATACGTATATACGTACTTCCCTCGCACAATCGCCTCTGGGTTGTATTTCACTGCAGATGCGAAATCGCGAACCGCTGCGAAGCCCACGCCCGCGACAGGGGGAGCTTTGGATTCGTAGGTGACTTGATACACCATACCGGGTTTGAAGCCACCCTTCATCGTGACCCAATTCGCATCGGAAACGATCCGGCCATTTTCCATCCGGCCGAATTGCCAATCTCCGCGAGGGACGAGCCTCGGCGCAGACACCAGCGCGGGACGTTCCGTGAGCCGGTAGGCCGGATCATTCAGGGCGAGCGGCGGATAAATCGGTGTGAAGTACTCGGCCGCGTAGTTGTAGGAGTCAGCCATTTTGTCCGGGATGAACCACGGGCCTGGCGTAACCCAGCCGGTGATGGGCTTACCATTTGCGCTGGCCACCGGGGCGTCGATGAGGACGAGGCCTCGCTTCTTAGGAACATCAAACTCCCAGCCGACCGAAACCAGTGTGTAGCCTTCGCGCATGAGCAGGCCATCGCCGAATTCCTCTTCGGTTGCGGGATCTTGCGATCCTTTGGCATGGTTGAAGGTGCTTAGCAACGCCTTTCCGCCACGGTTCGGGATATCCAAAAAGATCACGCCGTTTCCTCTGGATGGATCTTTGGGCCGCAGGATAAAGAGATCAGCGGTAAATTCCACTCGGCCTTGCGCGTCTTTGGGCGCTTTGTCGAGGTCCGCGACGATCTTGTTGTGGGGGTTCTTCGGGTCAATAGCGAAGTAAACCCTGCCGGAAAGCTTTTCGTATGGGCCAACGCTTCCGAAGCTTTTTCCGCCGAGCACATCCTGTCGGCTGGAGATTTCCACCCGGGTGACTTCGGCCCGTGCCGCGCATGCCGCAATCACAAAGGCGAAGGTCACCACAAGCAGCTCCAGAATCCTGCGAATGTCAGGTTTCATCGGCGCTCCTTTATAGTGGTGTCGAGATCCGATCGAGCCGAGCTGATTGTGCTCCTTGTACTCCCGCGCGTTTCGATGGTCCGATAGGTTTTCGGCAAAGAATTGGTGGGTTGGACTTGGGCCTCGACATACAGCTTCGCTGTAGACATCGCTAGAACAACGACCAGAGCGGCGATCAGCCTGAGGTACACTCGGCCGGCATTTGTAATCACAGGACCTCCTTTCAGCCGAGAAAAGCGCCAAGCTCGGACAGAAGCATTTCCGGTATTTCTTCCGCGATGAAATGGCTGCTCGGAAGCGGTTTGCCGGAGACGTTGGAGGCCCGCTCTCGCCACGCCTCGAGGACGTTGAATTGTCGATGCATTGCGCCTTTTTCCGCCCACAGCGCCAGGACCGGACAACTGATTTTGCGTTGCAGGTCCGCATCATCGTGAGTCAGGTCGATCGAAGCGCCCGCGCGGTAATCCTCGCAGGTCGCGTGAATCATCGCAGGAGTGCGGAATGAGCGCAGATATTCGGCAAAAGCGTCTTTGTTGATCGCATCTGGAGGAAGCGCAGTGAACCGCGATTTGAGCCAGAACTCGGCACTATTGCCGATCATTGTCTCTGGCAGCGGTTCCGGTTGGATTAGAAAGAACCAGTGAAAGTTAGAAGTAGCCAATTCCTTCGTGACGCTATGGAACATCTTGTAGGTGGGCACAATGTCGAGGACCACGAGCTTTTGCACGCTGTCCGGATGGTCGATCGCCATCCGATGCGCCACTCGTCCCCCGCGATCGTGACCGACGACTGAGAATCTCTGGAATCCGAGGCTGTTCATGACCTCGACCTGATCCTGGGCCATGGTGCGTTTTGAATAAGCGGCATGATCTCCGCCTCCCGCCGGTTTGCCGCTATCCCCATACCCGCGAAGATCAGCTGCCACGACCGTGAATTTTCGCGCCAATTGAGGCGCGACCTTGCGCCACATGATGTGCGTTTCCGGATAACCGTGGAGAAGCAAAAGCGGCGGGCCACTCCCGCCGGTAACAAAGTTGATGGTGGCGCCTGAGGTCTTCTTTGTGTGTTGCTTAAACCCGGGAAAAAATTCAGATGCAGCACTGTTTCGATCCGTTTGTTCCGAGAACCGGTCCACACGGGCTAGCGCATCCCCTGTCGAAAGAAAGCTGCCCAGGCCCACGGCTGCTGCCTTCTTGAGGAGATCGCGACGGGTACCGTCACGCATAAACGACCTTCCTGCCCGGGTGCAAGGCGATTATGGGAGACGCTTGGTTAGCGTGCTCTTCTGTGCTGTCGGCGGCACGATTGCCGGCATGGAATCTTCCCAGCGGCTATACGTGAGCGCGTGCTGGTCGGAACCATCCGCCTTCATGATGAAGATCTGCGCGAAGGGCTGGAAGGAATTGTCGTATAGCGGCGCTTCATCCTTGAAGCCATAGCGGCCGCCGGACCAGAGAATATACTTCCCGTCTGGGGACCACGAAGAGTGGCTGTCGTTCCCCAGCGTTGTGGTTAGTCGTTGAACGTTGGTGCCGTCCGGGCGCATGGTGAAGATGTCGTAGTCCAGTGTTTTCGCGTCGCGTCGCGTGAAGGTGATGAGGTCGCCGCTGGGCGAATAGGCAGGGAAATTATCTAGTTCCCTGGTCAGCGTTTTGATCGAGCCATCGGCGAGATCCAACACTCGCAGGCCGTACTCGCCGGCTCCCCAAACGCGGTAGATGATCTGCTTTCCATCCGGCGACCAAGTGGGGAATCCGCTATTGGGCAGGCCGTTGGTGAGATCCTTGGATTGTTGCGAGCCATCCGCACGCACCATCATCAATTTGGCGGGGGTTGTCTCCCGCGCACCGAAAAATCCGCCGAATCCGAAGGCGATCCACTGCCCGTCAGGAGACCAAGTGGGCACGAAGGCCGCTCCATTCTTGTCCGAGAAAACCACCTTCTTGTCGGAACCGTCTGCGTTCATGACCGAGATCGATGCCGCCGCCGTCGTGGCCAGGTTCCTGATGTCGCTGATGGCCAACTTCCCGTCACGAGAAAACCGGGGGAAGACATCGGTATATTGGACCTCCATGTCCGGATCCCAGCTATAGAGGGGCTGATTCTGCGGTCGTGCCGTGAAATCCACCTTCTGATAAACCACCTGGTTGCCATCCGGCGACCAGGCCGGATTGCGTAACATTCCCTTCACTCCCGCCCCGCCGGACGTGAAAGCTAGCCCCGCGTTCGGGCCCGCTTTGATGAGATACGCGATTTTATCCGCGCTCAAGTACTGTGGTGAGACTTTCAGGCCGGGTCCTGATGTCAGCTCGACCCTCGCGCCGGTGGACAAGTCCACGGAGACGATCTGCGAGGTCACCATGCCCTGTGCATAAATGCGGGCCGCGAACGTATGCGCCGTGGGCAATTCATAAAACCCCACGCGCTTGCTATCGGGCGACCACTTCGGCGATCCGGTGGAAACGCCCGCCCGCGTAGTCAATCTGCGGAACCCGTGCCCGTCCGGGTGAATGATGTAGATACTCAACTCCTGCGGATGCTCCCATCCCGGCTGGGGAACTTCGTGCGGCTTGAAGTCGAAATTTCGGTCCGAGGAGAACGCGATCCATTGGCCGTCGGGCGACCACGAAGGCCGGAAAAAGCCGTCCAACTTGCCCGCCGCCGCTTGCAAGGCCGGTGCGCCCGTCAAATTGCGCAGCTTGCGCGTCCTGAGATCCATTATCCAGATGTTGGCCGTATGCGCGCCGCGGGTCGAAACGAACGCCACTTGATTCCCGTCTGGAGAAAATGCCGCCTGATCGTCAAGCGCTGGGTCGTCGGTGAGGCGCTCCAGCCCCGACCCATCCACGCGTACGCGATAGAGATCGGCTTCGCCGGAGCCGTTGCGTTCGGAGGTAAACACGATCCATTTGCCATCCGGCGAAAAGGATGCGTTATAGTCGAATCCGGAGGAGGAAAACAGCGGATGTTCGCCGGAGCCATCGACGTTGGCGACGTAGAGCGTCATCTGCGAAGGACCTAGGCGGTTCATTAGCATGGTCTGCTTGGGGCCGGCAGATAACGATAGGACGGCTGCGAATGCCAAGCCGACAGAAAGGGCCGCGACTCTCATTTTCATCTTAGGCCTCCCGGATACAGAGAGACGGTGTTACTCCTGGCGGAATGTTTACATTGTACCGCAATCTGGCTCGAGAGGAACGCACGTGGCGGACGAAGATGCGCTTGGAAGTTGCCCGCGAGCTGGGACGAGCTGGGAGGCTGCGATTGACAATCGATGGATGCAATCCCTAGACTCTTCCCTAGTTACCTGCCGTGGCTGCCGTGGAGGATCGCTCGACGCCAAGTCCGCTTGAGATGTACTATCGGATTTCTAGCCGCTGAGGGAGCCGCCTATTGTCGGATATGATGACCGATCGCGAAGCAAGTCGGGGAGGAAGCCACATGTACATTAGTTCTGGCCTTCCACGGGCTGGTTTAGGGATCGCGTTGGCTATGATTTTGTTCACGCCAACATTCGTTGGGGCGCAGTCGTCAGGTGGTGTCAGGAACGCTGATACGAAAACCTCCAAGAAGAACGCAGCGACCGCCGCAAGGACGAAGGCCGGGACACTGCCTCGTACGCCGGACGGCCAGCCAGACCTGCAGGGATATTGGACGAGCCTGAGCTTCACGCCCATGGAACGTCCGGCGAAATACGGTGGCAGAGAGTTTTTGACCGACGAAGAACAGGCTCAGATTTACAAAGAGGGCGTGCAGCACAGTTACGAGTTCACGTTTGACGATCTTGCGGAGACTCCGGTTTATGACTCCACCGTGTACGCGCTGAGCGCTTGGCAACACGGCGTCGCTCCAAACCGCCGGTCGTCACTCGTAGTGGATCCGCCAGATGGCAGAATTCCTCCCCTGACGCCCGAGGCGGCCAAGGCCAGGGCGGCTGCGCGGAAAGCCGGCCCCAACCAGGACTACGCGAATCCGAACGCACCAGTGAAAGCCGATGTCGCCGAAGACTTAAATTTGGGCGAGCGCTGCCTCTTCTTTGGCAACCCGCCAATTCTTCCCGGCGGGTACGACAGTGATTTTCACATCGTCCAGAGTCCAGGATCTGTGTTGATTGAGTACGATCGGGACAGCGAGACGCGGATCATTCCCTTGGACGGAAGCCCACACGTATCGTCAAATATTCGCCCATGGCATGGCGATTCCCGCGGCCATTGGGAGGGCAATACGCTGGTCGTCGAAACCACTAATTTTCGGCCCGGCGCCACATTTCAAAACGCCAACCCCAAGACCTTGAAAATTACCGAGTACTTTACGCGCACAGATCAAAATACCATCGAGTACAAGTTCACGATCGACGACCCGGCCACGTGGACGAGGCCCTGGTCAGCCATCGTTCCCCTTGGCGCGATGAAGGGACCGATGTTCGAGTACGCTTGCACTGAAGGGAACAATGATATCGTGAACATCCTGGCGGGAGCTCGCGCAGCCGAAAAAGCTGCAGCCGAGAAGGCCAAGAGCACTTCGGGAGTCCCCATCTCGCAAAGAAAAGATAGGTAAGCACCAGTCGCCGGGGCAGGGTGTCCCGGGCAAGCAGGCCCGCAGTCAGAACTTGAGATGGAATGGATGGAGGAAATCGCCATGCGAAATCGATATATTCCTATGCTGCTTCTGATTGTAGGCCTTCTGGTCTCGGTGACTCCTCTATTCGCGCATCACGCAAACGCGGTCTTCGATACCGAGAAGAAAGTTACGGTGAAGGGGACAGTCGTGGTCTGGTTGTGGGCCAATCCTCATTGCCTCCTGAGGTTTGACGTAACCGATGATAAGGGTGAAGTGGCGCATTGGGTTGGGGAGACGCAAGCTCCCATCAACATGATCGGCAACGGATGGAGAAGCGACTCGTTTAAGCCAGGGGACGAAGTCACCGTCACTCTCGAACCGCTGCGGAACGGCAAACCCGGCGGAAGTATGCTTTCTGTCGTCCTCGCTGATGGTAAGGTATTAAATACGCGATCGTCAGGCATCTACAAACCCGATGCCTCCAAACCCGAAGAAGATCCCAAGTGAGAAGTTGCCTCGGGCGGAAAGGGCCTGAGGCGCGGAGACAGCGGGGAATCTAAAGCTGCTTTAAATCTGAAAGGCATTTTTCGATGTCAAGGCGTTCCGGATTTTTCACCGTCGCAGCGGTATCGGCAGTCATAATTGCGGCATTGACGTTCCCACCTCTTGCACATGGGCAAACCGTCGTAATACCGTTTAATAGGGAACCAGGAGCGGTATACGATCCCGATGTCCCCAATGAGAAGCCAGGACCTGCTCCACGCCGTGACTTGTCGGGCATTTGGGAGCCCGCCCGTTCATTAGGGGACGACGTCGGCGCAGATGGTGCGAAAGCGGTGCCGGCGGATGGGAAGCCCGGGCATGAGCCGCCTTTTACCCCTGAGGGGCAGAAAGCATATATGGCCAATAACCAACGATCCCATGCCGGGATGTGATCCCCAAGGATTTCCTCGCATCGCCCTTCACAATTTCAGAACCAGCTGGATTATGCAGAATCCCGATAATGTGGTGATCTTGTATGAATTTAACAAGAAATGGCGGGTGATCTGGACCGACGGACGAGCACTGCCCAAGAATGCCGAGGAACCCAGTTGGAGTTATCTACCTGACCTTCCAGAATCGAGGTGGTGGGGATACTCGGTAGGCAAATGGATCGACGATTACACGTTCGAAGCAGAATCGAACGGATTTAACGACAAGACTTGGCTCGATAATGCGGGTCGTCCCCACAGCACCGCCCTTCACGTAATCGAACGCTATCACCGCGTGGACGCCAAACACCTGGAAATGACCATCATCCTTGAAGATCCGAAATATTACACAAAGCCCTGGGTGGCCCTCGACCGATTGTCCTTGAGGTTGCAATCACCCGGCTTCGATTTTTTTGAGCAGGAGTGCTCGCCGTCCCAGACAAAGGAATACAACGAATTCTATGGCGGACCCGCCTCCGAGGGCTTAGACAAGACTTCTGACAAAGCGAAGTAGGCTTAGAGCTGTCCCCTAAGAATGAGCGGGGCAGCGAATTTACTGTCGCAATCCGCCGAGTTGCACTTCAAAGCCGTCCGGATCCTCGACGTGGAAACTCGTCTTAGTGTCTCCCCGGAGAATCTTCACACCACGGCGCTTCAGTTCCGCTTCCACTTGCGCTTTGCTCGTGTCCCAGTTTGCATGTACGCAATGTGATCGACCTTCGGCGTCCCTGAAGGCCGCGTCCGCGCAATGAGGATGTTGTAGCCAAACGTCAGCCGGCACTGTTTTCCGTCATCTTCGGTAACCTTCATGCCGAAGAGGTTCGCATAGAAGTCGTGTGTCTTCGCATAATCGGCCACCTGATAGGAAACGTGATTAATGTAGGTCGCCTTGAGCAATTGACTATCGGCCGCGGCCGCCGCCGGAGCCGCTCCGGCTGCCGACACTGCCGTCGCCGCGAGCGCCAGGCTGAATCAGTTGCCGCCGAGTCATTTTCCCTTGGTCGAAGTCCCGAAGTAAGTTTACGATGATATGTTCCACGGCGTCTCCTCCTCGAAGTCTGCGGGGAACCTCCCCCGGGGGGCACCTAGTATATGCTTGCTAGCCGCTCGCGGCGCAACGGCCTGTCCTTGGCGCCTTGGCGCGCAAAGTTAACGTGCTCGGACTTCTGCCGCCGGGTCCCAAAGATCGAAACGTAGCGCCACGGCCTTCAGCGCTCGTGTTCCCTCAAAATTGCGGCTGTAACACGGTGAGTTAGTCGCCCTATTCGGTGAACTGGCGTGTGCAGCCTGGGACAGCGCGTGAAGTAAAATCAGACTCTCTTGACCTAAAGGGAGGGGTCGCAGTAGCATCCAGCGAGGTTCGGCTGACGAGGTTCAACCAGTGTTACGCAAGAGTGTACAGGGGCCCTCTTCTTCTCCCGTGCGGATTATCGGAGCGATCGGCGTCTTGGCGATGACGCTCGTCGTTCCGATGTCTATGTGCTCTCAGGCGGCTGCCTCGCCGAAAACAGCAAATGCAGGAGCAGCGAAGACAGAAGCTGCCTTGACGCCCCGTGACCTTTCCGGTCTGTGGTTCGGAGGTGTTGGAGGAGGGCTGCGTGTGAGGGGAGCCGTTTCCCCGATGACGCCGGAGGCGCAGGCAAGGTTCAATGCCAACACCGCGGAACTCAAGAGCGATCGTACCATCAGTGCCGATCCCACTTTTCGGTGCGAGCCTCCCGGCGTGCCGCATATCTACGGAATCGGAGGTTATTCAGTCGAATTTATCCAGACTCCGCAGCGAATTGTCCTGTTCTATGAGTCGATACACACGTTCCGTACCATCTGGATGGACGGCCGGAAGCCGCCGCAAGATGCCGATCCGTTGTGGCTGGGGTTTTCCGTCGGGCACTGGGACGGCAACGATCTGGTCGTGGATACCACCGGATTCAACGACAAGACCTGGCTGAATGGCGCCGGTTATCCTCACAGCGAGGCGCTTCACCTCATCGAGCGTTTCCATCGTGTTGACGCGAAGCACATGCAGCTCGAAATCACCATCGAGGATCCAAAATCTTATACACAACCCTGGAAGATGGGGGTCAATTTCACGCTTCAGCCGACCTGGGAGTTTGGTGAATCCTTCTGCATTCCGACGAATCAGGAGAGTTTCAAGTCGCAAATCATTGAGGAAAACGACAAGGACAAGCCAGCCCCCCAGCCGAATCTTAAGACCAAACCTAAGAATTGATTACTCCGCGTGAGGAGGGTTCTGGCAATGAACATTACAATGGCAATGAACATCACAATGAGGACTGCAATGAAGGCCACAAAGACTACAGTTATAGCAGGTTGTACCCTAGCGGCGCTGCTTGCGATCGCCCCCAGGGTGATGTTCGCCCATCACGGCTCGGCTGCATACGATATGTCCAAATCGATCACGCTCGACGGTACGGTAACGAGCCTGGACTGGAACAATCCGCATTGCCTCCTGCATTTCGACGCCAAGAATGACAAGGGCGAAGTGCTGCACTGGACGATCGAATTGTACAATCCCTTGTGGATGACGCGGGCCGGGTGGACGCGAACCAGCCTGAGGGCCGGCGACCCGATTACCATCACCTTCCACGGGACCAAGAGCGGTGCACCGAACGGCTATATTCGTGACGGCGATGGCAAACTCACCTTCAACGGCAAGGAACTCGGTTTCCATCAGGCCGGCGACGAGCGCACAACCGAACGCTAACGCCGTTCGCCTCCGCCAACGACATTTGAACTGTTGATCCGCAGTTCGCAGCGCAGTGGTTTGCACGCGCCGCACCACTCACAATGAAGCTCACAAAAATGACCGTTGTCGCCGGTTGCGCCGTAGGGGCGCTGCTTACCACCGCCCCCCAGCCGATGTCCGCGCATCATGGCGCGGCGGCTTACGAGTTGCAGAAATCCATCACGCTAGAGGGTACGGTAACGAGTTTGGATTGGAGCAATCCGCACTGCCTCCTGCATTTCGACGCCAAGAATGACAGGGGCGAGGTCCAGCACTGGACAATTGAATTGTACAATCCACTGTGGCTGGCGCGGGTCGGTTGGAAGCAGACAAGCCTGAAGCCTGGCGACCCGATCACCATCACTTTTCATGCCAGCAAGAATGGCGCGCCGAACGGCTATATTCGCGACGGCGACGGGAAACTCACCTCCAACGGCAAGGAGCTCAGGTTCCATCTGCCCGGTGACGAGCGCATCAAATGATGTTTGCGTTAGGGTTGCAGGTTCATACGGCGGACCAGGTACGCGAAGGGCGGATCTGAGCCCAACGCATCGAGCCTCAGGCAAACCTTGAGGTACACAAGCATGTCGGAGCGTTCGTGAAACGCCTTTTCCAGCCATTCCAAGGCCCGGTCTTTCTGACCGTGACCCATATAAATTAAAGCAATTACATAAGGATTGATGAACGTATGCGCGCACTCCTGTTTCAGCTCCGCAATCAACCTCTCAGCTTCGATTTTGTTGCCGGATAGCGCATGGACGCGCCCGATATCGGACTCCACGACGTGGGTTCCCTGGAGCAGATCTTGGCGTTTCAGACACCACACCCATCCCCCCGCCGCCAAACTTTTCCACGATTTTATAGTGCGAGATGGTCTGCCCGATCATCGGTTGAAAGCCGTCATTGGCGACGAATGTTAGGCTCTGTTCCAAACCAACTCAGTGCTAGGGCCACTTGTCGTAGATACCCGCTATCTACTACCCTATGGGGCTGGCGATTGAGAATCCTTGAAGGCGAGAGTCTGATGCGCAAACCCGATAACAAGCTTTTCACGGGCCTCGCGAAGTCTGACACGAAGCAACACTTGCACCTCCGTCCTTCGCGCCGCGAATTTATGGGGTCGATTCTCCTCGCTGGTGCCGGTGCAGTGCTCTCCTCATCACCATTGATTGCGCAGAGCGCGCCGGCGGCCAGCGCAGCAAAGGCGGGACGCATTGATGTCCACTACCACCTCGTTCCTCCGAGCTTGATTCAGGCATTTGGCGCTCAGCGGTTCGCAAACGCCGCTTCAAACTGGACACTCGATCAGAGGCTGATGGACATGGAGCGCAACGGAGTGGCTACAGTCGTTTGCTCCATAGCTCCCCAGGGCGATCCCTTCGCGGATGCGTCAAAGGCGGTCCAACTGACGCGCGAATGCAATGAATACTTCGCTCGCGTTGCGACGGATTACCCGGGCCGATTCGGCGTCTTCGCGTCCGCACCCCTGCCCAATGTGGATGCCGCCCTCCGCGAAATAGACTACGCCTTGGATACCCTGAAGGCCGACGGTATCGCTCTCTTTACAAGCTACGGAGATAAGTGGCTCGGCGATCCGGCGTTCAACCCCATCTTTGAGGAACTCAACCGGCGCAAGGCGGTTCTTTTCACCCACCCAAATACCGCAATTTGCTGCAAGAATCTCTTGCCCAATATCGGTGACGGGACGATCGAGTGGGGCACGGACACCACTCGCGCCATTACGAACCTGCTGTTCAGCGGGACCGCCGCGCGCTGCCCCAATGTTCGTATGACCTTTTCGCACGGGGGCGGCACGATGCCGTATCTGGTCGAGCGGCTCGAGGCGCTGGCCCATTCGCCCAAGTTTGCATCACAATTTCCCGCAGGATTTGCGGCTGCTGCCGGCAAGTTCTACTACGACACCGCCTGGACCACGAACCCCGAAGCCATGTCGGCGCTAAGCAAGCTGGTCCCCATTTCACAGATTTTGTTCGGAACGGATTTCCCATACCTGACTGCGGCGGACCAGCTTAAGGACTTGAAAGACTGTGGTGTGTTCAGCGGCGCTGATCTCGCAAAAATAGATAGCCAGAACGCTCTCCCCCTCTTGCCGCGCTTCAGGGCTTAGGGTACGGGCAGTTGGATTCTGGTATCTGATGTGCTACTTTCTCCCTAAAATCGCCAAGAGTTTGGAAGGAAGGTTGCCATGCGCCGATCGCTCCCCTCTCTAGTCCTAGTAATCGGCTTGTCGTTCTTCTGTGGGCCCACCTTCGCCCAGGAGAAAGGCGGCGACGACCGCACGGGTCCCTACGATGGAGTGCAAGGTTGGCCGCAGCCACTACCCGATAAGGGATATATTTGGGGATCGACCGGTGGAATTTTCGCTGAAACGCCCAACAAAATCTTTATCGGCAACCGCGGCGAACTGAAGCTGCCGGATAAACTGCCGCGCAGTTTCAATGGCTTCTGGGGTTCTTTCGGTGAGCAGGCCACAGGTGTGACGCCCGTGTTTAAGAACTGTAGCGCTATCGTGGATGCCAGCGGCAAGCTGATCGAAGCATGGACGCAGTGGGATCATCTCTTCGAGGATGGCCGTGGACCTCACTCCGTCTTGATCAGCCCGTACGATCCCGAGCACAACGTCTGGGTGGTTGACGACATTCATCATCAAATTTTCAAATTCACCAATGATGGCAAGAAGCTGCTGATGACCCTTGGAGTGAGGGATGAGCCCGGCAACGACGACAAACATTTCAAGCGGCCCACCGACATCGCCTGGCTGCCGGATGGCACGTTTTTTGTAAGCGACGGATATGGCAATACGCGTGTCGTAAAGTTCGACAAGAACGGAAAGTTCCTGCTGACCTGGGGGACACCCGGCACCGGAAACGGCCAGTTCAACACGCCACATTCGATTACCGTCGACCGAAACCGCCGCGTGTATGTCTCCGATCGGGCCAACAATCGCATTCAGGTCTTCGATGAGAACGGCAAGTACCTCGACCAGTTTCCCAACGTCACCCAGCCATACCACATTCGTGTTAGCGAGGATGGTTATCTCTGGGCGTTCTCCGGCCCGCTCGATAAATTTCTGAAATACGATCTCCAAGGACATCTGTTGTATGCCTGGGGGACACACGGCACGGCACCGGGTCTGTTCTGGGCGGTGCATCAATTCTCGGCCGATAGCGACGGCAGTCTCTTTACCGCCGAAGTTTTCGGCGGGCGGCCGCAGAAGTTCCGGCCGCGACAGGGGGCCGACCCGTCCCATTTTTATAAGCCAGTACCGCTCATGCCCAAGAAATCGAGTTGAGCGGCCCTGTCAATGGCTGAAGAAAGGACTGTGAAGCACATGGCAAAGCGAATTTCCTTGTTACTGCTGCTCCTGACTCTGTTGCTGCCAGCGGTCATGCGTGCCCAGGGAAACGCCAACTTCTCCGGTACCTGGAAGCTCGCCCAGATCGATCCGCCGGTGGATCCCCGAAACGGCCACCCACCGGGGCCGGGTGGGGGACTCGGTGGAGGTGGAGATGCGGACAATGCCTATGGGGCGAGCATCCGCGAAATTTTTGCTCAAGCACCCCAGATGATGACCATCACCCAGACGGCAAATCAAATTACCGTTCAGCTGGGTTCGGAAAAAGAGGCGTATACGATGGATGACAAGCCGACCGTTACTCCAGCTGGTGATCCCAACGCCTTGAAGACTTGGGGGCACTGGGATGGAACGAAGCTGCACCTGCACTTCAAAAAAGGGATGAACTGGGGAAGGGACATTCTGAGCTTGAGCGAAGGGAAGCTGGCGGTCCTGCGGGATATTGAGTCGGGTGGCGGATCGACTACGTATGCCCTGACATATTCCAAGGCACAGTAAGCAATTCCCCGCTCATCACTCCAAAAGAAATCCAGACTGAGCGATTTGAACTTGGGTTTCCGTAGATGGATAAGTCAACCCTCTTATTACTAGCGATAATACTGGCTGTTTTTGGCGGCTCTGTTGCAGCCGGTCATCCTGCATGGGGCACACTCACGGGGATTGCTATCATCCTGCTCGCTGCAGGACTAGCCGTGGGAACGCTACCGCTTCAGTCCCAAGATTACTTTGAGGAGCGCATAGGGCCCAGCAAGAGGACCTCGAACAGCCTGGTTACGTTGAGTTCTGCTGCCATCGTTGCCATCTATGCCGCGGGCTACCACCGAACCAGTTCTGCGGCCCATAAGTTTGATTCGCAGACACCCCAGCAGAGAACGTCCGCTACGATCGCCATCGTGACGCGGCCGGCGGCCACCAGCCCGGCGATCGAAGCGACACCCTCGGGTTTGCGTTCTGAAACTCCTGCCATCAAGAAAAATGCCAAACGACCCTCAGCTCCAGCTCGAAAAGCGGTACCCAGCAAGTCGAGCGATTCAGCGTCACCTTCCGCGCCGTCGACATCACCAGCCCCTAATCCGCCAGCCAACGGGGCCGCACAACCGGCAACCGCCGCGCAAGCTCGATACAAAGATGGAGTCTACTTGGGTTGGGGTAGCTGCCGCCATGGCGATATCGAGGCGTCCGTTGTGATTCAGGACGGAAAGATCGCTTCGGTTGCGATCTCCCAATGCCTGACGCGCTATTCCTGTTCCTGGATCGCTCCAAAAACTCCAGGCGGTGGGTTTCCCGATTTGCCTGGACAGGTGGTCGAAAGGCAGAGTCCGAAAGTCGATTACGTGTCGGGAGCCACCGAGAGTAGCTATGCATTCGCCGATGCGGTTATCGCAGCCTTGTCCAAAGCGACGGAGTGACGAGGTCCTCCGCACCGTCGCCCTGATGGGAACCTTCGTGACCATACATGTAGTGGGCCACGTGGTCGGTCACGAAGGGGATCCAGGGCCGGCCGAGCGGTCGGAGAAAGCGGTAGACCGTGCGTTTGAATGGTTTTGCCGCGTCGAGGAATGTTGCACGCGCTTTGAGGCCCAAAGCGAAGTGATGCAGCTCACAACCCGGGTGGGCGCACCCGTTCGAGTCAGCGCAATCCTCTATGAAGCTGTGCAATTTGCGTTGGCGGTAGCGGAGGAGAGCGACGGCGCATTCGATCCGACGGTCGGCTATGCCATGGAAGAGCGCGGCTTCAATCGCGAATATCGCACCGGAAAAACGATACGAACCGCTCTCGATTTCAGTGGCTCGGTCAATTATCGGGACGTTCGCCTCGACGCGGACCGCAAGACCATCACTTTGCTTCGCCCGCTGATCCTTGACCTCGGAGCGGTTGCGAAGGGGCTCGCAGTCGATCTCGCCGCCCGTGAATTGCGACCCTGCAAGAATTTTGCGATCAATGCGGGCGGCGACCTTTTTCTCGGAGGATGCAACCCAGACGGCCAGCCGTGGTCCATCGGAATCCGCCATCCCCGCAGCGACGATGAATTGATCGATTCTGTCCGCATTTCCAACCGCGCGGTGTGCACCTCAGGTGATTACGAGAGGCGAAGCTCAAAGCATGACGGCCATCACATTCTCGATCCGCGCACTGGATCGTCAGCGAATGCCGTCGCGAGCGTGACGGTTATAGCGCCTACTGCCATGTTGGCGGATGCGCTCGCAACAGCAGCTTTCAGTCTGGGTCCGGCCGAGGGAATGCAACTGTTCGATCGCTTGGGTGTGGATGGGCTTATCATTTCTCCGGAGCTAGAGCAATATGCGACTCGAGGGATGCGTGACTACCACTAGTGCCGTCCCACCGATTTCGACCCGATGGCTAGAGGTGCCGTGCTTGGCTGGCTGAAAATCGCAGCAACAGGTTGGAACGTCACTAGCTCCCCGATTTGGCGATTTTTCCAGACGCCCAAGGGTCTGCTTATCATTGTCTTGGCGCTTCTGGTTACTTTTGCCGCGCCACGCGAGGGATTCGCATTAGTGGCCCCCGGCCTGGTGACTGCCGTTACTTTCGCTGGCGCGATCGACATGTTGATGCTCCGGAGAATACGAGGCGTCTGGGAATTTCCGAGCGCAGCGGTCCTCACTGGTTTGATTGTAGCCATGGTGTTGACCCCACACGAACCGTGGTACATCGCCGCTTGCACCTCGGCGGTCGCGATTGCCGGCAAGCACATCGCGAGGACTCGTTCGTCCAATATCTTTAATCCAGCAGCTCTGGCTTTGGTTACCACATTCTACATTTTCAATACGGGCCAGAGTTGGTGGGGCGCATTACCTGAGATAACGCCGTTCGCTTTCATGGTGCTCGTGGCGAGCGGCACGTTCATTGCGGATCGAGTGAACAAGATTCCTTTGGTGCTCGTGTTCTTAGGCACCTACTTCGGCCTGTTTACGCTCACGACTTTCCTTAGTGATCCGGGGAAAGTCGCCGAAATCTTTCGGCCGCCAGATCTACATGCCGTGATCTTTTTTGCGTTCTTTATCCTGACTGATCCGCCGACCTCGCCCGTGAGGTATCCCGATCAGATTGTGTGTGGTGTGCTTGTTGCGCTGGCCAGCTACGCAATCTTTGAGTGGGTGGGTGCGGCCTACTATCTTCTCGCGGGCGTGCTCGTCGGCAACACTTGGGAAGCCTGGCATCGATGGTTACTTTCGCGCCAGCGCCTCCCCTCACCGGCCACGTAGCCGCGTAGCGAAGGAGGGAGCGCCTTCGCTACGAAAACCCGATCCAGCGTCCGCCGATGCCCACCCCGGACCACAGAAGGACCGAGACCAGGGCCACTACTTTGCCCCAAAGGGGCCTTACTCGAGTCTGATCAGCCATGGTCACTTTTCGCTGCACCGTAAAAGTAAAGACGATTGCCAGAAACAGCGACGTCATCTTCAGCCAAAAAGCGGGATGGTAATAACACTTTATCGCTTCGGATAAGAACAGCAGGCTGCCTGTG
This sequence comes from Acidobacteriota bacterium, assembly GCA_003223325.1. Classification (GTDB taxonomy): domain Bacteria; phylum Acidobacteriota; class Terriglobia; order Acidiferrales; family UBA7541; genus Palsa-189. The sequence continues at coordinate 31,383 of QHYS01000166.1, forward strand.
ATGATCATCAACACAAGACTGCCGATCAGCCAGGGCTGGGCATCGCGTGCAAGCTGCGCGACAGACTGGCGCCGCAACCCAAGACCTAACAGGCGCAGGTCGACGACCAGCACTGCTCCCCCAATCAATCCAAGGCCAAGGAGGTGTATCGCTTCGATTAGAGGGAAAAGCCAAGCCGATCTTCTTATGGCTTCGCCGATTCCCGACTGTTCGCACCACTGAAAGAAACTCAGCAGTGACATCAGTGCTCCGCTTCAGTCGGTACGCAGCTGGTGAGGAAATTAATGATTGCCGGTTGCGGCTGTCTGTCGCAGTCGAACCAGTTATACGCAATCATCCTTCCGGAAAGAACGATAGCGACCCAGAGGACGAGAGAGAGGGCGCCAGCAACTCTGGCGGCCCTGGGCGGTGTCAGGTCCAGATCCCACGAGATGACCCGCCGATAAACACCCGAGTGAAAGATCAACACGTTAATACCTGCCACCATCAACAGAATCATTTTGGTCCTGAAAAAAATATTCTGAAAGGACCGAAGGGGTATAGCAGAAAACAGAAGTGCTCCGCTGATGACCATCACAACGAACCCAACCGCGGTCCACGGCAACAGGCGCCGGGCAACTTCGGATACGGGCACACTCCGCATGGTCCAACCGAGGAGACGCAGGTCGAACATAACCGCCAAGCCGAAGAAAAGACACAACGCCCAGACGTGAATCGATTCTATTAGGTCATAAGCATACCGCGATTCGTGAAGGCCGACGCTCCAGGATGAATCCGCCATCCGTCTGAAGAAATTGAGAAGAGCGCTTCCGGTTCCTTGGTTACTATTGCCCTCCAAGAGCGTTGCCCTGAATGGTGCGGCTCTCCGAAAAATGACAAAGCGCGCCAATGCCGAAGCAAATTGCGAAGGGGGTACGGGGACATTGCGCCGCACTTCACTCGTCCACTGCGCCATGTATGCTGGAGCTTGGTCAGGTGCCGTCATCAAATAACAGAGCACCAAGACCAAAGCAGGAAGCAAAGTTATCAAACGACCCGACACTTGGAACCCACTTCTATTGATCTCAAGCTTTCGGGATCAATTTTCTACCTCGTCCCGAACGTCATCGACCGCGGTGATTCCCACGAGTCGAGGTACGATCGTGCGCAACTAATATCGAGCGCCGCTTCGGCTACTTTTTGTCCTGGCTGCCCGGCGTCAACTCGTAGGGAGCGCCGGTTCCGGACGAGCCGAGAAACAACTTGCGTCCGTCAGGCAGCGTAAGATCCCTGCCGTTGGCTCGGTGCGACCCATCCTTTGCCTGGTAACCATCGATTACGATCTCGGTGCCAGGCAACAGAGATTCTTTCGTGAAGCCGCGCCGGAACAGAACATTCGGCGTACCCGCTTCGATGGCCCAGTTTTCAATCGTGCCGTCGGGCTTCTTCACATCCACGTGCAACCAGGTGTGGGGATTTACCCATTCCATTTTCGTGATCGTCCCCTTGAAACTCACCGGTTTATTCGCGTCGAACTCCGCTGCAAAGGCGTGGTGCGCCAACATCGACGTCGCGCCTCCGCACATTACCAGACCCACGACGTAGACTACTGTGGCAAGCTTCGCTCGCATCGACTTCAATCCTCCTGCCGCGTGTAAATCAAGATGGACGCCGTGGCCCGCGGCGGCTCGATATCCCTATTCAGGATATTTGGCGCCCTCCATGTCATTTACCGCCGTCTCCGCCGTACCACTCATAGAATTTGTCGCCGGCCGGCACTTTGCGCGTGATGTCGACCGCTATGGTGTCGCCCTCCCAGTGCTTCACCAGTTGTTTCTTGCGCAGACCTCCATACATGAACTCCTCGACGAATTCGTTGCAGCGAAACTCGAGTAGCTGCATGTTGGGTTCGACCCGGCGGTAGAGCGGCATGGCAATCCGCCACGGCCGCGTAAAAACCTTCGGATCCTCCATCGTCACTTCGTAGCGAATGATATCAGGCGACATCAGCGAGAAGCGCTCCACCAGGTGCAGCGCGTCGCTATGGAAATTCCCGGCGCGGTCGAACCAGCTCCGGTCGTTGAAATTAGTGACGTCGACGACAAGCGTGTCTCCGTCCCACCGCCCGACGGAATGACCCATCCAGGTATCGTCCGGCGGCCCTGCGACCTTGTCCAGATGGATGGTCCGCGCGGTATTCGAGAATTCGTAGGCCATGTGAATCTTGTCCGTACTTTGCGTGATCTGGAAAGGATAGGGCATGTACATCGCGCGCGGAATGCCGGGCAAGTAACACTTCAGTTCCGGGTCGCGGTCGATCCAGTGCTCGGCATTCTCCTTTTTGATCAACAGGGCTTCCGGCTTGTAGGGGATCTGCCCGTCGCCCTGCACGACTCCGAGCGATCCGGGTACGGCGGCCGCGGCGCCAAGCGCGAGAACCGGCGCTGCCGGCACCCGAGCGTAGTCATAAGGATAAATGCCTGGTTGCGTGACCGCGGCGGGTAGCGCCGCATGTGCCTGCAAATCCCAGTTGGCTTCGTTATTGGCTTGCCAGATGCCGCTGAAGTTGGGCTTTCCGCCGACGCGGGCCGGCCGCGCCGCCGGAGCGGCGGGAGCCTGGCCCGAGGTCCGTGTGATGGACACCGAAGTGAGTGCGCTTACAGCGGCCGCGGCAATGGCGACCGTTGTCATCGAACGTGAGAATCGACCGCGCATGATCGTCTCCTTTACCTTCATCGGCGTTACTGCAACGGATCCTCTTCGACACCCACAAAATCTGTAGCGTTGTCGCTTATCGCCGGGTCGGGACCTTCTCCCTTCGCAAAAGCGGCCTCTGCCATGCGCTGTCCCCGCATCAACCCTGGCGAGGCATAGTTTCCTTCAATGCAGCGAGGCTCATAATAAATTCTGTTCTCCTCGTCGCTCTGCTTGGTGAACTCTTGTTTGACGGTCCAAGGCCGGGTCCACACCGTAGGATCTTCGATTGTGACGACGTATTCAAGTGTGTTCGGTCCGGTCCGCGTCCAGCGCTCGACTAAGTGCAAATTCTCACGCGAGCCCTGATAATCCGTTTTTGGGCTGAAGTTCGTCACGTCGATCACCAGTGTATTGCCGCGGATCCTGGCCGGCAGGTGCGGTCTTCCGTTCATGACAATGTTCCGCTGCCAGCCTTGCCCCTGGCCCACGTCGTAGAATATCGAGATGCAGCCAGGGGTCTGCACAATTCGCCGGAAGCTGCCGGTCGCGCCTCCACATTCGGGCAGCCCGCCCGTCAAGCAGCGGTCCGGCAACGCGCCATCTTCCGGACCGTCACGCCGATTCATGCGCGCCGTGTTGTAGCGAGGAGGAAGCTCTGCGAATCGCGGCGAGGGCGTCGCATCGTACTTCCCGCCGTTACACGCTATCGACTTTTTCTTGCAAGTCTCGGTCGATTGCAACAGGGCGAGGCGAAATTCCCGCTCGGTGGCAGCAGTCTTCTGAGCCTCCGGCGTGAGCGGCGGAATGCGGCCATTGGGCGGATCCACAATGAGCGAGGTGCGCGCGCCGGTGTGCTTGACGGACATAAACTGCGCGTTGTACGCGCCGGCGACATCGAGCTCGGTGCCGCGGTCCACGCGCCTGTCCCGGCCGAGCAGCGCCGCGCGCTCTTTATCCAGCTCGGCCCGCTGCGCCTCAGTAAAAAACTCCTGGTTCGCATACTTGGGCGAGCGCTGCAAGGGCGTATCCGATTCGTCTGTCCAAATGCCCTGCAGATCTGGTTCGCCCCACGGCGTTTTCAGCACTGCGGTTGGCGCGGAGGCTTTCAGGGAGGCCGCCGGAGCCTGAGCCGAAGTTCGTGTAATGGGCACCGAAAGGATGGCGCCGACCGCGGCCGCGGCAATGGCGACCGTGATCAACGAGCGTGAGAACCGGTCGCGCATGATGTCCTCCTTTTGCTTCTGCGGGCTCTACTGCAACGGATCTTCTTCGACGCCCACGAAATCTGTGGCGTTATCTTTTGTCGCCGGGTCGGGACCTCGTCCCTCCGCAAAGGCAAGATCTTCCCGGCGCGCTGCCAGCATCATCGAAGGGAAGGCATAGTTTCCTTCAACGCAGCGGGGCTCGTAATACGTTTTGTTCTCCCTGTCGCTTTGCCTGGTGAACTCTTGTTTGACGGTCCAGGGCCGAGTCCACACCGTAGGATCTTCGATCGTGACGGAGTATTCGAGCGTGCTCGGCCCGGTACGCGTCCAGCGCTCGACCAAGTGCAAGTTCTCGCGCGAGCCCAGAAAATCCGTCTTGGGACTGAAGTTCGTGACATCGATCACCAGGGTATGGCCCTCCCAGCGGCCGCGCGAGTCGCCATACCACTGGCGGATGCTGGCCGGCAAGTGTGGACTTCCGTTCATAACGATGTTCCGCTGCCAGCCTTGCCCCTGTCCCACGTCGTAGAACATCGAGATGCCGCCAGCGGTCTGTACAATTCGGCGGAAGCTCCCGCCGTACGCGGTTCCGAATTCGGGTAGTCCGCCTGTCAAGCAGCGGTCCCCCAACGCGCCATCCTCCGGTCCATCATGGCGATTCATGCGCGCCGTGTTGTAGCGAGAAAGACGCTCGGCGCGTCGGGCAGAGGGAGTCGGATCGTACTTGCCGCCGCTGCACGCTACCGACGTGTTCTTACAGGTCTCGGTCGATTGCAACAGAGCGAGACGAAATTCCCGATCGGCGGCGGCGATCTTCTGAGCCTCGGGCTTCCGTGGCGGAATCCGGCCATCGGGCGGATCCACAATCATTGACGTGCGCGCACCGGTGTGCTTCACGGAGAGGAAGACTGCGTTGTAAGCGCCGGCGACGTCGAGTTCGGTCCCGCGTTCCACGCGCTTGTCCCGGCCGAGCAGCGCCGCCCGCTCCTTATCCAATTCGGCGCGCTGCGCCTCGGTGAAAAACTCCTGGTTCGCATACTTGGGGGAGCGCTGCAAGGGCGTGTCGGATTCGTCGGTCCAAATGCCCTGCAGATCTGGTTCACCCCATGGCGTTTTCAGCGCTGGGGTTGGCGCCGGCTTCGCCGAAGGCGTCGGAGATTCTTGCGCGACCGTCACCTGCGACGGCTTAGAAAATACGAAGACCGAGATGATGACCGCCACTGCTCCGATGGACTTCAAAAGTCGAGTGCGCATCTGATACCTCCCTGACTGCAACAACAACCAGAGGAAGGGCGTATCCCCGGCAACCAGGGCGGCTACCAACCGCCAGATCGCATCATTATCGTCAAGGACCATGCTAGTGTCCAGAGGATTGAGTCACGGTTGGTTGACGGCGACGCTCTTACCTCGTTACCTTATGTCGCCATCACGAACGAAATGGAGATAACCAATATGCGAAGCCAATTCAACGTCCCGGCTGCCTTAATTGCGAGCGCCACAATGGGCGCCGTGTTTTGTTTGGCCACAATCCGGATGACCGGCCAGGCGACTCGGACAACGCGCAGCACAGAGGTACATCCCAACTTGAATGGCATCTGGCAGGCGACGAATACGGCGAATTGGGACCTGCTGGCCCATGGGATGCGTCCGGCGGTCGCGCAGCCCGGCGTTTACCCGGACGTCCCCGTGCTGGCCGCTCCCGTTCTGGCGCTCGGCTCGGTTGGCGGGGTGCCCCCGGGGCCCGGCGTAGTCGAAGGTAATGACATCCCGTACAAGCTCGAAGACGCCGCGAAAAAGAAAGACAACGCCGAACACTGGCTGGATCGCGATCCCGAAGTGCGCTGCTACATGCCTGGGATTCCGCGCGCCATGTACATGCCCTATCCGTTTCAGATCACGCAGGGCACGAACAAGATTGAGATGGCGTTCGAGTTTGCGGGCGCCAGCCGAACCATCCACCTCGACCCAGTCGACCCGCCGCCGGCGGACACCTGGATGGGCCATTCGGTGGGTCACTGGGAAGGCAACACGCTGGTCGTGGACGTGAGCCATTTCAACGACCGGACCTGGTTCTCGCGCTCCGGCGATTTCCATAGCGACGCGCTGCACGTTGTCGAGCGCTTTACGCCGATCAACTCTTCGCTGCGGCCTGACGCGCTGCGGTACGAGGTGACCATCGAAGATCCGAATGTCTTTACCCGTCCGTGGAAGATGAATATGGTCCTGTACCGTCAGCTCGAAGCCAACGCGCAGTTGATGGAATACAAATGCGTTGAGCTGGTGGAGGAAACTTTCCTGGGCCATCTGCGCAAGAAACAACTGGTGAAGCACTGGGAGGGCGACACCATCGCGATCGACGTCACGCGCAAAATACCGGCGGGCGACAAACTCTACGAGCGATGAAAAGCTCGGACGATGTTTGCGTTACGAAGAAAGATGCCGCCTTGAAGGGCGGCGCCAGGCGAGCGCGAATGCTGAGGGTCGACACGTTGTACCGGGCTTCAGCCCGGCAAATTCTACGTCGGGAAGGCAGGTGTCCAGAGGCTCTTAGCACACAGGTCACAGAGAAGTGAAGGCATACGGAAAGGGCGTGCCTGTCAAAGTAGAGAGAAAAGACTATTGGTCTCCTCCGCCCGTCGCGTTGTCTTCAAGTGCCGGATCAGGACCCCTTCCATCGGCGAACGCCTTCTCCGCCGCGCGCGTATTCGCCAACATCCCGAGGAGTCCGTAGTTGCCCTCGTGGCATCCGCCTTCGTAGACCATGTTCGGCTTGTCGGCATTCTTCCGCAGTTCCTGTACGAAGGTGAACGGTTTGACCCAAGTGGTCGGGTCCTCGGCGGTCGTCGTGATCTGCAGCGTTGTCGGGTTGATGCGCTTGTAGCGCTCGATCAAGTGCAGGTTCTCGCGTGAGCCGCGGAACTCGGTCTCCTGGCTGAAATTCATGACGTCGACCACCAAGGTATCGCCTTCCCAGCGGGCAATGGAATCACCCCAGTATTGGCGAATGTCCTTCGGCAGATGCGGCCGATTCTTGATGGGGATGGCGCGATTGAAGCCCGTGCCCTGGCCGATGTCGTAATAGATGTCTACCGAATCGGGGCTCTCCACGATGCGCATCACGCCGCCGAAATTGCCGAAGGGCCTTCCATCCGGCGTCAGTAGTCCTGCCGGGAGAATCACCGGAAGGCCATTCAGCAGGCAACGCTCGACGGAACTGCGGTCCTCAGGGCCGTCGGAGCGATTCATGCGATCGAGGTTGTAGTCGGGCGACGGCGCGTTACGGAGCGGCGAGATCGGTCCGGGCTTGCCGCCGGAGGTGCCTTGCAGGAGCGCCTGGAGGTATTCCCGTTTCTTGCTGATTCCCTCTTGCGCTTCCGGTGTGAAGGCCGGCATCCGGCCATCGGGCGGATCAATGATCATCGAGGTGCGGCGGCCTACTTCCGTGGGTTTATCGCCGAACCAGTGCTCGTTGTAGGCGCGGGCGACGTCTTTTTCGGTGCCGCGAATGTCCTTCCCGTTGCTCTCGCGACTGTCGCGCCCGGGGAGCGCGTCGCGCTTAAGCAGCGCGTCCTCAGCTTTCTGGTGCTCAGCGTCGGTCATGAATTCGCGGTTGCCAAACTCCTTGGGGCGCTCGAATGGGACTACCGTCGTGTTACTCCAGGTGCCTTGGAGGTCCGGGGCGCCCCACGGCGTCTTGGACCCCGCTTGAGCCTTCGATTGAGCTGTCGAACCACTCGAAGCGGTCTGGTCAGTAACTCTCGTGCCGGCCAAGGCGACGGCGAGCACGGTCGCGACCGTCAGTGCGATCAGAAACACATAGGAACGAACTCTGATTCTCATCTGAGACCCTCCTACACCTAGCGGAAGGCGATGGTAGCACCGGTTATCGTCGCGCGCCAACAGAGGCGATTCGAGCGCTGACGGCATCTATGCATCTAAGGGACTACAGTTATTTCTGCTAGATATGTCAGAGCAGGATAGAGGCCCGACGTGGCTAATGCACCGCACGGATCGCGAGCTGCCAAAAAGCGCTGGGGAAAGTCTCCATGGACGATTGACTTTCTTCCCTTGCCGCGCTTGCTTCCCGGGCAAGTCGACTTCGCTGTAGTTGGCGGGGGATTCACGGGATTAGCGGCCGCGGCTTGGCTGAGTCACCTGGCTCCGGAGAACTGCGTCGCCGTCTTCGAAGCAGAAAGCATCGGCGCGGGTGCCAGCGGCAACACGGGCGGTATGGTTCTTGCGGAAAGCTCTGCCGGCGACCTTCCGGGACTGGGCGACGTCTTGGGCGGTTTTGGCCGGACGATCGCCGAACTTGGCGTGGATTGCGACTTCGACCTGCGAGGAGCCTGGGAAATTGGCCGAAAGGGCGGGCGCAAGGATTCGCCCATAGCGTGGTCTGATTCGGGCAAGCTGCGCGTCGTCGCCGAAGTGGCGGGAGGAACGGTCGATCCAGGGAAGTTGGTCAGCCAACTGGCTCGCACAGCCGATCGCTTGGGCGTGCACATCTATGAAGGGATGCGTATCGATGAGATCGGTTTTCAGAATCCGTTATGTCTTAAGCTCGGGGCGAAAGAAATCCGCGCCGAAAATGCGCTCATCGCCACGAATGCCCAGTCGCTCGAACTGAGCGGCCTCGCCGGGCGCGCCGAGCCGAAGTTTACGCTCGCGCTTGCGACAGAACCTCTGAAGCCCGCGCAACTGGAAGTGCTTGGGCTAGCTTCGGGAAAGCCATTTTATACCGTCGATCTTCCTTATCTTTGGGGACGCATGCTGCCCACTGGCGGAGTCATTTTCGGAAGCGGCCTGATCGACGTAGAGAATTGGCGCAAGCTTATCGATCTAGATATCGATGCGGGCCGAGCGGCTGAACTCATCGCGCGAATCGAGCGACGAGTGCGCGGGCTGGATCCGGTTCTCAAATCGATCGGCTTCACGCACTGGTGGGGTGGGCCGATCTTAATCGCTGAGGACTGGAGTCCTATCTTTATTCACCACGGCCGGAGCGACCGCGTGATTGTCCTGGGCGCATACGCCGGCCAAGGCGTAGCGCTCTCGGTTCATTTGGGCCGATGGGCCGCGGAAGCCATGCTTGGCCTCCGTAAATTGCCAGATTGGGGATGAGCTTGCTCGGAAGAGGTAGAATCTAGATCGCCCACGATGCCCACTGGAAGAACCCCAACCGTCGCCCTTCGCGAAATCCGCGCCGACAATAAATGACCCGCGAAGACCAAAGGGGCTTACGGCGAGACCAGCGCCGGGCTGGGCGCCGCGCACCAGACGGGATGGACCGCACTGATGGCCGAACTCCTCGAACAGAGTGGGGCGCACGCAAGCTAGTACAAAAATGCACGATCAGACTTGTAAGTGAGCAATGATGCCGGAACTTCACTTTGAGGATAAGGTCGCGCTCATCGCTGGCGGTACCGGGGCGCTGGGGCGTGCCGTCTCGGCAGCTTTCGCACGTGAGGGCGCACGCGTAATTGTGACGTACAGGCGCCAGCCAGAATTCGACGGGTTCGCTTCGCAGTCCAAGGGTAGCGCGCACGGAGTGACAGGTGTAATGGTTGATGCGACCGATGCCGTCGGCGTCGCGCGGATGATCGAGAGCATCCTTGCGAACACCGGCGCGCTCGACATTCTGGTGAACACCATCGGCGGCTACCATGGCGATAAGCGAATCTGGGAAGAGGATCTGGCGAGCTACGAGCAGATGATGTCACTCAATCTGAAAGCCGGATTTGTGCTGGCCCGGGCCGTAATTCCGGTCATGATTCGGCAGAGCCGCGGCTGGATGGTTAACGTGGCCTCGCGGGCCGGATATGGCCAGTCTCCGGGAGCGGCTCTGTATGCCGCATCAAAGGCTGGGGCACTGGCGCTATTCGATTCGCTGGCCGCGGAACTTAAATCGTATCCGATTTGCGTCAATTCCGTCGTACCTAGCATCTTCGACACTCCTGCAAACCGACAGGCCATGCCTGCAGCAGATTACGCAAGCTGGCCCAAGCCGGAAGAGATTGCCGACGTAATCCTCTTTCTGTGCTCCCAGCAGGCCCGCATTATTCACGGCGCGGCCATTCCCGTCTATGGCAGGACGTGAGGCTTGAGCGCGCCGATCGTCGTCAAAATGGGCCCAGAAATCTGCGGCTCGTTGGATACGGGAAGCGAACGGGAGTGGCTGGTGACAAATGGGTTGGGCGGGTTTGGATGCGGCACGGTCAGTGGCCTAGTAACGCGACGCTACCACGGCCTATTGATAGCTGCCGTTCCCGAGCTAGGCCGAGTTCTCCTGGTTTCAAAAGCCGAAGAGGTCCTCCACTATGCGGGCCGCGATTACGCCCTAGGCGCTAATCGTTGGTCGAGCGGCGCCGTCCAGCCTCAGGGATTTCAACTGATTGAGCAATTTCATCTCGCGGGCTCTATGCCTGTGTGGAGATTCGCCTGCGCGGACGCGATATTTGAAAAGCGCGTTTGGATGGAGGACGGGGCAAACACAACTTTTATTCGTTACGAACTCGTTTATGGCTCGACCCAAGCCGGATTGGAAATCAAGGTCCTGGTGAACTACCGGAATCTTCACGTGACGACGCGGGCGCCTGATTGGAAGACATCGGTCACATCGCTTCCCCGCGGCTTATGTGTAGTCGCTCGCGAGGGAGCGATGCCGGTTTATTTGCTCAGCGATATCGCGCAGGCAGAGGCGCGCACCGAATGGTATCAAAACTACGATTTGGCGGCGGAACGCGAGCGCGGGCTAGACGATTGCGAGGACCATTTGCTCGCAGGAGCTTTCAGAGCGCGATTGTCGCCCGGCTGTTCAGTTACGTTTGCGTTTAGCACTGATCCGACGCCGCCGCTCGAGAAGCGCGTGGCCCTCGCCGTGCGCGAGGGCCTCGACCAGAGGCTACTCGAATATTGGATCGCTGCACATCCGCGAGCCGCCCTCGAAGCTCCGCATTGGATTTGGCAACTGGTACTGGGGGCTGCGCAATTTCCGATCCGCCGCAGGGCTTCTGACGGGCGGGAAAGATGGTCGATCGTGGCCGGTTATCCTTGGTTCGGCGAGTGGGGGCGCGATGCCATGATTGCGTTGCCCGGCCTGGCACTGGAGACCGGGCGGCCCGATTTGGCGCGGTCCGTGCTGCACGAGTTTCTGCAGTTCGCTCAACAGGGACTGCTGCCCAACACATTTTCGGAGAACGGCGAACCCGCGGCCTACAACAGCGTGGATTCGATGCTCTGGTACGTGCAGGCTCTCGAGCAGTACGTGACGCAGACCTCGGATCTGAGCCTCGTTCGAGACGTTTTCGACGTCCTTGCGTCCGTGGTCGCTTGGTACGTGCGCGGAACCCGATATGGCATTCGCGTGGATCCCGCCGATGGTTTGCTCCAGGCGGGGGAATCCGAAATGCAGCTGACATGGATGGATGCAAAGGTTGACGGTCGCCCGATTACGGCGCGGATGGGCAAGCCTGTGGAGGTAAATGCGCTGTGGTTCAACGCCCTCCACGCAATAGCTCGACTTGCCGCGGAGATCGGGAGGCCGGCTGACGAGTACGCCCGTCTTGCCGAGCGCGTGAAAAAGGCTTTCGTGCGGTACTGGAATCACGATCTTCAATGCTGTTTTGACGTAATCGACGGCCCGAATGGGAACGATGGTTCGCTCCGGCCAAATCAGCTTTTTGCAGTGTCGCTTCCCGAGAGCCCGCTGAGCGCCCAACAGAGAAAACACGTGGTAGATATCTGCGCGGTACATCTGGTGACGCCACATGGATTGCGGAGCCTGGATGCCGCCGACCCAAACTACTGCGGCCATTACGAAGGTCCGCAGTCCAAGCGTGACGCCGCTTACCATCAGGGAACAGTTTGGGCCTGGCTGCTCGGCCCTTTTGTCCTGGCCTACCTTCGCGTTTACGAAGACCCGCGCCGGGCCTTTGCGTTCCTCGAACCAATGGCCCACCATCTTTCGGCAGCTGGGCTGGGCAGCATTAGTGAGATTTTCGACGGCGAAGCGCCGTTTATCGCGCGCGGGGCATTTGCTCAGGCCTGGAGCGTGGCAGAAGTCCTGCGTGCTTGGCGAGCTTGTTACGATGCCGGCTTCAGGGTGGCAAAAAGCTGACGCTTGCTCTCAGCGCTTCTTCGGTTTCGTCGGCGATTCCACGAGCTCGATCAGAAGCTTTCGATTCTTCGCGACAGGCACTAGAAAGAAGTTTACGCGCGTTTGATTCGCTCCCGCGCGGCTCTCGGGATAAACAGGCTCGATGCGAAAGCGCTGGCGTAGAATTTCCGTGGCTCGGGAGACTTCGCGTACATCGCACTCGACCTGCTGGATGCCCTCACCAAAGCGCGCCAGAAATTTTACGATGGGCCCCTCTGTCGCTGGGGTGCGTGGTGTCATCACATCCAAGCGGACGCCATGAGCAAAATTCAATTCGAATTCGAGGGCGTCTTGATCCGGCGGGGTCTCGGCCAGTTGGGGCTGGCCGAAGCGCGCCCGAATAACCTCAAATGTCGCTGGCTGAACCGCCAGCCCCACCGTAAGCAGCGCAGTTCCACCAGCGGCCAAGGCGCGGAACTCTGGATCAGCGAACCATTTCCGCAGCACTGGTTCAGCACTGGCGCAGCCCAGCCGAAACAGCGCGTAGGCGGCCGCCTCTCGTTCCTTCGCATCGGCGCCAGCCAGCTTCCAAATAGAGGTAGCGGCACTTTCGGGAGATGGAGACATAGCTCTCGTGTGGGGCAAACTTCAGTGTACCGCCGATGTGTACACGTATGCGCGAGGACAGATCGACAGAGGTTTGCGGTCAGCGCGTGTTTTGCTCGGAATTCTCGAGGGCGTTTAAGTCAGACAGTTCAACACGCGCGGTTTTTGCCGGCGGAACTGCTATGCCTACGTCCCAGTGCAGCCGGAGGTCGCCGGCCAGCGCGGGGGTATCGAGATTGGAAATCCAGTACTGTCCGGAAGCGAGGCCCTCGAAAGCAGCGCCACCACTGAGATTGGTCACCGCCGTGGCCATCAAATAGCGCGTTTGCGCTAGTTGCAGGACTCGCTGTCCGATATGCCGCTGCTGTTCACTTTGTACGTGGCCCCAATGCAGATTCGGATTTATTTCCCTAAGTTCGGCATCGAGCCCCTGAAGGGAATCGAGGTTCGCTTGAATGTAGTGGCGAAGCGCTTGGCGGTACTGCTCCCGGCGGAGCTTATATTTTTCCGGGTTCTTCTGTTCGTCCCCGCTCTTGTATTTGGGCTCCGGAATGACGGCATGTAGAGCTGCCCCATTCTGTTTCTTGTAGGCGCTCAGAAATTCCGGCACGTCGATAATATCGTCTGCCGTAAGTTCCTTGATGAAATCGTTTCCGGCCAGATCGACGCGGCGATGCTTTTTCATCCACACCTTCAGCTCCGCGGAGAGGTCAAGTTGGGCTACGAAATGATCAAGGTCCACCGGGCCGTCGGCATTTTCCACTTCTTTGCGTATATCGGAAAGGCTTCTCGATAACAGATAGAACGTCATTCCGCGCACCGGTTCTGCTTGGCCTTGCGATGGCCGCACGTACGCGGTGAACTCGATACTGGCGGCCGAGCCGGCTTGTGCGGCCCAGCATCGGGCGCCCGGAATCAACGACGCGCTAACGAGAACGCATGCGATGGAGAGTACGCGGAAAATTCGCACGCCGCCATGCTAACAGATCAGTGGAGACGCCACCGGGCTTAGAGGATCAGGAGTGCGCGTAAAGGGTACTGCCTGTTTTGCTGGGTCTCGCTAATGGTTCAGAGGAGGCGGAAATTGACTTCGATCGGCGTAATGGTTGCTACCGGCGTGCCGTTGGGACCAACCGCGGGCTTGAAGCGCCAGGTACGCACAGCTTCGATTGCTTTCTCATCCAGTCCTAGACCGGCGCCCTTTACAACCTGAATGTTGGTTGCGTGGCCGTCGGGCTGAATGATTACTTGCAGGACTACAATTCCCTGAAACTTAGCTTTGCGGGCATCTTCTGAATATTGCGGTTCGGGGCAATAGAGGCAGCTCGGGTAACCAACTCCACCCGTCCCCGGACGAAAGGCGCCGCCGCCCGTACCGCCGCCATAACCTGGGCCTAAGCCGCCACCAATGCCGCTGCCGATTCCACCGCCTTCACCTGTACCCATTCCCCCGCTTGCGCCTGCCCCAGCGGAGGCGCTCATCATGGCGGCCAGCGGGTCGCCGAAATTCGGATCATTCGGACTCGGGATCTTTAGCTCCGGCGGACCCAAAAGGGTCGGCTCGGAAGCCAGCTTCGGGTTCGGATGAGGCGTGAAAAGGGGCGGAGTAATGCGCGTCATACTCCACTTTGGAACCTTGCCCTGCGTCTCAGGCTGTGGCTTGTGCTCGCCGCCGCCGCCTCCCCCACCTGCGCGTTCTTTTGCAGGAGGCAACTTGGAGAGATAGGGTGAGACATCGATCACCTGCATGGCCTGAACCGTGGGCTGCACGATCTTGCGCGCGAAGGGGGCAATGATCAACACGGCGATAAGCACATGCACGCCGGCAGAAATCATCTGCGCCGTGCTGTATTCGCGGCGCTTCGCCCAAAGCGGGCGCACCGGCACAGGCCTGCTCGTAAGCTTCAATGGGGGCAGCTTGGGTGGCGCGATCAGATCGCGCAAGTTACGCCAGAAGACGCGATACGTGGGCTCCAAATCCACGACCATGCCCGACGCGGCGGGCCCTTTAATCCGCGGAGCCCGACGGAAAAACGACCTCAGGCTTTCGGAAAAACTGGTATCCACACCTGCGGTATAAAAAACTTGCTGCCGCGCGTTGCGGGGCACGCGGATCGAGCGTTCCGTCAAAAAGTCTTTAAGATTCGTCCAGAAGCTGGGTGACTGCAGACCACGGCCGGGGGCAAAAGAAGGTGTGGAGGAGCCGGGAGGAAGATTCACATGCGGCGACTCAGGAGTGCGCTTCGTTGGGTTCAGATCAAGCCGTTGCATATATGACTGTACCTAGGCAGTCGAAGTCCCATAACTCCACCCAAGGACTTAGATTCATCCGCAGCCAAAAAGATGCCCTGGTCACGAGGCTGACTTGCTCGAAAATAAATTGTACCATATGACTTTTCACCTTGTGCGCGCAGTTCCATGTGGTGTTTATCTAAAAATACCTGACCTTGAAGGCCAGCCGCCTGGCAGCCGTGCCCCGAACCGCCGCCAAAGGACGGAGTTCTGAAACAGATGTCCAAGCCCCTGAAAACAACTTTGAACCTCCCGCGGACGCATTTCCCGATGAAGGCCAATCTTCCGCAAAACGAACCGCGCATTCTCGCCCAATGGGAGGACGGAAGGCTTTACGAGCGGATTCAACAAGCGCGAAATCAGAGTCCCACATACATCCTGCACGATGGTCCGCCTTATCCGACCGGCACGATTCATCTCGGCACCGCGCTCAACAAGATTCTCAAGGATATGGTCGTAAAGTCGAAGACCATGGCGGGTTTCCGAGCGCCCTATGTCCCTGGTTGGGATTGCCATGGTCTGCCCATCGAGACGCAAGTGGAAAAGGAGCTCGGCGGCAAAAAGGGCCGCGTCACTCCAGTGGAGTTTCGGCGTATCTGCCGGGAATTCGCTCTGCGCTACGTCGATCAGCATCGCCGCGATTTCAAGCGTTTGGGTGTCTTGGGTCGCTGGGGAGATCCATACCTTACGATGAGTAAAAGCTACGAAGCGTGCATCGCGGACGCATTTTTGACGTTCTTGGAGAAAGGTTACCTCTTTCGCGGACTGAAGCCGGTCTACTGGTGCATCCATGATCGTACGGCATTAGCCGAAGCCGAGGTGGAGTACGAAGACCACACCAGCCCGTCGATCTGGGTGCGCTATCGCGTGCTGGACTCGGCAAATCAGCCTGCAGGTCAGAAAGATCGGGTCTATGCCCTAGTTTGGACAACCACGCCATGGACATTACCGGCGAGTATGGCGCTGGCTTTTCATCCCCGATACAAATATGTGTTCGCTGCGGACCAGCGCGGAGATGCGTACCTTCTGGCCCACGATCTGTTGCGCAGCGTCGCAAAGGAAACAGGCCTGCACTTTGATTCGACGTCCAAAGCGTTTCACGGCGACAGCTTTGCCAGCGCCAAGTTCCAACATCCCTTTCTCGATCGGGTGGTCCCCGGAGTATTGGGGGAGCACGTCACGCTGGAGCAAGGTAGCGGCATCGTGCATACGGCTCCGGGCCACGGTGCCGAGGACTTCGCGGTGGGCCAGGAATACGGCTTACAGACTTACGCGCCCTTGGATGATGAGGGACGTTTCACGGAAGCCTTGCCGGAATATAAGGGCAAAACCGTATTCGAGGCCAATCCCGCTATCATTGAATTGCTGAAGTCGCGCGGAGCGCTGATAGCCGAGAGCAAGCTTCGGCATAGCTATCCTCACTGCTGGCGCTGCCACAATCCGGTGATCTTCAGGGCCACCGAGCAGTGGTTCATCCAGCTCGATAGCGGAAGCGCCTCAGTTCCTGCTCCCAAAGCCAAGGCGCTGCGCCAGCTTGCCCTGGAGGAGATTCCTAAAGTGAAATGGACGCCCGAATGGGGCCGGGAACGTATTCACGAGATGATTGCGCATCGTCCCGACTGGTGTATTTCGCGGCAGCGCGTTTGGGGCGTGCCTCTGGTCATCTTCTATTGCGACAAATGTGGCAAGAGGCTTGATGATTTCGCCGCGCTCCGTCAGGTTATCCGCTGGTTCGAGCGGGAAGGCGCTGACGCCTGGTACACGCATTCGGCCGAGGAACTGCTTCCCAAAGGAACCGTTTGCGATTGCGGCTCCGCTAAATGGCGCAAAGAAACCGATATTCTCGATGTTTGGTTCGACTCTGGATCGTCACATCTCGCAGTGCTTGATCCTCCCGGGAAACCTAGTGCGGAATTGCCCTGGCCTGCCGACATGTATCTGGAAGGGCCGGATCAATACCGCGGCTGGTTCCACAGCTCTTTGTTGATCAGCGTGGGGATTCGAGAGCGCGCTCCTTATCGCCAGGTGTTGACGCATGGCTGGACGCTCGACGAGCAGGGCCGGCCGATGTCGAAATCGTTAGGCAACGCGATATTACCGACGGAAATCTGTGAAAAATGGGGAGCTGATCTACTGAGACTGTGGGTCGCGTCGCAAGACTATCACAGCGACGTTCGCATGTCCACGAACGTGATGGTGCAGCTCTCCGAGGCTTACTTCAAGATCCGTAACACTTTCCGATTCGCGCTCGGCAATCTCTTTGATTTTGATCCCTCGCGCGATGCCGTAGCGGAGGATTCACTTGAGGAACTGGACCGCTGGATGCTGGGAAGGGCCGGTCATCTGGTAACCAAGTGTCTGGAATTCTATGAAAGCTTCGACTTTCATCGTGTTTATCACGCGCTGTATAACTTCTGCGTTGTAGACTTGAGCGCCTTTTATTTCGATATTCTCAAGGACCGGCTTTACACGTTTGCGCCCAGGGGTTGTCGACGGCGGTCTGCTCAAACAGCGATCTACCGCATCGCCAGCGCGCTGGTGCGGCTGCTGGCTCCGATTCTGGTGTTCACTACGGATGAGGTCTGGAAACATTTGCCGCGGGAGGCGACCGCGCCTGCGGAAGTTCATTTGACCCTGTTCCCGCGCCCGGGTGAATGCTGCAGTTTTCCCGACGAAGCGCTGGAAACCCGCTGGGCGCACTTGCTCGAAGTACGTGAGGCGGTGCTGAAATCCTTGGAACAGGCGCGCAATGCCAAGCAAATTAATAGCGGGCTCGAGGCTCGCGTCGAGCTTGCCGCCGATAGCCAACTGGGGCCGCTGCTGCGGGACTATGCAGCGTGGTTGCCCACCTTGTTCATTGTTTCGCAAGTCGACGTGGTGAATGGAAACTCTCCGGCGACGGCTCAATCACAGGTCCCGCTGGGTCTTGGCGTGACGGTCCATCGCGCGCGGGGCAAGAAATGTGAGCGCTGCTGGAATTACTCGCTCCGGGTCGGTGAGAGCGCAGATTACCCAACCGTCTGCGAGCGCTGCCTTCCGGTCCTGCGCGAGATCGACGGCGCCGCGGGAACGGCTGGCGCGAATTCTTGATGCCCGCTTCTAGCGCGCGTTGGCTTTGGCTTGCGCTGGCGGTACTGGCAGCCGATCGCGCCAGCAAGTTTGCCATCGAGCAGCTCACAGCTGAAGGTTTTCGGCGGCCGCTGGTGCCTAATTTCGCAGACCTTGTCCACAGCGTAAATGCGGGAATCGCTTTCGGCCTGTTTTCAGGAACCACTTCCAACTGGATCTCTTTCCTGTTGGTCCTGAGCTCTGCGGCCGTGATCCTGCTGCTCTTTTGGTTGCTGTTTGCGGGCCACGCGGGCGGGATCGAAAGCCAGGCCGGCATCGCGTTGATCGCCGGCGGAGCGGCTGGAAATCTCATGGACCGGCTACTTCATGGCGGCGTCACGGATTTCCTGGAATTGCGCGCCGGCAATTTTCGCTGGCCGGCCTTCAATTTTGCGGACTCGGCAATTACCATCGGTGCGGCTCTGATTATTTTTGAGCTTTTGAGTGGCGAGAGCCATGCAACTAGAGCCCGGTCCTAGCTCCAGCGAAACCTTGCCCGAAGCGCAAGTGGTCTTGCGCCGATTCACCGCATCCGCAGAAGACGCGGGCCGCCGGCTCGACCTCTACCTCGCCTCGCGCCTTCCCGATCTCAGCCGCACGCGCATTCAAGAGTTAATCGAGCAAGGGCGCGTTCGTATCAGTGAACGGCTGGCGCGAAGCGCGCAGCGGGTCGTGCCCGGCGATGTCATCGACATCGAAATCCTTCCCCGTCCCCCGCTGCGGGCGACTCCAGAAGAGATCCCGCTTGACGTGCTCTACGAAGACGAAGATGTGATCGTGGTGAATAAGCCGGCGGGAATGGTTGTTCACGCAGGAGCCGGCGCCGCTGGAGGCACCTTGGTGAACGCGCTGCTCCATCATTTCGGCACACTTTCGAGTCTGGGCGGAAACCTCCGCCCGGGAATTGTGCACCGTCTTGACCGCGGCACTTCCGGAGCCATGGTCGTGGCGCGCACAAACGCTGCCCATCGAGTCCTTGCGGAGCAGTTTCGGTCGCGCGTTGTCACCAAGACCTATGTCGCTTTGCTCCACGGCCGGATGGCTCCAGATAGCGGGACGATCGCGCGGCAGATCACACGCGATCCGCAACGCCGAACGCGCATGACCGCGCGACTCGCGCATGGCCGGGCCGCCCAGACCGACTGGCGCGTCTTGCTGCGTCTGCAAAATTTCACGCTCGTCGAAGCGACACCCCGTACGGGGCGCACGCACCAGATTCGGGCGCATTTTGCTGCTGCAGGGCATCCGTTGGTGGGAGACGCACTGTATGGCGCACCGCGTCAAGTTCGTGCTGGAAAAGCGGCTCTCAAGCCACTGGGGCGGGTGTTTTTGCATGCCGCTCGTTTGAGTTTCGCGCATCCGCGCACAGGCGCGACCATCGAAGTCCGGGCGCCGTTCGATGCCGGATTGCGCGAATATTTGAACGAATTGGCTCAAGTTTCCAATGTTGAGCCGCGAAGAGTTGACTCCGCTTTGTCCCGGTACCTATAATTTCAGCAATGCGTCGCATTACCTTCGCAATTTTCGCGGCCGCAATATTGTGTTGTGTACACCTCCATGCGCAGCAGCCGCAGCAGCCGCAGCAGCCGTCTCCGCCTTCAGCTCCCCCCGAACCTCCCTTAACCTCCGGGCAATCCATTCGCCAAAATGTAAACCTCGTGGATGTTTTGTTTACCGTCCTCAACAGGCAGAACAAGATCGTGGCCGATCTAAACCGCGACAATTTTCGGGTCTTCGATGATGACGCGGAGCAACAAGTGCGCTTCTTCAACCGGCAGACGGACATGCCTTTGCGGGTAGGCTTGTTGCTCGATACTTCTAATAGCATCCGCGACCGGCTTAAGTTTGAGCAGCAGGCGGCAATCGATTTCCTTTATAACGTGATCCGGCGTGATAAGGATCAAGCTTTCCTCATGACCGTGGACGATGAGCCAGAAATGGTTCAGGGATTTACGGGTGACCTCGACACGCTGCGCGAGATCATCCTGAAGCAGCGCGCCGGAGGCGGGACGGCGCTTTATGATGCGATCTACCAGGCTTGCCAGCAACTGCTCAAGCTCCCCCCTTCGGTCGGCAATCCCGATCGGGATCTGCGTCCCGTGCTGGTCGTTATCAGCGATGGCGACGATAACTTGAGCCGCCACTCACGCGGAGAGGCGCTGGAGATCGCGCAGCGGGCCGGCATCGTTATTTACACCATCAGCACGAGCACGAATTGGATCGTTACCGACCAGGAGGCCGGGCGAGGCGATCTCTCCAACCGGAAATATATGAAAGACGAAGGGGACAAGGTTCTGCAACAGTTTTCCGATGAAAGCGGTGGCCGCGCCTTCTTCCCGTACCACGTCGACGATCTGGCCCAGTCATTTGCCTATATCGGAGATGAACTGCGCAGCCAGTATTCGCTCGCTTACGTGCCAATCCGCACGGGTGACGGCAAGTTCCACAGAATTCGCATTGAGGTGAACACGAAAGGCCTTCAGGTGCGCGCGCGCAAGGGTTACTACGCTATCCCTGCTGAAGGGGCAGCATCCTCCGCTTCGGCCCGCTGAATCAAGTCTTAATTTTTCGAGGCATAGTAGCCGCGGCGGGTGAGGACGTCCAGATCTTTGCGCATCGTATCTACCTTGATCTTACGGTAGCCTCCATCCCGCGCCGTGTTGGTCGAATAGTAGCCGAGGGTATACTGGCTGCGTAGCTCTTCGCTGATCTGATCGAAAGCTTCTTCCAACTTCTTCTCATTCCGGACGACGATCGTGCGGCCGCCGGTTTCGTCCGTCAGTTTCTTGGCGACACTCTCATTCCCGCCGCCGAAGTGAGGATCGGCGATGAGCAGGATGTGCACCACGGTATCGGTGCGCTGTGCAGCCTCGATGGCGTCCTGAAGCTTTAGGGTACTGCCTTCGTCCTGGGCGTCGGTGAGGATTACCAGCGCCTTGCGGCCGGCTTCTTCCGCAAGTCTGTCGTGACACGCGGCGTAGACCGCATCGTAGAAGACGGTTCCGGGAATCTGTTGTGCAAGAGGCCCCTGCGAGCTGGGCGCATTGATACGCGCGCGATTAATGGCGCGATCAAGTCTGCTTTGATCGTCGGTAAGATCGGCCAGCAGGTCTGAATCCGTGTCAAAGCTGACCACCATGGCGAGATCGCCCTTGCGCAGCACGCGGGAGAGGAAGCGGACTGCGGCTTCCTGCTCGGCGCCGAGGGTATTTTGCTCGCTGCCGCTGGTGTCGATCAAAAGGCCGAGAGTGATCGGCAGGTTCGATTCACGCGAAAAAAAGGAGATCTTCTGCTCGGTACTGTCTTCGGTGATTTTGAAATCGTTCTGCTCCAGGTGGGAAATGATCTGCTTGGTTTTCTTGTCGCGCACCGTAGCGAACAGGTTGACGAGATTGACCTGCACGCGAATGCCCTGCTGCGAGCCTTCCGAATTCTGGCTTCCCCGGAGGGAGGACCCGGAGAAGAGCAGCAGAACACCCAGTGCTCCGGTGAAAAGTTTGAGGCTGAGACGTTCCGCCCTCATCGTATAATCTCCATTAGATGTGATGTTCCCCTTACGATGCGCCATCGCCCTATGAAGGATGCGCGCCAGATTTCGTCCTCGTTTCGAAGACTGAGATCACCTTGGAATGGTCGGTCCGTGGGTCTTTCGCGTCAGCTCGCTGTGCGGGCGTTGCTCTTCGGTCTCGCCATTTTGCCTGGGAAAGCCGCGCAAACTAGCCCTTCCCCGATCCCGCAACAGCCTCAGGTGCAAGAACAACCGTATGACCCGCGCGCTAAGATTCGCTCGACCGTTGAACTGGTTGTCGCCCCGGTGACGGTAAAAGACTCAAAGGGCAATCTTGTCGACGATATTCGCAAAGATGAGTTCCGTATTTTCGAAGATGGCGTGGAACAACAGCTCTCACTGTTTTCGGCTGACGCCTTCCCGCTTTCCGCCGTGGTCCTGCTGGACGACGACCTGAAGCCCAAGGCCGCCGGGGAATTGCAGAAGAGCCTTCTCGCCATCGCCGGCGCCTTCAGCGAATCCGACGAAGTGGCATTGGCCAGATTTGCGTCGTTCTTTACACCCGTTATGGAGTTTACCCCAGACAATGATCGCTTAATGGCTGAACTCAAACGGCTCTTTTCAGGCGACGAGTCCTTTCCCGATCCGGAATCGACCGCACCTCACCCTAAGGCCGGCGACCAGCCCATTCCCGGTGCGCCCACTGGCCCGCAGCAATCGGTGGCCGACAAGACTACCAAGCACGTTGATGACGCCATCCACGCGGCGGCCGAAGCTTTGCGCGGGCGCGATCGCGAACGGCGCAAGGTAATCATCCTAGTTTCCGACGGGGTGGATGCCAGGACCAACACCTATACCTACGATCAGACCTTGGCGCTGCTGCTCTCCTCCGATGTATCCGTCTACGCCATCGGCACCGAGGCTGCACTGTTGCGTCGCGGCGCCAGTCCCCTTTCCCGTTACGCGCGCGCGACCGGGGGCGACACCTATTTCGTCAATAACGTGCCGGCCCTTTCGCGTGCTTACGCTCGGGTGGCCGAAGAAGCGCGCCACCAATACACGCTCGCCTATGTGCCCGCAGGCACCGATCGCACCCGAAATTATCACTCCATCGAGGTGCGCGTGCGGCGGCCCGGGCTCGAGGTGCTTTCACGCGACGGATACTACCTCGTTCGACTGCCCTGAGGTCGGTACCGCGTGCAGAAGTTTCGCTTGACATCAAAAGCTGCGGACCGTATAGAAAGAATTGCGGCGCATTCTCGCGTGACGCGAAAATGCGCACAGATGCCCGAGGGGAGAAGCCTCTCGACGAGAGGCAATGCGCGGCAAGGCGGAAGAGATGGCCCGAGTTGACTTTCTCTTCCTGTTACTTCGAAGCGGGACGCGACGGGGCGTCCCGCTTTTTTTGCATACCAGCCCCTAATCGCGCTTGAGGGATGAGTGGACGGCTCCGCGTTCTGCATCATCGTCCGCCTGACGTCGCGCCGGCCGGGATTCTTGGGTAGGACACAGAGAGCGGAATTCGCAGTTTTTGCAAATGAATCCTGGGCGGGCGGGAAACTCTCGCGCACGAATGTCTGCAGCCACTTCCTGGATCGTGCCGCGCACTTCCTGCAACTGCTTTTCCTCGCGTGAAGCGGAGACGCACTGGTTGTTTTGCAGGTTGTAATAGATCAGTCGGGCCGGCGTCACATCGAGCATCTCACGCGCCGCCAGGGCATAGATGCTCAATTGCAGGTCTTTTTGGGCGCGTGTCTCTGACTTTGGCTTCCCCGTCTTGTAATCGATAATTTCCACTTCTCCGGGAGCGACGCGGTTGATCTGGTCCATCCGTCCGATTAACTCCACGCCATTGTCGCATTCGATCGCGAAGCGCTTTTCTTGCGCAAGGACGTGGGCCGGCGCGGCGAGGTTGCTGGCATAAAACGCCCGTAATTGCTCGATGCCGTCGCTCAGGTAAAGCTCTTCCTGGTGGCGATCTTCGAAACCGGCGGAAGTCCACTCACGCCGGAAGGTCATCACCACTTCCTCGAAGCTGAGCCGCAGGCCCTTGCGCAACGCCGCGATAAATTGGCGAATCGTTGTGTGGATCACGTTGCCGAAAGTAGTTGCCGCGCTCGGGCCGCTCCTTATGCCCCAGACGTGGCTAAAGAGATATTTCTGCGGGCACTTCTGGTAGGTCTCGATCGCTGAGGCGCTCAACTGCAAGGGTTCGAAAACTGGCGGACGGTAGCGCTCCGCCCAGCGAGCGATACGCGAATAAACCCGGGCACGATTGCGAACTTCTGGAAAGAGCGGCAGGTCGGCAGCCGCCGGGACACCTCGCGCCGTTGTCGAATGCAGAACAGGCGCAGCCTGTTCCACGTTGTGCTTCGCAACATGAGGAGCGCTCAGGATATCTTCGAGGAAGACTGAGGGCCGGGAGTGCTTATGCACAACCGTTGTCAGCGTGAGTCGTTCGCGGGCTCGTGTGATGGCCACGTAGAATAAGCGCCGCTCCTCCTGAATATGGAAATCGCCGCGGGGCAATTCTTCCTTCATGAGCGCTTCAGGAAACTCGAGCACGGCGGCCCTCGGCGCCATCGGAAATCCGCGGTGCGTCAGCCGCAAAACAAACACATGGTCGAATTCCAGCCCTTTCGCTGCGTGCACCGTCATCAGTTGAACAGCATCGGCGGATTCCTGTTCCAGATTAATTTGGCCCCCAGCCTGTGCGAAGTAATCCAGATATTCAACGAACTCCGACAGTTGGGACGTTTCGCTCTTGGACTGCCATTCGCGAATAAATTGCGCAAGCCGCCGGAGGTAGGGTTGGTCGGTGGACCGAATACTGAGTGCGAGCTCCAGCCATTTTGCCAGCGCCTCATACAGATCAGCCGCATTCATGCTACCGCTTCGCACACGCAGTTCGGTCAAGCCGGCGATGAGATCGTTTGTGGCGGGCGAACGGCCGCTGAAGGGCAGTTCCGCTTGCGGTGATTGAAGCGCATCCCAGAGCGAACTCCTGAATTTGGCGGCCCGCTCGCAAAGCCGCACCAAGTCCGCGGGCGCGAGTCCCCATGCCGGCGCGGCCAGCACGCGAGCGCAAGCAATGTTGTCCGCCGGATGCACGATCAGTCGCAGATAGGCCAGCAGATCGCGTACCAGCGGGTGATCGAGAATCGAAAGATTGCGAATCACGAAGGGGACGCCGCGTTCTTCGAGCGCGCTAACCAGTTCCGCGCGGTGTCCATGAATGCGATAGAGAGCGGCGAACTTCCGCCAGTTCAGGCCAGCCCCGTGCAGGCCCTCGATTTCGGCGGCAATCCAGCGCGCTTCATCCTGCGCGGATGCAAATTCCACAATACGAACTTTCTCGCCCTCGCGTTTGTGCGGCAGCAGTTCGTTCTTCGGTACGAGAGGCGAGTGATCGATGAAGGCGACTACCTGGGCGGCGGTGCGGAGGATGCGCGCCGTGGACCGGTAGTTATCGACCAGGGGCTGCACGAACCGCGAGGCGCCGGCACTGTCACCGCGAGGAACATAGGCGAAGCGCTCCAGGAAAATTGTAAAGCTGCCGAACGACGCGCCGCGAAAGCGGTATATCGCCTGCGCGTTATCGCCAACGGCGACTACATTGCGATGATCCCCCGTGAGTTCCCAGAGCAGCTCGATTTGGGCGATGTTCGTGTCCTGGAATTCGTCCACCAGGATGTAGTGATAACGCGCGCGAAGCGCGGCAGCAAAAATCGGATCCCTACGCAATAAATGGACGGCGTCGAGCAGTTGCATGCCAAATGTAAGAAGGTTGCGTTCGCGAAGCAGGCGGTCGCTGGTTCGATAGGCTCGGGCGATCTCCCGCTGTTCGGCAATTCTCTCCTCGCGCGCGCTCTGTTTGTCCTCGGCAAGGCTGGGTTTCTCGCGCGCGTAGCTTTCGGCCAATGATTCGATATAGCGCTCGTAATCATCCGGCGTAACCAATTCATCCTGGCAGCGCGAGAAAAATTTCACGAAATCGCCAAGGAATTGGCCCGGCTCCGCCAGCCGGCGATAGCGCTCCAGCGCCAGAACGGCAAGATTCCGGCGCAAGAGAATCCAATGATCGACAGCGTCTAGCGTTTGCAGCTTGGGATTGCGCTCGAGAAGCAGCGCGTTGCAGAACGCGTGAAACGTCCCCACGAAAACGGCGTGGCCGCGCTCGCCGGCGGCGCGAATCACGCGATTCTTCATCTCGCCCGCGGCCCTGTCTGTGAAGGTCAGCGCGAGAATGGATTCGCCCGAAAGCTCAGGATTGGACTCCAGCAGATACCGGATTCGCTCGGTGATAACACGGGTTTTGCCGGTGCCCGCGCCCGCGACGACCAGCAGCGGTCCTTCGCCGTGACGCACGGCGGCGCGTTGTCGGGGATTGAGTTCGTCTCCAAATTTCGCTGCCGGTGCCGTCAGCTCGAAAAGATTCCCCACGCGGCCATCCTAGCTGATTTATGCCCAGTGCGCACGAGACCGCGGAGCCAAAATTGACCCCGTTGCGGACCGCGCTATACTGGACCGTGAGAGCCACCCGAGTGGACGCGGGAACCCGCTAGGAGTCGCGTTATGCAACAGCCAAACCTCCGCCAGCCCGTGATCTTGAGTGCCGTACGTACTGCTGTCGGCAAATTTCAAGGTGCGCTCTCGTCGTTTTCGGCCACGGAACTTGGCGCCCGAGTTGTTGCTGAAGTCGCGCACCGCGCAGGCATTGAGCCGGACGCAGTGGACGAAGTCATCATGGGCAACGTCGTGCAGGCGGGACTGGGCCAGAATCCGGCGCGGCAGGCGGCACTGCGCGGAGGGCTGCATCCGCGTGTCGCCGCCATGACCATCAACAAAGTCTGTGGCTCGGGACTCAAGGCAGTCGCGCTCGCTGCACAGAACGTGATGCTTGGCGAAAGCGACGTCATCGTCGCTGGCGGAATGGAATCGATGTCCAATTGCCCCTATTTGCTGCCGGGGGCACGCGGTGGCTATCGCATTGGCGATGGCAAAATCATTGATTCCATGATTCACGATGGCCTTTGGGACGTTTACGAAGATTTCCATATGGGCATGACGGCGGAGCTGGTTGCCGAGAAATATAGAATTTCGCGTGAAGAGCAGGACAAGTTTGCTCTCCAAAGCCATCAGCGAGCCGTGGAGGCGATGAATTCCTGCTTCGTAGAACCTCAAATTCTGCCTATCGACGTACCGCAAAAAAAGGGCGAGCCGATCGTGTTAAGGCGCGATGAATCGCCGCGCCCCGACTCATCGCTCGAGGCGCTCGCCAAATTGCGGCCCGCATTCAAAAAAGACGGCACAGTCACGGCCGGCAATGCACCAGGAACCAATGACGGCGCGGCCGCTGTGGTTGTCACCAGCGATGATACTGCGGCTCGGCTCGGAAAAACGCCGATGGCGCACATTGTGGCCCAAGCCGTTTCCGGAGTCGAACCGAAGTGGGTGATGATGGCGCCAGTGCAAGCCGTGGAGAAAGTTTTGCGCAAGACGGGATGGGATCGCGATCGCGACGTGGACCTTTACGAGCTGAACGAAGCCTTTGCCGTGCAGGCCATTGCCGTGATGCGCGAATTGCGCCTCGATCCGGCCAAGGTCAATGTAAACGGCGGCGCCGTGGCCATAGGGCATCCCATCGGAGCCTCTGGCGCCCGAATTCTCGTTACCTTGCTTTATGAAATGCAGCGGCGCGGCGTGCATCGAGGAATTGCCGCTCTCTGCTTGGGTGGAGGCAACGCCGCGGCGCTGGCCGTGGAACGCTAGTATTCTCCTAATCGCTGCAAGTCGGCTTGATTTTTCCAGACCTTCCGTGATTCTGTTGAACCTTTACTCCTAGATGGAGTAGCCTTTGAATCCTGATGCGGTTCGTACCCTGGCGGTTCTCGGTGCTGGTACGATGGGCAACGGTATCGCCCACGTCTTCGCGCGCTGCGGCTATCGAGTGATCCTGCGCGACGTTGAGGAGCGCTTTCTCAACCGTGCTCTGGAAACGATCTCGAAGAATCTCGATCGCGAAGTTCGAAAAGGCAAGATAGCCGAGGGCGAAAAGCCTTCGATTTTGTCCCGCATCGACGCGGCGACAAAAATGGAAGCAATTTCTCCCGCCGATCTTGTGATTGAAGCACTCCCCGAACAATTCGAGCTCAAGCGCGAGGTCCTGGGCGAGGCGGATCGGTTGTTGCGGCCGGAAACGATTCTCGCCACAAATACTTCTTCCATTTCTGTGACTGCGCTTGCAGCGGCCACGCAAAGGCCGGACCGCTTCATCGGTATGCATTTTATGAATCCTGTGCCGGCGATGCCATTGGTGGAAGTGATTCGCGCATTGCAAACGAGCAACGCGACCTTCGAGACGACGATGAAATTGTGCGAGAAGCTGGAAAAGAAACCCGTAGCCGTCGCGGATTCACCCGGCTTCGTCTCCAATCGCGTCCTCATGCCGCTCATCAATGAAGCTGCTTTTTGCGTTATGGAAGGCGTCGCCGCCCCTGAAGCGGTGGATTCGGTGGTGAAGCTGGGGATGAATCATCCCATGGGCCCGCTGGAACTGGCCGATTTCATCGGGTTGGATGTGTGCCTGGATATCATGGAAGTTCTCTTCGAAGGCTTTGGCGATCCGAAGTTCCGGCCTTGCCCGCTACTGAGGAAGATGGTGGCGGCAGGCTGGCTGGGCAAGAAATCCGGCCGCGGCTTCTATATTTATGCCGGGAAGTGAGCTGGGATGTCGGTCCTTCAGCGTGCCATCGTGCCCAAGATCGGAAAGATGTAAACGTAGCGCCGCGGCCTTTAGCGCGGCATCTTTTTTCGGTTTCCGACGGTCGTTGCGGGGCACAAAACGCGGTGTAGCCGATACAGCCGATACGGATTGTATTTGCTTTTTGTTCGCCTAGGGATTAGCATGGGTGGCTGTTGAAAAGCGATTTACGACGGTTAGTAACGAAAGACGTGATCTGATAGACTCCGCGCCTCCGCCGGCGGGGAAATCTCTCTCGAGGTGCACCATGGCAGACGATCGCAATAAGGTTCTGGAATCGGCCATTGCGCAGATCGAAAAGCAGTATGGCAAGGGCGCGATCATGCGCCTGGGCAATCGGGATGTGCTCGTGCCGGTGAGTGTGATCCCCAGCGGATCGCTCAGCCTAGATGCTGCGCTTGGCGTGGGGGGATTTCCGCGCGGACGCGTGGTGGAAATTTTCGGGCCGGAGTCCGGCGGGAAGACGACCATGACGCTGCACGCCATCGCGCAGGCACAAAAAATGGGCGGCCAGGCGGCTTTTATCGACGCCGAACACGCCCTGGATCCTGCTTATGCGCGCAAGCTTGGTGTAGATATAGATAATCTGCTCGTGTCACAGCCGGACAACGGCGAGCAGGCGCTGGAAATTGCCGAGACGCTGATTCGCTCGGGTGCATTGGACGTTGTTGTGGTGGACTCCGTGGCCGCGTTGGTGCCCCGCGCGGAATTGGAAGGCGAAATGGGCGAGCCGCAAATGGGCCTGCAGGCGCGGCTTATGTCGCAGGCGCTCAGAAAACTTACGGGCATAGTTTCGAAATCACGCACCTGCTTAATCTTCATTAACCAAATCCGCGAAAAAATCGGTGTGATGTTTGGCAATCCAGAAACAACCACCGGCGGGCGAGCCCTGAAATTCTATGCTTCCATTCGCCTGGACATCCGCCGCATTCAGTCCATCAAAGAAGGCGATCGCGTCGTGGGCTCGCGCACGCGAGGAAAAGTGGTGAAGAACAAAGTGGCGGCGCCGTTCCGCGAAGCGGAATTCGATATTCTCTACGGCGAAGGTATCTCGCTCGAAGGCGATCTGCTCGATCTCGGCGTGACGCACAATCTGGTCGAAAAGAGCGGCACATGGCTCAGTTTTGGTGGCGAGAGGATCGGCCAGGGCCGCGAAAATGCGCGCCTTTTCCTAAAGGAGCATACCGAAATCCGAGCGAAGCTGGAATCCGCCCTGCGCAAAAAGCTCGGTTTGCCGAATCCGGCCGCTCAGGCCGAAGTTTCGTCAAGCAGTCCTGAACGACAACACGAGAAGGCCTCTGCGGCTTCCGCGGCGGCTGCGGCCGCCCGAGGCAAGAACGGCCGTTAGCCCCTAGTGGGAACTCCCCAATATCGCCAAGGGCAAAATAGTGCCGATTGCCTATTGCATAGGACATCTCAGTTCTCTAGAATCCGCCTTGCTAGGATCCGGAGTTCAGTGCTAGTTCGGGCTGACCATTGCTTAGAATCTGACGTCTAATCGACACATGGAACCCAGTCCTATGTATCGTCTCAATCACGCTGTTCTTGGAGCTTTGCTCCTCTCGATTTTTGCTTTTGCCCCACCCGCGACGTCGGCGGTGGCAAGAACTACCACGCACCGACCGCGGGTGCGCGGCGTTCCGACCTTCGTTGATTCCACGTTGGGTGATATTGCGACTTTTGACGATCCGGTCGTGCGTCAGGCAGCCATAGCCGGGCTCGGACGTTATAACGGCTCGGTCGTGGCTGTCGACCCGAATACGGGCCGTATTCTGAGCATCGTGAATCAAAAACTCGCCTTTTCCTCCGGATTCATCCCCTGTTCCACGATCAAGCCGGTGATCGCGGTGGCTGCGCTCGAAGAGAACGTCATCACGCGAGACACCATGATCAAGGTGGCGCCCCGGCTCTACTTGAATCTCGTCGAAGCCTTGGCGCACTCCAATAATGCTTTCTTCGAGGAACTAGGCCGGCGGATGGGGTTTGAAACTGTCTCGCACTATGCGCGCCTGCTTGGATTGGGAGAGTTGGCCGGCTACGACCTTGCTGAAGAGCAGCCCGGAGCTTTCCCCTCCGAACCGCCTAAGAATGGCGGGGTAGCGCGGATGTCCAGCTTTGGTGAAGGGATTCAAATCACGCCTCTTCAGTTGGCCTCGCTTGTTTCCACGCTGGCCAATGGCGGTACGATTTACTACCTGCAATACCCCCGTTCGGAGGCGGAAATCGCGAATTTCCAGCCGCGAATCAAGCGCAGGCTGGACATCGAATCGCTCCTGCCTGATGTCCGCGACGGTATGCTTGCGGCAGTCCTTTATGGCACCGCGCGCCTGAGCTATCTCGACGATGAACAAGCGCTGGGGAAGACGGGAACTTGCTCCGATTCAGCTTCTCGGGTTGGGTGGTTCGTTTCCTACGCCGACCAGGTGCACCCGAAGATCGTAATTGCCGTTTTGATGAGGGGGCACGGCCGAGTTGTCACGGGATCGATGGCCGCGCAGATTGCGGGTCGAATCTATCGCCGTCTCGATGGCGAGAATTATTTCGTAGACAAATTCGCGCCGAAATCAAATTTCAGCGCGGATACAGCTACCGCGCACTAATTTCCCTAAATTTCTTTGGTTTTTGAGCCAGCCTGGATTTATCGGACTTCCCAGGTGTCGCCCGAACGCAGCAGCTTATCGATATCACCGGCGCCACGCTTCGTCACCACATCCTTAATCTGATTGGCCATGATGTCTTCGTAGCGCGGAAAGTCGTTCCAGGAACGAAACACGCCAACGGGAGTCGGGAAGCCCGGCATCTCTTCCATTTTTGCCAGCAAAAACGCATATGCCGGATTGCGATACTGTTCGTCGTGGATGAGCAGGTCGTGCTCGGAAACGCCGTTGCCTAACTGAACTACTTCGAGATCGAGCCCGTTCAGGCGTATGCCCTTGTCACGGTTTTTGCCGAAGATCAAGGGCTTGCCGTGTTCGAGCTGCACGAGGTGCTCGCTGCGGGAATCTTTCTCGGTCAAGTATTGCCAGGCGCCGTCGTTGAAGATGTTGCAGTTCTGCAGAATTTCGATATACGCCGCGCCTTTGTGCGCCGCAGCCTTCTTCAAAGTCTCCTTCAAATGTTGCTGCATGACGTCGATCGATCGAGCCACAAATGTGGTCTCGGCTCCGATGGCCAGGGCCAGCGGATTGAAGGGGCGGGCGGCCGAACCGAACGGAGTCGACTTGGTCTTCTTCCCGAATTCCGAAGTCGGCGAATATTGCCCTTTGGTCAGGCCGTAGATGCGGTTGTTGAACATCAAAACCTTGATGCCTACGTTGCGGCGGAGCATATGGATGGTGTGATTGCCGCCGATAGAAAGCGAGTCGCCATCTCCGGTAGCCACCCAGACTTCGAGTTCCGGATGGGCGACCTTGATCCCTGTAGCCACAGCAGGTGCGCGCCCGTGAATCGAGTGGAATCCAAACGTGTTCATGTAATATGGAAAGCGGCTTGAGCAGCCGATGCCCGAGACAACCACAAATTTCTCGCGCGGAATACCCAGATCGGGAAAAACGGCCTGCACCGCTGACAAAATGGCGTAATCTCCGCAGCCGGGACACCAGCGGACTTCCTGGTCAGTTTGAAAATCCTTCTTCGTCAGAACTGGAACTGTGGCGTTCATGGTCTTCCCTTATCTCCCGTTTTTCCAGGCCCCGACTGCTCCGCAGCTGAGCACTTCTTCAATCTTGCCTTCCAGCTCAGCCTGTTTGAAGGGCTGGCCCTGGATCTTGTTGTAGCCCTCCACGTCCACCAGATATTTTGCGCGCAGAATCATGGAGAGTTGGCCCATATTCATCTCCGGGACCAGCACTTTGCCATACCGCTCCATCACCTGCCCGAGATTGCGCGGAAGTGGGTTCAGGTAGCGCAGGTGAACGTGCCCAATGCGGCGTCCGGCCGCGCGCTGTGCTTTTACGGCAGCTGTAATCGAGCCATAAGTTGAACCCCAACCCACGATCAGCAGATTGCCTTCGGCATCCCCGGCAGGCTCCACGTCCGGGACATCTTGCCCAATGGCCTCTACTTTCGCGGCTCTCAAACGAACCATCTTCTCGTGGTTCAACGGTTCGTAGTTTACGTTGCCGGTTACATCCTGCTTTTCGAGTCCCCCGATGCGGTGTTCCAACCCCGGTGTTCCCGGAATCGCCCAGGGGCGGGCGAGAGTCTGCGGGTTGCGCTTATAAGGCAGAAATCCCTGCGGATCAGTGACGAAATGTACCGGGATCTGTGGAATCTCGCTGAGGCTCGGAATACGCCAGGGCTCCGCGCCATTCGCCAGGTATCCGTCGGAGAGCAGGATTACCGGGACCATATACTTCAGCGCTATGCGGCTGGCCTCCAGCGCAATCCAAAAGCAATCACCAGGAGTCGAAGCGGCCAGTATGGGTATCGGTGCCTCGGAATTTCGGCCAAACATGGCCTGCAGCAGGTCGGCCTGTTCGGTCTTGGTCGGAAGGCCCGTGGAAGGACCACCGCGTTGGATGTCGCAAATCACGATCGGCAGCTCCACCGCAACGGCCAAACCCATGGCCTCGGTCTTAAGGGCCATTCCCGGACCGGACGTCGTGGTAATGGCAAGCGCTCCGGAATAAGCCGCGCCAATTGCCGACGTGATGGCAGCAATTTCATCTTCCGCCTGGAACGTAAGGACACCGAAATTCTTGTAGCCGGAGAGTTCGTGCAAGATGTCCGAAGCGGGGGTAATCGGATAAGAGCCCAAAAACAGTTGAAGCCCCGCCTGCCGCGCCGCCACCACAAAGCCCATGGCCAACGCCTGATTACCGCTTAGGTTTCGATACACGCCCGGCGCCAGCTTGGCCGGAGGAATCTCATAGCTCACCTGGAAGGCTTCCGTTGCTTCGCAGTAGCTGTACCCGGCCTTCATGGCGCGCTTATTGGCCTCGGCCAGCAGGGGCTTGCTCTTGAATTTATCGTCCAGCCAGCGATACGTGTGATCCATCGGCCGGTTGTAAAGCCAATAGCACATGCCTAAGGCAAAGAAGTTCTTGCACCGGTTCATGCTCTTGGCGTCGAGGCCGAGCTCTTCCAACGCCGCCTGCGTCAAGCGTTCGAGCTGAACCGGAAACACGCGATAGGCATCGAGCGAATGATCCTCCAGCGGGTTCGTTGCCTGGTGGGCCTTGCGAAGATCGTTATCGGTAAAACTATCGTTATTTACGATCAGGATCCCGTTCTTCTTGAGGTCCTTAATGTTCATCTTGAGCGCCGCCGGATTCATGGCCACGAGTACATCCACTGCGTCGCCCGGCGTATAGACATCGCTCGACGAGAACTGCACCTGGAATCCGCTCACACCGGGGAGCGTCCCCGCGGGGGCGCGGATTTCCGCAGGATAGTCCGGGAAGGTCGCTAAATCGTTTCCATAAAGAGCTACGGTATTTGTGAACTGGCTGCCGGAAATCTGCATGCCGTCGCCCGAGTCGCCGCAGAAGCGAACCACCGCCCGCTCGATTACTTGCCGCTTGGGCTTACTTTCGACAGCATCGGTAATGGTGGCCATTATTGCGTATGATCCTCAATGAGTTGGAAGCTGGCGACCAGCCGCGCGAGCTTCCTCTAGGGTGCAGAATCTGCTGCTGAAGGGAAGTTCCGCGGAGGGGCGCCGCTTCTTAAATATAGCACAATTTCACCGGACTACGATCACCCTTCGCGGGCAACGAGTAAACAGAAAATCAGATCGAGCGGTTCGTTCTCAATTTTCTCAATTTGTGTCTGTGTAATTCAGATTTGCGTACTTGCTGGATAAGAACTGTTCGGTTCCTCATGTCGGGCGGGAGGGCGAAATCGGAAGTCCATTCTGCAGCACCTGTTTTTCGCATTGACGTTCGCCTTTGATTCGCCCTATACTGTGTCTGCTTCGAGGTGAAAGGCCATGACGCTCACCAAGCGACAAAAAGAAGTCCTCGATTTCTTGGTCAATTTCGTGAATAAGCACGGCTACTCTCCCAGCTTCGAGGAGATCGCCCGCGCTTTGCGCTTGACTTCCCTGGCCACGGTGCACAAGCACATCACCACGCTCGAACGCAAGGGCTTCATTCGCCGCGGTTATAACCAGAGCCGATCGATTGAAGTCACACAACTGCCCAAGAGCGTTCGGGAGCAAGTCCTCGAGCGGCACAGCGTGGAATTGCCGCTTGCCGGACGGATCGCCGCGGGCCGCCCACTCGAGGCTGTCGAAAATCGCGAGACATTCTCGCTCAGCGAATTCACCCGCGCCGACGGCAGCTTCGTCCTTCAAGTCAGAGGCGACTCTATGATCGAGGACCACATCCTCGATGGAGATTACGTCGTGATTGAACCCTCGCAAGTCGCCAATCCAGGAGAAGTCGTCGTGGCACTTGTCGGGGGAGATGAAGCCACGCTAAAGCGTTTTTATCGCGAACCTGGAGGAAAAGTCCGCCTGCAGCCCGCGAATTCGGAAATACAGCCGATCATCGCGCCAGCGTCGGAAGTCAAAATCCAGGGCCGCGTAGTCGGTGTGCTACGCAAGTACTGACTGTTTTCCGCAGCATTTCCACGGCATTTTCACATTCGCGTTACTGTCACGCACACGCCGTCAGATTATCTGCTTGCTCCGCTGTGAAACAGAGGACTAGAGTGTTTTTCCCCGGTCCAAACGCCAGAGCTTTCTGGCTAACCGGAATGACCGAGGAGGGCTAATGTGGGGAAACAAAAAGGTGGAACCCGATTCGCCGTCAGCGGGTGTTCCGGCTCCGTCGAAGGCTCCGGAGACAAACTCAACCAAGCCGACTTCGGCAATAATGGAGGGTAAAGTTATGAGCACCGACGCCGCTCGCCCTTTGGCTACGGCTCCGGCCGGATCTACGGCCCGTCTGGGGGCCAGCCTGCACATCAAGGGTGAGATTTCTGGAAATGAGGACTTGCAAGTGGACGGCACTGTGGAAGGTCTGATTCAGCTCGACGACCGCAAGCTGACCGTCGGAGCTAGCGCCAAAGTTACAGCCGATCTGGTAGCCCGCGAAGTGGTGGTATATGGTAGTGTAAAAGGCAATTTGCGCGCTCGTGATCGTATCGAGATCAAGAAGGATGGTTCTGTGATCGGCGACCTGACGACCTCGCGCATCATGATCGAGGACGGCGCATATTTTAAGGGCGCCATCGAAATTGATCGCAAAGGTGAGGTCACCAGCAGCAGTAGTCATGAGAAACCAGCGTTTGTTAAGGCTGCCACAGCGGCGGTGCAGGCTGGCAAGGCTTCGAGCTAGTTTGCGGTTAGGTCAGTCCGCCTAAGCTAAGGCTAGATTCTGTTCCGATGGCTT
This sequence comes from Acidobacteriota bacterium, assembly GCA_003223325.1. Lineage (GTDB taxonomy): Bacteria > Acidobacteriota > Terriglobia > Acidiferrales > UBA7541 > Palsa-189. Next base: position 66,976 of record QHYS01000166.1, read on the forward strand.
CGTCTGCTGGCCTGGTCAGCTCTGGACCGGGGAGCTGGCGAGATGTCTCCACAGGTTCCGCGCGCTCGTTGACAAATCCCCGGCCATCCACTATTGTCTCCGTTTGTCCCTACAGGGTGAGGTGTTCACAGAGCGAATGCGGACCTATGTTCCAGAGGGCCGCGAGGCACAAACGCTTTCGCAGGGTCCTAATTGGTTTGTGGTCGACGCCGCGGGCCAGGTTTTAGGCCGTGTAGCGACTCGCGTAGCGCGAGTGTTGATCGGCAAGGATAAGCCGAACTTCACTCCCTATCTAGACTGCGGCGATCACGTTGTGGTCATCAACGCGCAGAAGATTCGTCTCACGGGAAATAAGCTCGAACAAAAGGTATACCGTACGCATAGCGGTTATCCCGGCGGCCTCAAGGAAGTTCCCGCAAAGCGCATTCGTGGCGAACGGGCTGACTGGATGCTACGCGAAGCGATCCTCGGGATGTTGCCCAAGAACCGGCTTCGCGCCAGCCGTGCGCGTAAACTGCGCGTCTACCTGGATGACAAGGGCTTGGCACGTCATGCAGGCCAGAAGCCGCAACCGTTGGCCTTATAAATTCGTCCAACACATTGACGAGTCTTAAAGGTATTTTCTTCTGATTGGCTTTTGAGGAGGAGAGTTGGGTTCGAGCATACAGCCAGCCGAGAGCGTTTTGAAGACACAAGGATATGGTACCGGCCGGCGCAAGAAGGCTGTCGCGCGCGTGTTCATTCGTCCCGGCAGCGGGAAATTTGAAGTAAATGGCAGGGCCGTCGATTCTTATTTCAAGAATGTCACGTGGCTGACGCGTGCCGTCGAGCCTTTGAAGTTCACCAATACCGCCAATGAGCTTGACGTTAGGGCCACGGTCAATGGCGGGGGTGTTGGAGGTCAAGCCGGCGCTGTGCGCATGGGACTGTCACGCGCCCTTTCAGTTTTTAATTCCGATTTGCGCCATGGACTCCGGAATAACGGCTTTCTCACGCGCGATTCGCGCATGCGGGAACGCAAGAAATACGGCCAGAAGGGCGCACGGAAACGCTTCCAATTCAGCAAGCGTTAACGAAGGACTCCAGTTCGCTTTTGCGAACTGAATACATGGCCGGCGGGATGCCGGCAAGAGGATGCTCGACTTTTCCGGAGCGGTAATCGAGGGCAAAGTTTGCAAGCGTCCAAATCTAAAAGGAGGTACGTTGGCAGTTGAAATCACAATGAAGGAGTTGCTGGAGGCCGGCGTTCATTTCGGCCACCAGACCCGCCGTTGGAACCCGAAGATGAAGGAGTATATCTTCGGCGAACGCAATGGAATTCATATCATCGATTTGCAAAAGACCCTCAAGATGTTCCGCGACGCGAGCCGTTTTGTCGGCGAGCTGGCGAGCCAGGGGCGTGTCGTTCTGTTTGTAGGCACCAAGCGCCAGGCCCAGGAGGCAATTGCCGAAGAAGGACGGCGCTGCGGAATGTTCTACGTCAATCATCGCTGGCTCGGTGGCACGCTCACCAATTGGGCCACTCTGCAGAAATCCATTAAGCGGCTCAAGACCCTCAAGGCGATGATTGAAGATGGACGCATGGCGCAGCTCTCCAAAAAGGAAGCCGCCAGGCTCGAACGGGAATTAAAGCACCTGCAGCAGAACTTGGAAGGCGTCGAAAATATGAGCACCCCGCCCGACGCCATGTTCGTGGTCGACTCGCATACCGAGCAGATTGCCGTGCGCGAAGCGCGCCGCATGGGCGTGCCTGTGGTGGCTGTCGTGGACACGAATTCCGATCCCGATCAAGTGGATTGGGTGATTCCGGGGAATGATGACGCGTTGCGCGCCATTCGCCTTTTCACAACCAAGATTGCCGATGCCGTTGTCGAGGGCCGTGCTGCCTTTGAACAAACCCAGCTCGCAGGCGAAAAGGTGGAAGCTCCCGAAGGCGCCGAAGTCGTAGAGAACGTCGAATATGTCGACACCAGCGCCTATGAGGCTTACGAAAAGCAGGAAGGCGATTTTGTGGAGACGCCGGAATTTGCCGATTCCGAACAGGCCGTTCAGGCGGAAGGCGAGTCTGAATCCTGATTGGGCAGCGAGCTCGTGCCAGGCTTCCTTCATCCAGCCAAATTTGATGATCGTTTGAGGATTTGCCGAAATGGCGACAAACCCTGAGCAATTCAATGTACCCGCGCAATTGGTCAAAGAGTTGCGCGAACGCACGGGCGCCGGTTTTAACGATTGTCGCAATGCGCTGGCTGAGGCCAAGGGCGATGTCGAGCGCGCCATCGACGTCTTGCGCCGCAAAGGACAGGCGGCGGCGCAAAAGAAGGCCCAGCGCGAGGCGAGCGAGGGATTGATCGGCCATTACATTCACGCCGGCGGAAAAATCGGCGTCGTCGTGGAAGTCAATTGCGAATCCGATTTTGTGGCCCGCACGGACGATTTCCAGAAGCTCTGCCACGATCTGGCCATGCACATAGCCGCGCTCGATCCGCGCTATGTGCGCCGGGAAGAAGTCACGCCGGAAATCCTCGAGCATGAACGTGAGATTTATCGCGAACAGGCGCGCTCTACAGGCAAGCCGGAAGCAGTGATTGAGAAAATTGTGAACGGAAAAATGGAGAAGTTCTACGAGGAAAATTGCCTTTACGAGCAGCACTTTATCAAGGACGAATCGCTGACCGTCTCCGAGCTCATCAATCAGATGATTGCGAAACTGGGAGAGAATATTTCCGTGCGCCGCTTTGTGCGCCTGAAGGTTGGTGAAACCGCCAGTGCCTCCTCAGGGACAACCGGCGCGGCCGCACTTCAGCCCGTGCGCTGAGCGTTACTTGCCAGTATTTCACTGATCCATGCGGAAGGGCAGCGGAAGGGCGGCGCCGATAGCAAGCCGCTGCGCATCTCTGCTAAAATGCCCGCCGAAAACTGCCCGAAGTCGCGCCTTAGGATGCCGCTGCAAGAAAGTGAACGGAGTAATGCTACCGCCCGAGGCTAAGCGTCCTGCCTATTCGAAGATCGTGCTGAAGCTTTCGGGGGAGTCGTTGCAAGGACCTCACGGCTCCGGCATCGATGCGGAGACCGTAGCGCGTGTGGCCGCAGAGCTGAAGGAGATAAATGACATAGGCGTTCAGATCGCCATCATGGTGGGCGGGGGAAATATATTTCGCGGCACGCGCCAGAAATCGCTCTCCATCGATCGTGCCACAGCTGATTACATGGGCATGCTGGCCACGGTAATTAACGGGCTGGCCCTTCAGGACGCCCTCGAAAAGCAGGGCGCCCATACTCGGGTGCTGAGTGCCATTGATATGCGCCAGATTGCCGAGCCTTTCATTCGTCGCCGTGCGACGCGACACCTGGAAAAAGGCCGGATCGTGATTTTCGCGGCGGGTACCGGCAATCCTTATTTCTCCACGGATACGGCGGCGGCATTGCGCGCGATGGAAATCAAAGCGGACGTCATTCTCAAGGCCACGCGCGTGGATGGAATTTACGATGCCGATCCCGAAAAAGTTCGAGGGGCCCGCCGTTTTGAACACATTAGCTATCTGGATGTCCTTCAACGCGGCCTCGCGGTGATGGATTCGACGGCCATTTCGCTCTGTATGGATAATAAGATGCCCATTATTGTTTTCGATCTGAGTCAGACCGGAAATCTCAAGCGAGTCGTTCTGGGTGAAAAAGTGGGTTCGCTGGTTACTGCCAGCTAGGGTCCCCAGCCGGATACCTGAACACCGAGGTTAGACTGATGAGCACTGTAACCACGAGTAAAGACGCTCTGGTTCAAGCCAGAACGCGAATGGAGAAGGCGGTCGATGATTTCCGCCGTGAGTTAGCCGGCATTCGCACGGGCCGCGCGAATGTAGCTCTCCTCGACCATGTACGCGTCGACTATCACGGCACGCAAATGCCAATCAATCAGCTTGGCACGGTCACCGTTCCGGATCCCATGATGTTGGTTATTTCCCCATGGGATCCTGGCGCTGTGTCCTTGATCGATAAGGCCATCCGTGCTTCCGATCTTGGGCTCAATCCCGCGAATGATGGAAAACTAATTCGCCTACCGATACCTCCGCTGACCGAAGAGCGCCGCAAAGATTTGGTAAAGCACCTTCACAAGGTGCTCGAGAATCATCGCACCGCCGTACGCAACGTGCGCCGGGACATCAAGGAGGCGGTTGAACACCTGGAACGAGAAAAAAAGGTGAGCGAGGACGAGCGCAAGCGCACGGTGGACGAACTGGATAAGATCACCCATAACGAAACCAAGAAAATCGAGGATCTCTCTGCGGCAAAGGAAAAGGAAATCCTGGAGTTGAAGTAAAGGGCGACCCTAACCCGTTGTATTTAAAATCTTTGCGGTGTGATGGCCCGATCCGCTTACGACGTCCGTCATCACACTGCCCCAGCCTCCGTCCGCGTCGCCCTTTGGGTCCGTGAGTGGCGTGGAGTAGCTGAAAAACGGAAAAACGCCTTTTTTATTTTGACAGAGAATCTTTTTTTCCCTATACTTAGCGTTTTGCCAGGGGGAAGTTTGCCCTGTGGTAGAAGGGGAAGGTCTCCTGCTGCTCCGTAAGGTCCGGTGTTAGGGACGGGGCTAGGAGAGCGGCCGGAATGGGGCGCCAGCCCCGCAAAGCCGAGTAAGCCTCTCCGCTTGACCCGCTGCCGTGCAGGCCGCAGTGGATTCTGTGGGCGGAGACTCTTGTCGGTCCGCCGGGGTCGCTACTGACCCTTTCTGTTCATCAACCCGTAAACTCCGCGTGTCGGCCATCGCCGGCCCGGGAATAGAATAGAAGTTTTTGCTCGAATGAGGTAGAGCCGTGCCGACGTTTGCACAATTGGTCCGTACCGGACGCGAAAAGGTGCGCGCGAAAACAAAGTCGCCGGCGCTACAAGGGTGTCCGGAAAAGCGAGGCGTGTGTATCCGCGTCTACACGCAGACTCCGAAAAAACCGAATTCCGCGCTGCGTAAGGTGGCTCGCGCGCGGCTGACCAATAGCGTCGAAGTTACCACCTACATCCCTGGAATTGGCCATAACCTGCAGGAGCACTCGATCGTGCTGGTGCGCGGCGGTCGCGTCAAGGATCTGCCCGGCGTTCGCTACCACATCATTCGCGGCACGCTCGACGCGGCTGGCGTGGACAATCGCAAACAAGGGCGGTCGAAATACGGAGCCAAGCGGCCCAAGGCTGCACAGAAATAAAGAGGCGATCGGAGAACCGTCATGCCACGCAAAGGATTCATATCGCGCCGCTCGGTCTTGCCCGATTCGGTTTATGGCAGCGATCTGGTCCAGAAGTTCATTAGCTCGATGATGTGGGATGGCAAACGCTCGACAGCTCAGCGCATCTTTTATGGCGCTATGGAACTGGTGGGCCAGAAAGCCAATGACGAGCCGCTTAAGGTTTTTAAGAAAGCGGTGGAAAACGTCAAGCCTGTGCTCGAGGTGAAGTCTCGCCGGGTGGGCGGCGCCAACTATCAGGTTCCAGTTGAGGTCAGTCAGTTTCGCCGGCAATCTTTGGCCATTCGATGGTTATTGCTTCACGCCCGCACGCGCCCCGGCAAGCGCATGGTAGATAAGCTTGCCGATGAGCTTCTGGACGCCGCAAACGGACGCGGCGGCGCGATTAAGCGCAAAGAGGACGTGCACCGCATGGCCGAGGCCAACAAAGCCTTCGCCCATTACCGGTGGTAAAAAAAGCGGACGAGACTAACTCCAAACATGGAAACAAGGTCACAACTCGAACATACGCGCAACATCGGCATCATGGCGCATATCGACGCCGGAAAAACGACGTCCACCGAACGCATCCTGTTCTATACCGGTGTGACCTATAAGATCGGCGAAGTCGATGAAGGCACGGCCACGATGGACTGGATGGAACAGGAGCGCGAGCGCGGCATTACCATCACGTCTGCCGCGACGACGGCGAGCTGGAAGCGCTTTGGCCAGCCCTACCGCGTCAACATTATCGATACGCCCGGCCACGTCGACTTCACTGTGGAGGTGGAGCGCTCGCTCCGTGTGCTGGACGGCACCGTCGCGATTTTCGATGCGGTAGCCGGCGTGCAGCCGCAGTCCGAGACGGTATGGCGCCAGGCAGATAAGTACCGCGTACCCCGCATTGCCTTCGTTAATAAGATGGACCGCGTGGGCGCCGATTTCGATCACTGTATCCGCTCCATGCGCCAGCGACTGAGTGCTCACCCCGTCCCCCTGCAGTTTCCCCTTGGCAAGGAAGATACCTTCATCGGAGTCATCGATTTTATCGAGCAGAAAGTAATCATCTGGCTCGAAGACACCCTCGGCGCGAAATTCGAGGTGTTCCCAATCGAAAAGCTTTGGGATCAGGCATTCTTGAAAGGCCACCCCGAGGTTGCGGCGGCAATTAAGGCCTCAGCAATCAGCCCGGAGTTCTATACAGAGCATCGCGAGAAAGTCGTCGAGTATATCGCCGAACACGACGATGCCATCTTGGCCAAATATCTTGCCGAGCATGAATTGAAGCCGGAAGAGCTGCGCGCTTCGATACGCCGCTCGACCATCGCGCTGAAGCTGGTGCCCGTCGTTGCCGGTTCGGCGTTCAAAAACAAGGGCATTCAGCCTCTGCTCGACGCCGTAATTGATTACCTGCCTTCTCCTCTCGATGTTCCGCCGGTAGAGGGCAGTGCGCTCGACGGCACGGAGCCGCTTCTGCGCCGCGCAAGCGATGACCAGCCCTTTTCGGCGCTGGCCTTCAAAATCATGTCCGATCCCTTCGTCGGGCACCTTACCTATATCCGCGTCTATTCAGGAATCTTGAAGGCTGGCAGCTATGTCTATAATGCTTCGAAGCGCACTCGCGAGCGCATCGGGCGCCTGCTGCGCATGCACGCAAACAAGCGCGAAGAGATCGAAGCCATCTATGCGGGTGATATCGCCGCTTGCGTGGGCTTGAAGAGTGTAACCACCGGCGACACCCTTTGCGACGAACAGAAGCCCATCGTCCTGGAATCGATAGAGTTCCCTGCCCCGGTCATCTCCGTAGCCATTGAGCCCAAGACCAAGGCGGATCAGGATAAGCTCGGCAACGCGCTCGGGAAACTTTCTCGGGAGGATCCCACCTTCCGCGTGCATACCGATCCCGACACGGGACAAACTTTGATCTCCGGCATGGGCGAACTACACCTCGAAATTATCGTCGATCGCATGCTGCGGGAATTTGGCGTACAAGCCAGCGTGGGCAGGCCGCAAGTCGCTTACCGCGAAACGATCCGGCGCCGTTCCGGAGCCGAAGGCAGATACATCCGTCAGACAGGCGGCCGCGGTCAATATGGCCATTGCAAACTTGAGATTCATCCGCTGCCAAATTCAAGCCATGAAGACATGCACGAGATGTCTACCGATGAGCTCGATGCCCTGGCCAAGCAAGTGGCCGGCGCGGGCGGAAAGTTCCGCTTCGATAAGGAGCATCGCTTGCTCTTCATCGACAAAATTGTTGGAGGGGCCATTCCCAAAGAATTTATCGCCCCGATCGAAGCGGGTGTGCGCGAAGCCATGGAGAATGGTGTGCTCGCGGGCTACGAGATGGTTGATATTGCCGTGGTTTTGACCGACGGCAGCTACCACGAAGTGGATAGCTCGGAAATGGCCTTCAAAATCGCTGGATCGATGGCCTTCAAAGAAGCCTGCGCCAAGGCACAGCCGGTGCTCCTCGAGCCGGTGATGCGTGTCGAGGTCGTCGTTCCGGAGGAGCATATGGGCGACGTTTTCGGCGACCTCAATTCGCGCCGCGGCCATCCGTTGGGAATGGAGTCGCGCGCCGGCGCGCAGATCATTCGCTGCGAGGTACCCTTGGCGGAGATGTTTGGCTACGCCACGGATTTGCGCAGCCGAACCCAGGGCCGCGGAAGCTTCACCATGCATTTCTCGCATTACGCCGAGGCCCCTGCATCGATAGCCGATGAAGTGGTGGCCAAAGCTACGGGCCGGGTGACCCGATAATTCCGTTTTAATTTTCGTATTGCACGAGCGGAGGAACGAAACAACCGATGGCCAAGGAAAAATTCGAGCGCAGCAAGCCGCACGTGAACATTGGCACGATCGGGCACATCGATCACGGTAAGACCACTTTGACCGCGGCAATCACCAAAGTGCTCAGCAAGAATAATCCGAAGGTGCAGTTCCGGGCCTTCGATACGATCGATAACGCGCCGGAGGAGCGCGAGCGAGGCATCACCATCGCGG
>QHYS01000167.1 GCA_003223325.1 Acidobacteriota bacterium
TGGTCGAGCTGTGGCGGCGCCGACGTATCGCAACGGAAAAGCCCTGGTCCGGCACCTTATTGGCGATCCTGATTTTCTCCCTCCTTACGGCTGGCCTCATGGTAAGGGTTGGCACCACAGGTGGCGACATTCGTCATCCGGAGATTTGGACTGCGAAAGACATGACACAAGAAACCGGTCTTTCCGCCTTTGTGCATATTTTTGAGCCGACCCCCAGCAAATTCACCGATCTGATGCTGGTCAGCAAATATTGGTGGGCGTTCATGATGGACCTGCATTTCATTGGGCTTGCCCTGGTGATCGGCACGGTTGGCATACTCAATTTGCGCGTGCTGGGATTTGAAAAGCGACTGACGGGGGCGTCCCTGCATCGGCTGATGCCTTGGGCCATGGCGGGATTTGGCATTAACGTGTTAACGGGCATTCTGGCTTTTATCGGCATGCCTGCCTATTACGCCTTCGACGTCGCTTTTTGGCTGAAAATCTTGGCTGTGCTGCTTCTCGGGCTGAATGTGGCGGTCTTCTACTTGACGAGCGCCTTCCAGAGCGTCGAGCGTCTGGCACCGGGAGAGGACGCGCCGCGGCTCGCCAAGCTTGTCGCGGGGTCCTCTTTATTTCTCTGGTTTGCAGTGATTACTTTGGGGCGCTATATCCAGTCGTATGCCGACACAATTCACTGATGGGTTTCGGTAGGAGCAGGTCCGCTTTCAAACAGCACTGTCGGGCGCGCTCACGCTTCTGGCAGAAGTGCGCTCTTCTGCCCTGAAGCCTTGTTGATTCTTGCCGAGGTTGCTGAGTTTAGTTTCCGGGTGTCCCGCTCGCTGACGCGGAGGTCGCTGCCTTCACATTCGGGGGAACTGGAAATACCAAATAAGGATTGTTGGCGTCAACCATCTTTACTTGGAGATCGAGCACCGGCCGGCCAGCCTGTTTCTGAACAATATGCCCGGGCGATTTTATGTCCGTCAAGACTTCCCCGTGATCCGCATAATCAGAATATTCCGTCTCCGTGGCCATGTTAGTGAGCGAGGAATTGTCGGGAGTAGTTTCCACCTTGGTCACGAAGTTCTTGGAATCCAGCGTCGCCTTCACGGTAATCCCGGCGAGGCCCCCGCTGAGGGGAAAGATAATGACTGTCGCCCCATTTTCCGTGGAAATCTTAGTCTTGTCGCCAGCGGCTATCGCGGCCTTGACCACACCGTACGGCAAAATCCAGAGTCGGAGGAGCCTGCCCTTAGCCGCAGGCATCGCCGGGGTTGCCGTACCCTTTCCTGGGATTAGACCGGCGCCGATCTCAGATTCATTCCAGGCAAAGTTCTCACGTACGGTTTGAATCGTGTGCTGTGAGGCAGCGTCGCCACCCTTTCGAGTGATCTCCACACGCATTGCCGGCGGAATATATGCGAGCGCGGCGTGATATTCGGCAGTCGAAGGTTGACCGGCGTTATAGACCGTCCCGCTAGCAAAGATTTCCAGGGTGTTGACGATGTCGATTCCCGGGAGGCGCGTGGCTCCGGCCCCGATATCCGACCATCGCACCATTCCTAAGGCGTCCGCCGCGGCTCTCAGGACTTTGGCACGGTCCATCGTTTCGCCTGCTGCTGTCGTCTTCGCTTCCGCACCGGAGCTGGCTTTGCCCTCGTTCTGCGCAAGAGCGCTGTGGCAAGCAAACGCCACAGCCGCGGCGACCGTCAAGATCTGCAAAATCGTTATTCTTTTCGGCATGCCCTCTCCTGAGAAGGTGCAGGTGTTGGCAAGGAGCGGCCTAGTGGTGCTCTTTGGTGACGGTGTGAGTCAAATCTCTTTCGCTGCAGGGCAGCGATTCCGGCAGCAGGGCGTCGGGCTTGGGATTAAGCAGCGCCACCCGCGGAGTCGTGGTCCAGGGCTCCAACAGCACGTCCGGATCGTCCACCGTCGCCGTCCAGGCGAGCGTATTCCCGTCGCGGTGGAAGCGCTCGATCACGTGCATGTTCTCACTGTGGAAGTAGCCCCCGATCTGATCAAACCAGGTGCTGCTATTGAATCCCCAGGTGTCCACGACCAGAGTATCTCCCTCCCAGTGGGCGATCCCTTCTCCCGTATAGGTCCCGTCCAAATCCTCCAACGGGGTGTGCTTGCGGCCATCCGCCGGAATCATGCGGTACATCGTCTGCGTGGCGATCAGACCGCCTTGGCCCGGATAAATGAAAATGAAGTAGTTCGCGTATTGCCCGATGTAAGAGGGAATACCCGCGCGAGGAATTCCCGCCGGCATGCAGTTATTGGACGGGTCTTCTTCATTGGCGTTCTGGTCGAACTCCTTCACCATCTCCCAATACTGGGGCTTATAGACCGGTCTGTTGGAGCCCACTCTCCGCAGCAGCGACGCGGCCCGCTCGCCCTGCTCATTATTGAGCCCGCGAGTCGCATTCCGCGGGAACGTGGCAATCTGTGTGCCGCTGAAAATGTCGTGTGAGGAGTTTTCGCTGTCGATGGAAACGCCGTCGTTAGCGATTTGGTTCGGAACTCCGAGCAAGTTGTCCCCTAGACCGTTCCACACACCGGTCAGGTCCGGATGCCCGTCGGCTGTCCGCGGCGTGGTGCCGGACGGTTTAGGCGGAGCGTTGATCGTGCGCTTCAGTGTGGAGAATTCCTGCGCCAAGACTGCCGCCGGAAGCAGGCAAAGAAGGGCCGCAACAGCAATGAAGCAGTAGCGATAGGAACGCATACGCGACTCCTCTTGACTCATCTCGGCTCAGTTGCCGTTGGCGTCCGTGGTGAACTTAAAGGTGCGGCCATCCGATACCTTCAATTCCTGCAAGAAACCGCTGTTCGAACCGTCTCGAGCGGCCAGCGCAGTGGCGGTTACTTCGTCCCCAGGCTTCAAGCCGCCCCGATCCGCTCTGCTCATTCCGGCCCTGCGGAGAGCGCCGGCGCCTCCCAGTTCGAATGCCCACTTTTGCATTTTGCCGTCGGCGTCTTTTACGTTCAGCGTGAGGTACGAATGCGGATTAATCCATTCGATCTTGGAGACTGTTCCCGACACAGTAACGGTTTTATGAATGTCAAACTGCGACTGCACGGAGTGGTGCGCTGACGCGGCTGCGGCGAAGGCTAAGCTCATCAACAAACCATAGCTCACCACGGAACTCAAAGGCCTCATCTTGCCTCCTTGATTCGCCTTACCACGAATGTACTTTTTAGACGTTTACAACCCCTTCGCGTTGCGGGGATGCCCACTCGCTCTCCTCTTTCTTGACGGCGATCGGCGTTGTAGGTTCGTCTTTACGTGTAACATAGCACATTGAAATCGAGAGCTTCAACTGCCAGAAGCGGACCTCCAGTTCCAGTCGCCACAAAAACCAGTTGGTTATGCACTTACGTTCGGCATTGATCGATCCCTGTAGGGGAACCTGCTGAAATTGAAAGCGCTAGCGAACCATGCTATCTTCTGCAGCAGAAACGAGCCTACCTGTGCCTCAAGGAGCTAGAGACATGAAGCATGTGAAGCGAGTCATTCCCGTTACGCTACTGTTGCTCTTTGCCCTTGCCGCCAATGCGCTGCCGATCTTCGCACATCACGGATTTCAGGCGGAGTATGACGGGAGCAAGGTGATTTACATCACCGGCACTCTTACCAAGCTCGAGTGGGAGAATCCGCACGCATACTTCTGGGTCGAAGCGAAGGATGCCACCGGCAAAGTAACCACCTGGACCTTTGAAGGTGCTTCCCCCATCGCGGTGAAACGGACCGGGACAGTCAGAACCGACTTTACTTCCAATATCGGGAAGACCGTAACCGTCAGGGCCATTCCTGGCAAGGACGGAACGACCAAAGGCGCCGCGGAAACCATCAAGCTGCCGGACGGCCGCGAAGTCGTCGTAGGCGGAAAGAGATTTTTTGGCGACAGTAAGAGCGGTGGCGAGTACTGAAGTTTGTCTTTTCCGACAGCGCTCACGGCCATTTTGCGCTGGCAAGGTAACGCCGAAGGGGAGATGCGTATGAGACGCCGCCTTGGGATTCACGCCGTCACTGCGATCAGCGTTTTTGCAATTCTCCATATTCTTTCTGGCTCCGCGAGAGCTCAGAGCGGAACTGGCCAGGTTTCTGTGGCCGGCTTCGGGAAGTCCACCGCCCAGCCTCTATCACCCGGAGGACCTGCTCCTCGCGCGGCCGATGGGCATCCGGATCTCTCCGGTGTCTGGTTCCCCGGCAAGATCGGACGGGAAGACTTAACAGCGGAGGGGAATCCTGCGCGCCTCCAGTTCGATCCCAAGGTGACACCCGAGGAGAAACCTCCTTATCAGCCCTGGGCGGCAGAGAAAGTCAAGAAGCTATCGACCCTGGATGCGGAGATACTTCGGCCATCGGTGAACTGCATGCCTCGCGGCGTTCCCGGTATGTTCATAACAAATCCCTATCCCATTGAGCTCATCCTTACCAAAACGGAGTTCATCCAGCTCGACGAGCTGAACAACAATTTCCGCATTATACCCACGGACGGCCGCGCACATAGCAAGGATCCTGATCCCGCATTTAATGGCGAGGGCGTTGCGCATTGGGAAGGTGACACGCTGGTCATAGACACCATCGCTATCGACCAAAGGACTTGGAATAACTTTGCGGGCTGGTTCCACAGCGACCAGGAACACGTCGTGGAGCGGATCTCGCGGCCCACTATGAATTACCTGACCTACCAGGTCACAATCGAAGACCCGAAAGTTCTGACCAAGCCGTGGACGTCGGCACCCCGCACTTGGAGCCTGGGACACGAGGCGCTGCAAGAGTACTACTGCACCAACAACCGGGAAGAGGAAGCCTTAAAGGCTCTGCGGGACTTGACCGAAGGTCCTAAGAAGTAATGGTAATAAGCGGAGAATTTCAACAGGTCCGGCACGACTCTTTTGTGAATGCACAGTTGGCATCGTCACCAGTCCATTCGACCGCGCATTTTTCCGATATTTTATGTATGTGAAGGAGAGAGTCGTGCGCAAATCCATCCTCGTGCTGATCACGCTGGCCTTTCTGCCTTCTTTTGCTGGGGCACAACGGCTGATCGACTGGGACAAAGTTCAAGTCAAGACCCAAAAGCTTGACGAATATGTTTACCTGCTGCAATTCATCGGCCCCGAAGGGCCTGGCGCGAATGTCGGCGGCAATGTAGGCGCGCTGATTTCCGACGACGGCATAGCCATCGTGGACTGCGGATACGCGTTGGCCGCGCCCAAACTCGAAGCCGCTTTGAAAGCGATCTCCGGTAAACCCATTAAATACCTGCTGAACACCCATTGGCACGGCGATCACACCGGTGCTAACGCTTACTTCGGTGAAGGCGCCGTGATCATTGCCCACGATAATGCGCGTAAGAAGATGGAAAAAAGAGGAGGGCTGTTTCCTGCATCTCCCGCAATGGCTCTTGCAGCCATCACTTTCAGTGATCGGATCACCCTGCACATGAAAGGCGGAGATGTTCTCGGCGTCCACTTCGACCATGGCCATACGGATACGGACACGATCTATTTTTTCCCCGGGGCAAGGGTGGTTCAGACGGGAGACGACTTCGTCAATTGGTCCCCGCCGGGTTTTCCTGCAATTGAAATGGATAACGACGGTAGCGGCGGCGTTGATGGGCAGATATCGGCCGATGAATACATATTGGCCCATGCTCCGGCCGATGTGAAGATCATTCCTGGCCACGGCAATCTTGCGACTCGCGACGATATGGTGAAGATGCTTGCCGTGCTCAAAGACACTCGAGCCGCGATTCAGGCTGGCATGGCTCAGGGTAAGAGCCTCGATCAGCTCAAGCAGGAAAAAGTTTTCGCGAAGTGGGATTATTTAAACGAATCTCGCCACATCCAGAGCGACGTTTATTTCGAGCGGCTTTACAAAACGTTGTCGGCAAAACAGAATCCTGCGGCAGGGAGGAACAGCGCCAACTGACCAACCGCGCGCTTAACGTCAAGGCGTGCGCGCTGACTTCAAAATCGGCGAGACCATTCCTGGGGCCAGCGTTCGACCACTACTTTCTTGTGCGTGTAGAACTCGATCGCGTCACGTCCCTGCCCATGTACGGTCCCAAAGAAGCTGTCCCGCCAGCCGCTGAACGGGAAATAGGCCATTGGAGCTGCAACGCCAATGTTCACGCCAATATTGCCCGCAGGCACTTCGTAGCGGAACTTGCGAGCCGCAGCTCCGCTGGACGTAAATATCGAAGCCATGTTGCCGTAGGAATTTCGCGCGATAATCTCGATCCCTTCTTCCAATGTCTCGGCACGAACGAGACTGAGGACTGGTCCGAAAATCTCCGTATGGGAGAGCGCGCTCGAAGGCGGAAGGTTATCGAGCAATGTCGGATTCAGGAAATTGCCCGCGGACGGAGCGCTGCCGCCATTACGCCCGTCGAGCAGCAGATCGGCTCCATCCTTGACGCCTTGACCAATTAGTTTTGCAACGCGTGCTTTGCTGTCCCGCGTAATCAGCGGACCCATTTGAACGCCGGGATCGAGGCCATTGCCCACCCGAATCGATCCGGCAGCGTCCAGCAGTGCCTTTGGGAATTCCTTTTGCGCCTGGCCGACCACCACGGCGACAGAAATCGCCAGGCATCGCTGGCCTGCACAACCGAATGCGCTGTCCGTGACAATGCGAGTCGTGGCATCCAGGTCCGCATCCGGAAGAATCAGAACGTGATTTTTTGCTCCGCCTTGGCACTGCGCGCGCTTGCCCGTTACGGCAGCCTTGGCATACACGTATTTGGCAACGGGTGTTGATCCAACAAAACTGATGGCCTGCACCTGCGGATGCTCCAGAAGCCCATCCACAACCGCCTTGCCACCGTGCACCAGATTCACTACCCCCGGAGGCAAGCCGATCTCCTCGATCAATTCAAACGCGCGCTGCGTTGTCAGCGGGACTCTTTCGGATGGTTTCAAAATAAAGGTGTTACCGCAAGCGATCGCGTAAGGCAAAAACCAGAACGGGATCATGGCCGGAAAATTAAACGGTGTAATGGCGGCGACGACGCCAAGCGGCTGCCGGATCATCACCTCGTCGATACCGGCCGCCACATCCTCCAGGTTGTACCCTTGCATGAGAGTGGGAATGCCGCAGGCAACTTCGACGTTCTCGATGGCGCGACCGAGCTCCGCTCGCGACTCGGCCAGCGTCTTTCCGTTCTCTTCCGTGCAAATTTGTGCTAGCTCCTCCAGATGACGTTCGAGGAGTTGCTTGAGTTTGAAGAGATATTGAATGCGTTCCTCGGGCGGGGTGCGGCGCCATTTCGGAAACGCCGAAATCGCGGCTTGCACCGCGGCGTCCACGTCTTTCTTGGCTCCCAGAGGAACGCACGCTAGTTTTTCCCCGTTTGCGGGATTGATCACATCCGCGCAATCCTCGACGTTGGAGGCGCGCCAACCCCCAGCATAGTGTCGCAGCGGTTGAAAATTTCGGCTCATTGCTGGATAGTCCGAATTCTATATGCTGCCGATTTCCCCGTTGATGCCCGATGGTCCCCGGCAACCTGACAAGATAGCAAAACTGATCTCGCGGGTGCCATCTCTCACCTGACGTCCATCACCGAGCTTGAAAGTGCACGAGGCTGCCGTTATCATCCACGCGGCACTCAATATTCGGGCAGAGGCGATGGAAGGAGGACGCGATGTCTGACACCCCATATCCTGCGGGACAAAGCGATTCTGTAGCGGCGGCGGAATCACAGCGCCGGGAATCCAGCTCATCGAGGCGTTTTTTTCTCCTAGGACTCGCGGCCACTGGCGCTGTTGCTGCTTTTTCAAAGCGTACAGCAGCCCTGCAGGGCGGGCCGGCCGCTTCAACCAAAGCTTCCCGAATTGATACCCACCATCATTTTACGATCCCCAGACTCTTTGAGTTAAGCACAGCCAAGGGCGTCAACCAGCCCACTCTGAAGGGTTGGACCCCAGAAAAGTCCATCGAGGAAATGGATCAGGGAGGAGTCGCCACCTCGATTATTTCGATCAGCGATCCCGGGGTCTGGTTCGGTGATAATGCCGCCGCGCGCAGCCTGGCGCGCGAGTGCAATGAGTACGGAGCCAAAGTCGTTAAGGACTATCCCGGGCGCTTCGGTCAATTTGCGGTGCTGCCCTTGCCGGATGTCGAAGGATCCTTGAAGGAAGTTGAATATGCACTGGACACGCTGAAAATGGATGGAATCGGAGTCTTATCCAGTTATCAGGGCAAGTATCTGGGCAATCCTTATTACGCTCCGCTCATGGAGGAATTGAATCGCCGCAAAGCCGTTGTGTTCTGCCATCCCTTCTGTGCCGCCTGCGACGCTGAAGCCACGCTTACCGACGGACAAAATCGGGGTGTGGAGTTTGTTTTCGACACCACCCGCACGATCCTGAGCCTGCTGAGCACGGGAACGGTGACGCGCTTCCCCGAAATCCGTTTCATCTGGTCGCATGGCGGAGGCACGGTGCCTTACATCACCACGCGACTCGCCGGGGCGGCGCAGAAGCTGCCCAACGGCCTGATTCCCGAACTGCAGAAGTTTTACTACGACACCGCGCAGGCGTTTAGTTCTTATACTCTGCCTTCGTTCAAGAAGCTGGCGGCCGCTCAGGTCGCCAAGGGCTTGACCGATAATGGAGGCTTCACGGAAAGCGAGATGCGAGCCATCAACCGCGACAACGCTTTGGAACTGCTTCCCCGACTGAAAGCATAAGTCACGTCGCTTTGCGGCGCTGTTTCGCAAGAAACGTTGAACAGTCTCTGACTTTACGGCTTTGCGAGAGCCGTGCCTGTTGGTTTGGAAAATTTCGCTGCATCGATCGAGACGTTTGCCCGCAACTCGCTCAGCACTATGGTTGACCGGCCGTCGGTCCAAGTCACGGTCAAACGAAAAGGCATCTTCACCCCGGAAACGTCGCGATAATCAGCGTAATCAATCTGCGTAGGATTGAGGCCGAGCGCGGTATCCGTATAGCGGACCAGCCGCAGCAACAGGCCCGATTTCTTCTCGAAGTACAACTTCACGGGCGTATTATCAGCGCTGCTCCCCTGGACCACGTCGACGTCTTTATCGTCGATGGAGGCGTTCGGGAAGCCGGTCCGCCAATTCTTCAGCGTCTGCTTGATCTGTCCGGGAAACGAAAGACTCGCGTCCATCTTGGCGCCTTCGAGGTCTCCCCCACTCAGCGAAAACACGGGTACTGGCAAAAGTGTTCCCGCCGATGTGTTCCAAGCATTTCGGCCGTCGCAGGTCCTGATGTTATCTCCTGCGCGAAGATGAACGATGGTCGTGCGCTCATTCGGAGCCTTGGCATAGATCTCCACGGGGAACTTATCTCCTTCGGTATCAAAACCCTCGTAAGTTCCTTTGCCGGCGAAGCTGATGATGCTCGCGAGCCGCTGCGCGCCCCCAAGGGCTTGAATGTATTTGTCCAGAATCTGATCAGCCGAGGGCCCCGTCCCAGAAAGTTGGTCCGGAATCTCCAGTTCGTTTGGATCGTCCGGCGGCGGAGTGCCGTATTGCTCTGCCAGACTCGGCGTCACTTTGGGCCGGGCGTCGCTGCGATGGCAGGAATAGCAGGTCACCTCCCGTTTCCCGCCGAAATTCGCCTTGTTCAAGGCGTTCACCATCAAGATCATCTTGCGCGCGGTCTGTTTCCTCGGCGTGTCGTCGGCGTATTCTGCCGCGCTCCCTGTATGATGGCATTCTGAACAATTCATGCTCAGCGCTGCCGCGATGAAACCCATCGTGCCCATGAATTGGTCCACAGTCAGACCCCGGAGCACCTGGATATTCTTGAAAACATCGTCGGCCATCAGCGGCTTTTCCTGTGGCGCAGCCTGGCCATTTACTAAAGCCGCCGCCAGCAGACAAGCGGCTACTGTTTGTAGCATCGTTACGATACGCGAGCTCAAGCCCCGATTCATCGTCGGCTCCTTCACTGCTAGGCGCTATGAGAATGAACAGCAGGGTAGTTATAGTAGCGGGAGCTTCTTTGTCAAGCTAAATGCTCTGCGGCCCAGCGTACAAAATCGAGGTGGTGATCGGAAACTTGAGTGAACTGTGAAGCTGGAATCGCGGACACCAACGACACCAACAGGGAGCCTTGACAGTACTGCAACGATTGTGACAGGCTCGCGCAAAACTACCACTCAAGCGGATTGCGGAGGTACAACCTGATGAGGCAGAAACTTCCTCCTGTCGTGATGTTGGCGTTGACGCTGCTCCTGACGGCTTTACCTTTGCTGGCTCACCACTCCGTCTTGGCTGAATACAACAGCAAAAAGCCCGTCACCCTTAACGGCGTGATCACACGCGTCCTGTGGATCAATCCGCATACTTTTTGGTACGTCGATACGAAGGACGCCGATGGAACTATCAAGCATTGGCAAGTCGAGGGCCCTTCTCCGGCGGAGTGGCACAACGCCAAAGTGACTCGCGACCTGGCCGGCAAACCCGGCGATAACATTACGATCGAGGTGATCGTGGGCAAGACAGTGCCCGACCGCGCTCTGGGACATAAGTTCACCTTCCCCGACGGCCACGTCATCCAACTAAAGATGAACGAAAACGGAGAGACCGTCGCAAGTCCCGCAAGATAGACGAGCAGGAGTTTATGG
>QHYS01000013.1 GCA_003223325.1 Acidobacteriota bacterium
CATCGCTGCGACGGTCCAGGGAAGGGATGCGGAGGGAAGGCCTAGCTAAGCTAGGATCGTGAAACACCGGACTGAAGCGGAGGATGGGCTTTGCGATCCCTACCTGGTGGCACGGCTCGTGGCGTTCCTGGAAAGGAACGCGGAGTGGATCGTGTCCGAGGACGCCTGGGTCAACCTCCATGCGAACGTTGCCGAACCCGCCGTCGAGGTCACGCACGAGGATAGCTCCGAGCTTCCCGTAGTGCACGCGGAGCTCAACCGGCGCCTGGTCGCCGAGGGCTTCGAGACGGCCTTTATCATGGACGCTGAGCCCGAACGCTGGACGCTGATCACAATCTTGGCGCCGAAGCCTGGTACCTCCGACCTTTGGACCAATTAACGACAACTGCAAATATCGTTGGAAAGGGGCCCGGATCCTAGCGCCCGCCTCGTGTGTTTTCGGGCCGGTAGGTGCTGGCCAGTTGCGTTATCCAAAATGTGTCCTTCGACGCTGCTCCTAGGCACGGAAACTTTCCGCTGGTGTCTAATTGGATTGTGGACCCGAAAAAAACCCAGGTTCGGTGGGCCCCACGAATTCTGTGGTGTGCGTTTGGATTGATGGTTGTGGCCGCTGGCATTTACTCAGGTCCCCAAACGATCGAGTATTTGAGGCTGCGTCCCTTTCTATTGCGTCCTTCCGATGCTCCGCCACGCGGCTGGGACTCTCATTGCACACTGCTTCCCAATACCGCGGCATCGACTGAGAACGGCACCGTTATCTCTTATTATGGATATAGATTCGAGGTTCCCTGGAGAGACCGAGATAGGGAATGGGACGAAGGACGGCGGGCCAAGGTCAACTTCAAAAACGGGAAGACCGTATTTTTCGTCAATCCAGCCTTCTTCCAAGATAACCCAATCGGCGGCATCCTTCTCAGTGACGATTCTGCTCATTTCAGCGAGGCTTTTGGGTCAGGCATCCGCGAATCGAACTATCAACAATTTAAAGACGTCATTTCGGCGACACCGTCTCAGTTGTCGCCATTCCGCTCTCGTAAGGAATTCGCAAGTGTCCTGATTCTCTTGGAAGTCAAGGGAATTTGGTTCGAACACAATTCGGCAGCGTCCGATATCTTTTCATTCGAGACTAAGGGGTACCGAGGCTTTGAAATCAGTGGGCTGTCACATGATTGGCAAGATGTTCGGCTGAATCTATTCGATTCGAATGACCGCTGGTTACGACTCAACGTTTCCGGCGACGCTCGCTCTGGCGTGAGACTTACTCAGTCTGAAATCAATCGCATAATTCAGTCCTTTGGGCCCGCACCCGCTAGATAGCCGACGATCTGCCCGGCAAAACTAGCGGACGTTCAGGCTAACTCAAAAAACGGGATTTTCGCTAACTGCGATTCGCGGTGCCTAGTTTCCGAAATCGCGACTTAGCAGGACTTGGCACCCGGTACGTTTACGGCATCGGTCCCTTCGAGCAATAATCACGTCCTGGCTTGATTGATAAACTTAATCTCCCGCACTGTCTCGTCCACAAGGGGTGAATGCGATGGGGCAACTTAGGGTTCCGGCAGGGAGGAAAGGCGTGGGCATGCGATGGACCGTTTATCTTGCAACTGCCATGCTGGCTGGGGCTTCGGGAGCTGCCTTGCTAGGAACGCCACCCGTGGCAGCAGTGGACAGCGAAATGGTGGAACTGCAGGAGAGCGTTAAACAGATCATCCAAGGCCAAAAAGATACTGAAGCGACGCTGTTGCAGACTGCCGCCGTATCCAAGGCGCACATGGAAGAATCCATGAACACGGTCAATAAAATGACCGGCAACGTAATGCCCCTGCAGAAGACCGTGCAGGATATGCAGGCCAATTCGGACACGCGCCTGGATGCTATGTCCACGCAAATCCACGGCATCTCTGATAATTTGCAGGAGACGCGCGCGCACATGGGCAAACTTAACCAACAGCTTGTTGCCCTCCAAAATGCCCTACGGGGAATCGACGCCAAACTGGCCCATAGCGCTCCAGCGTCCGCGGCTACCCCGGCCCCTACGCCGCCGCGAGTTCCCCCAAAACGTTAGGCACGCTTTGCGAATGCCCCTAGAGAGCGTGGCGTCCTGTACGACCAGTTTCCAATCAAAAACCCGACTTATCGGGATATATCCCGCCAGATCGAATTTTTCTGGAGCATCACCAGCCACTACGAACGCGCTTACGTGCCAACGCCACTACGTCCGCCGCATCTTCCAAGTCATCTGTCGCAGCATGCCGATCCACGCCTCGGCATCCACGGAGGTGAGCGCCAGTCGCCGCACCTGCCGGCGTATTTTCGCTTCCGTATAGGCGGAGGTCTTTGTTTTTAGATATCCGCTGGCGCGTAGCGCCTCGAGCAGCACCGTCGTGAGTTGCTCGATTAATTCGCCGGGCGGAGCCGATTGTGCTTCCGGCTGCAGCGCGGCTGCGGCGTCACGAGCGATTTCGTAGAGGCAGACCGCCACCGCCTGTCCCAGGTTCATCGAGATGTGCACTTCGCACGTGGGAATACGAATCAACCAGTGGCAATGGCTGAAGTCCTTGTTACTGAGGCCGGTCCTTTCCGAGCCGAAGAGCAGCGAGACATTCCCCGCGGCGAGCCCTTTTCGAAGCTGCTCCGCGCCGTGCTCAAGCCGCGCGATAGCGTGCTTTATGCTGCGCTTGCCCACCGCCGTCGTGCCCACAACGAGCGCGCAGTCGCCCACGGCTTCGGCCACGCTGCCGTATTCTTCGGCGGTCGCGAGCACCTCCGCCGCGCCGACGGCTGAGCGCGCTTCCCGAAACGCCGGCCCATATGGATTTACCACGCGGAGATGCGCGAACCCAAAGTTGCTCATGGCCCGCGCTGCGGCCCCGATGTTCAGCGGATTTCGCGTCCGTACTAGCACGACACGCAAGCGGTCGAATTCTGGGCGAATCGCCGGGCTGAATTCTTCACGCATCGCCGATACGTTACAAAATCCCGTCTACCGGCGTCTACGTCGATACCTTTCCTCTGATCTTACTCGTGCCGGGAGGCCAGATTTACGGAGGTGATATTTGGATTCAGGGGATTCTGGGCTCGTATCGTCGGAAACACAGTGCACCGCCGACGCCGTTTCGTGGCGGGCCGATCATGGAATTATTTTCCGGGCGGCACGCGGCGGCGGAGTTCGTCAAAGAAGTTTTCGAGGAAGATCACGTGGCTTTGCGCCTGCTGCCCCTGCGGCATCTCCACTGCCATCAAGGCGACAATACGCCTGCCATCGGGCGCGGGCTCGGAATGTCGCTATTTATCGCAATGCGACCAGGGACCAGCGGGTCAAGTCTTTATGCCGTTTCCATTCCACCCGCGCTTCCCGCAACTAAATAACAAACGGCTCACGAAGCGGCTTCCCAAGATTCGCCATTGGGCTACACATGTATCGTGCCGATTTGCTGAAGGCGAGTAACTCCGCGTCGGTGATCTTGCGAAGGCGTGCTCGCAGATCGTCCAGGTCAACCGCGTCTTGGGTGAAACGGTACATGGGCTTAGATTTTAGCTTAGGGCCTCCTTGCGTTCGCAGTCTTTTCAAATCGCGCGGAAACGGGCAAAATCCATGCGTGCAAGTGAACAGCAACTAGGGTCAGAAAATTCGGCATGAGGATCAACCCGCAGAGGTTCTTCAATTTTTGCGCTGATCATGCGGCACTGTTGCGCGCACTCGGGACGCACGGCGCAGAATTTTCTGAGGCCGAAGCTACGCACTTGATCCGTGCCAATCCCGGCCTTGGCGAGGAGTTGCCCGAAACAACGTGGCGACGATTGCGTGAAATGCAGATTCTCGTTCCCACGGAACCGGGAAGTGAACTCTTCGTCACGGCCGAACCAGTAGCCAGGCTGTTGAACTACTTGTTCAATGAGGCGAATCCAGCTACGCCAGAAATAATACGCGGTTACGTGGCATCACTAGAAACCGCCGCCAGGCAACTCGCCCGCGCATTGGATGATGAAGATGTTCAGCGCGTCCATTTAGCTTTCGAGGAAATAAGCCAGACATTGCACCGAATATATGGCGACCTAAACGAAACGCAGACCGCGATCCTGGCGGAGGTAACGCGTTATAAGACCGAACGTTCACGTGTGTCGGTGCGGGACAAATATCGGCGCATCGTCCATTGGATGGAACGTTACGTAGAGCCGATGATTGAAATCGTCCGCGCTGATGGGCCGCTGCGCGCTGCATTTGACGAAATCGAAGGTCTACTCCGTCGCACCCGCGATGAAGCATTATTCAATGACCACCCTGCACTGGCGCGCAATGTGCGCTTCCTCCGGTTGGTGGGCGCACACGCTCTCCGCGTCTTCACCCAATGCCGTAAAGAGATTCAGCCGCTATACGAATCCTTACGCCGTTCGAGCTTCATCGCCGAAGGCGCTGCCCGGGCGTTAGAGCAGTTACAAGTGGAAGGCCTGTCGAAATGGGACAAGTACCTCATGGGAATCGCGGCATGGCGGTATCAAAACGTGCCGAGTGATGCCGCGATTCTGGCGACCCTGCGGCGTATCATCGAATTTCCGCCCGAGCCACCACCTATCTTGGAATTGAAGATAGAAGAGGAAGCCCCAGGTGCTCTCGCTCGCCTGAGGTGGTTGGAGTCATTGCCAGACCTCGTGGGTGAAAAACTACCTGTGTCGGATTTACTGGAATGGCTTGTACGGAATTTTCCAGAGCGGGACACTTCTGATGTGCTCGCGGGTTTCAGCATTCTAGTGTTCCACAGGAACTTCAACGCAATCTTCACTGATCGAGACCCGCGCACCTATAACATGGCGGATGGCGAAATCAAGGCTTCGCCGCTGACTCTGATTTCCGTATGAGTACGCTTCCACATTTGACTAGCATTTTCGAGCGCCTAAGGCGGGGCTATCATCTTGCCCCGGACGACGAGCCGGAATTCTCGAAATTGCGCGAGCGGTTTGACGAATATGCCGCCTATTTTGCTGCGCTCGGTTTGATATTAGTCCGCCACGAACGCGAGTTCTTCTATTTCGAGCCTGAGAACCCGGAAACTGTGCCTGATACACTGCCTCGGATAGCCGTGTTTTCTTACATCATGATTGACTACGCTGCTAATCAAGGTAGGCCCATCGAGGATTTCATCTTCGGCCAGAATTTTCTAGTGACGGCCCTGCCGCATTTCACTCTCGACCGCTACACGGCATTGCTAAGGCAGGTAGAGGTGCATAACATGAGCGATCTCGAAACCCTGGTGCTTAATCACATGCAGCGAATCGGTTGGATCAAATGGCTAGGCGACGAAGAATTCAAGTTTCTTCGACCGTTTCATCGTGTGTTCAGTAAATGCATCGAACTCGCATCTCAAACACCCCTGCCCGGAGAACCAGTCTCGGCAAACGGCCAAAATCCCATAAATGGTCAATCGTAACTCCCGATGCGTACTGGCCCACAACGACTTATCCTCATCCGCTCCGGTTGTTACGAATACGCGGAGGTCGAACTCACGGGTTCGCTGCAAATTGTTGGCCCGAACAATACCGGAAAAACAACGCTGATCAATACCCTTCAATTTCTTTATCTTGACGACCGTCGTCACATGGATTTCGGCTCTTATACGTCAGAACAGACACGCGGCTTTTACTTCCCGAATCAATACAGCTACATCCTGTTTGAATGTCTTGGAGCGCCTGGGAAATGCGTCATTGGTTGGCGCGGACAGAGCAAAGCCAGCGGCGGCGACCCGGAACGATTCCTCCACGCTGGACCTTTCGATGCCTCCGATTTTATTGACGCAAAGAGTCAAGTCCGCGAACCGCGTGACGTAAACGCCCGGCTCGCACTGAAACAGTTTCGCTCGGTCAAGAGCGCGCAGGAACACAGAGAATTGCTGTTACCAGCCGCTAACGGGTACGGTCTCGGCATCGTAGCCTTGCGTGAGAGCGACAGATACCATCACTTTCGTGAGACGTTGAAAAACCTACTCACATTGAGCGCCATCTCGCAGGAACAGATGCGTGATCGGCTTTTGATGCTCGCCGATATCCCGCCCGACCGCCCTGCATTTGACGCACGCGTATTGTTTGGTGACGACTATGACCGCATCTGTAATCGACGCGAGCAGTTGCTCAAGTTTAAGAAGAATCAAGCGGTAGTAGAACGGCTTGTAAGTAAGTTCTCTGAGCGCGAGAGTATTCGCGGCGAACTGGCTTGGCGTTGGGACGATCTTCGAACGAAGCGGCAGATATATGAGAGAGAATATGACGAAAAGCTGACGATACTTAGGAAAAGGAGGACCGAGCAGGAACAGAGGGTAAAACAGCTTGAAGCAAAACGGGCTGAAACGTATAGGGAGATGACAACGTTTTCGGAACTAAAGGGTCAGTTGCTTGCGCCACTCAAAAGTATCGAGGCACAAGACATTGATTTCGCTGGATTTCTGGAGGAATTGGAACGCGCTGCACTTAGTAATCTCAAGCAGGACCTTCGCGAACTCCAATTACGGCTTGATAGCGCGGAACGCGAAACGCGCGAGAGAGCCAAACGGAATTTCGATGGCTTTGCGAAACGCGTAAAACAGAAAGAAGAAACCATCGCTCGTTTTGACCATCTGGCGGTCACGGCGCTGCGGAAGCATTTCAGCGATGAAGAGCTAAACACGATTTTTGGGTTACTGAATCGAGATTTATTGGAAATTCCGGTGGGAAAGGGTGGTATCACGACTTCGCAGGATGATGAATTGCTTAACAGACTTCGTGACCTCCTGAGCCGGGTGCAAAACGGGGTCTATCGAGACGCTGTCGTCCGTTTTCCCTTACCCAAGACCAGAGAGCCGCTGGCAGGACTGGAAAATGCGGATACCGCCCGTGAAGAACTTGCTGAATTCCAAACGGAACTCAAGCGATGGAAAGAAATTCTCGCCGCGATTGAAGGGCGCGAGAACTTGAAAACGGAATGCAGTGCTAAGGTCGCTGAAGTTGAGGCAAGAGACAAGAGATTGTTTCAATTTGGCGAATATCAGAAAGCCAAAGCAGGCGAAGCACTTTTGCGCGCAGACCTAAAGAGGATTGAAGCCGATATCAAGGCAACGAATGAACGGATTGACAAGCTCACGTTAGAAGTGAAAATAACTGAGAAAAGTAAGTCCGAAGCGGAAGCAATGATTAGGAAACATGAGGGCGAGTTTGCCACACTCATGAGCAATTTAAGCCAATGTAGCTCTCCTGAATTCTCGACTGACCCGCACGTGCCCAAAGAAGTCGCTGACAATTTTGCGGCAGGTATCGATTTGTTCCTGAAGCAACAGCACATGCAATTCAGGTTGAGTGAAGAGCTTGCGACCTTATTTATGCAGATTGAGCAATGCTTTGGCGACAGTTTTAGCAGTTCGGACGAATCTGAAACTGTTGAGGACCTACGAGCGGAGTTGGATGCTCTAGCCGAGAAAGAGGAGGCCCTGGCGCGCGACTGGAACGCCCATATCCACGAACTGAAGGCGACGTTTGATCTTGTGTTAAGAAATCTTGAGCACGTCCGCAGCGCAGCGACGAACATCAATCGAGAGTTCGCCAAGATTCAGGTCTCAAACCTCAAAGCTGTGAGGGTGGAGGTCATTGATCAGAGTGATTTGGTAGGCTGGATCAAACGCCTCGCCGCGTTCGAGCCGGGCGGATTGTTTGAAGCCGACCCGCAGCAGGCGTCTGCCATTGCCAATTTTCGTCGCAAGCTTCAGGACAATCCGCTAATTCGTTTTACTGACCTGTTCACACTTGGCTTCACCGTGGTGGGTGCAGATGACGAGCGGCACACGTACCACGATTTCCGGCAGATCGAGTCACATGGCACGACTATAACGGTCAAAGTGCTTTTTAATTTGCTTTTACTAAAGAATCAACTGCGCCGCGATGATTGCGCTGTGCCCTTCTTCCTGGATGAGATTCAGACGCTCGATCCGGCCAACCGAAACGCAATTCTCCGCACAGCACGACAGTTGGGCTTTATTGCAATCACTGCTGCGCCCGAAGCCGTCAGCGAGGTGGACGCTCTCTATTTCCTTCAGCCGCACAACGGCCGAATCGTCTTGCGCAACAAACATCGCGTGACCGTAAAGCGGGCCTTTGCCACTGCCAGCAAATGAAGCTTCATGCTCAAGCTCAAATCAAGCTGTCCACGTTGGTAACAAAAGGATCGCTACCCGCGAGTCATTGCGGCCAGGCATTTCTGAAACTTCTAGGGCCTCTACTCGACAGCGGAGTCGTGAGTTGGCAACGATCCGGCGTTGGCCGCCGACTGGTCGTGAATGATGCCGATACCTTGAGGAGTTTTTCTCGACAGGGCTTTCCTAATTCAACCTTGCCGGGCAATGCCAGCAGCCGCGTAGTTGGCGTAGGTCGCTTCCGCGATACGAAGGCCGTACCAAACCGCGAACACGAAATTATCTCTGTTCGTGTGTGGCGGAACGACGCTTTATTGAAAAATGGCGAACCGTTTGGGGCAGCGGCAGCGACATCCGCGCACGGAGTCTTTTCATTTCGATTCGCCCCGAACTGCCCCTACGCATTGCGCGGCTCGTGCGCAGTCATAGAGAATCCAGCAGTGTTTGCGGCTGTCGAGCGACTCAATCTGGGTGTCGACGCAGCGATTTACGGAAGCGGGCGGATTTCCAACCGGGCGCTGGACTGGCTTGTTCGGACAGATTCCAACCTGAATTTGCTGCATCTGCCGGATTACGACCCAGTGGGTCTGGCCGAATTTCAGCGGCTGCACGCAAGGTTGGGAAAGCGAGTGACGCTCTATTTGCCGACGGACATAGAAGCGCGTTTCTCCCGGTTCTCAAACTCAAAATTGCTGCTAAGAGCCAATAGTCAAACTATGCTTGCGCGACTACGTCGTTCGGAAGTGAGTACGGTTCGCCGCGTCATCGAATTGCTTGATCGCTACAACGGCGGACTCGAACAGGAGGCCCTATTGGTTCAATTCTGATTGACCATACTTTCCACACGCCAAAGAGGATGCGTGTCAGCCGCCATGCCAATTATTAACGGCTAGTTGGATAAACCACCTAAGGGACCCGAGGAATCTAGTTCCTCTTTGCAGTAACTGTCACTTCCATCATTCACATGAATTCACTGAGCATATCTGGCCGGATCTGGAGCGGATTTTTGTCGAGAGTGAATTACCGATCATCGACCAAAGAGGTGAAAATATCGAACCGGACCCCACAGAGCAACAACGGCTCCAACAATCGTCCCTATAATTGCCATTATCCTGTAGGCCGTGTTCCTCTGAGATTCCTTCAGCCACCAAAGGGAAAAGTCAGGCCAGCCTTCCTTATCCATTGAGGCATCCTATGATAGCATCCGGGCGGTTGGCATCGCCTTTCAGGGACCGCTCATGAAAAAGTCCGAAGTGCTTCACGCGCTGCAATCAGAAATTCGCCGACACAGCTTCGACACATTCGTGGATGAGCCGCCGAGCGTAGCCCAAGGGGGTAATGGCGTAGTGGTGCCAGGATGCCCGACATGCCGGAAGCGGTTTCATACGATGGCGCAGTTCGTGGATCATCTCGCGGACGACATTTTGCCGGGCGTACTGAATAGGTTATCTACCGGAAGCGAATGACGGCCCTGGACGAGCTGTGCCGCCCCTTTCGTCATGAAGCAGAAACTTGCTTGTTGAGGGGCGTCCAAGACTCTATACCAGTCACCATTTGCTCAAGTTCTCTTGCTGAGTAAATACGTACCAGGCCATTCGGCTTAGGTAGACTTTCGATCCGACGTTTCCAGGGCTTATCGAACGCCGCGCAATGAGCGAAGGCACTGCCCATCACTGAGTGGCAGAAGTCCATACCATCGTTCCTCTTCGCCCGGTACTCCTTATAGTCTCGGCGGACTTGCCTTTTGGCCCAGCCAACTCCGCAACATTTGCAAGTGAAAAGAGAAGATCGCCCTTGGCAGAAATTGCCTCAACGAATCGCCTTCGACGAGCCAGGTCACGCTTGGCTAAATCGATAATCGCCCAGGTGTCGAGATAAACCAGCATCTCGTCGGCGAAAGCATCGAGTTCCACACGGTCAGCATCAGCAAATGCAACACGAATCATATAACCCTACTTCACATACTGGTACGCGGGCGGCGGTTCACGCATGAATGCAGTTCTGCCCGGAATACTCTTGCATCCTATTCTGTTGAATACCGCTTCCATCGCATTGTTCTTCTCGGCCGCATCAAGAAACCGCCGCGACCCAATGATCATGAGTTTGTTGATCGCTCGCACATGTTCTCCGAACACGTGTCGGCCGCTGCGTCTCACCCGTTCTCTGAGAACTAAACATTGCCGCTTGGTAAGAGGGAAATACACCTCGACTTCGCACCTCTATTTTGGCCGTGCACATACCAATGGCGACGTCCCTGGAGGCACTGTGGTCCATATGGGGGACGTTTTCACAAATTTCGATCTGCCGCACTTTCCGGCACTCCACTCAGACAATGACGGCACGGGAGGTCCAGAGGGCGAGGTCGCTGCGATTGAGTACGTCCTGGCCCATGCGCCCGACGATGCGAAGATCATTCCGGGGCACGGCGCGTAGCGTCCAAGGCTGAATTGAGGAAATATCTCGACGTGGTCAGCGGAGAATAAAGCAGGTAGGTTGGGTTTATTAAGGTTGCGGCCTTATAATCGCTCCAGTCTTTGGCTAACGCAAACGTTCTGGAGTCAAGCGAATCGGAAAATCTCACGGAAGGAGCACCAACGTGCGCAAATTCCGCGCAGCACCCGCTCTTCTTGGTTTGCTCGTCGCAGCGATACCCGTCTTGGCGCATCACGGGATCACCTCGGAATTCGACCCCACAAAGGACATCACGGTCACCGGAGTGCTCACGCGTGTCGAGTGGACCAACCCACACATTTACTGGTATGTGGACGTTAAGGATGAGAGCGGGAACGTGCAGACGTGGCGTTTCCAGGGCGGGCCTCCCAGCATGTTGCACCGCGCCGGGTTCTATAAATCGGATTTCAAGATTGGAGAAGTTGTAACTGTCTCCGCTAAGCCCGCCAAGGACGGGGCCAAACTGGGATTCGGAACGCTCATCAAGTATGCAGATGGGCACAAGATTGTCATGGACCACTGACAGATCTGCCAGCAAACAGAGGATTCGCGCGCAATTGGCTGTGGATGACTGCCGAGCAGGAGGATCCCAGTATGCATCTTCGTTCCAGTAAGTGTCTCGCCCCTTCGACGCGCTCCCTGGTGATGCTGTGGTCGGGCGCGATTTCGTTGTTCTGTGTTGCCGCTGCGGCCCAGAACCGAGCACCCGCCGCGAAGCCTGGTCGCGTGGTGACAAACGAAGAACTTCAGAAGGTCTATCTGGGTTTGCCCGCCGCGAAGTTGCCCACGCCACGCTCCTCGGACGGCCACCCGGACCTGAGCGGATTCTATTTCAATCCCCTCGACATCACGGTTACGCGGAGCGCTGACGGCAATATCTACTATGGTTTCGGTGAGACCCGAGCTGCGACGAAGGGGGCAGTGCCACAGTATCCCGACCCTACCGAACCTCCCTATAAGCCGGAATACCTTGCCAAGGTCAAGGCCATCGTCGACAATCAATACGGCCCCACCACCCCGGATGATCCGAACTTCGATTGCAAGCCCAGCGGCGTTCCGCGCGCGTCCACGGGCCCCTTACAAATTGTTCAAACCCCAAGGCTGATTGTTATCCTCTACGAATCGAATTTTATTAGTCAGAATTTTCGGCTCATCTACACGGATGGAAGGCCGCACCCGAACGATATGGAGACTACCTATATGGGAGACTCCGTTGGCCATTGGGAAGGCGATACACTCGTCGTCGACGTAGCCGGATTGAATGACGAGACGTGGCTGGGCGGAGCCCAAGGACACACAGAACCCGCCGCCTTCGGAGAGCCCTTCAACCATCAGATCACGGAAAGGTTCGCTTTGATTCACAGCGAGCAAGAACACGTGGTCGAGCGCTACACCCGTCTCGGCAACATGCTCCTGTATGAAGCTACCGTTGACGATCCTGTCATGTTCACCAAGCCCTGGGTACTCACTCCGCGGCATCTGCTGGTTCG
This sequence comes from Acidobacteriota bacterium, assembly GCA_003223325.1. Taxonomy (GTDB): domain Bacteria; phylum Acidobacteriota; class Terriglobia; order Acidiferrales; family UBA7541; genus Palsa-189. The sequence goes on from QHYS01000013.1 coordinate 12,092, forward strand.
CAAGGAGAGGTTCCTGGAGACCTTCTGCACGCCCACCAGCACAGATAAGATCCACATTCAGAGGCCTACCGAATCCGATCGTCCCCAACCCGGGGATGAGATTTTCCACCCCCCGGCTGATGCGGCGAAATAGGCCGTTTACGTGTCAATCATTATTCTAGCAATAAAATATTTGTGCAGCGCCGCGACAATGAGATCGCAGAGACATCTTCTATCGAGTTCTTATCCGCAAGGTTGACGCACTCTTCGTCCTCCCCTATACTCGCTTTTCGCACCCGCGCGCTGGTCCTTTCCGGCTCAGCTTATCGTGACAGGAGTCCAGGTGGCCGGGAGTGGACCGCCTGCCCGGATCGCACCACTTTGGGAAATTGCGCAGTTAAGCGTACGAATACAAGGGACGTAGAAACGAAAATTAGGACATCATGGCCGAGGTGACTTGTCGGCGTGAGCTCGATCTCGAGATTCCCGCCACCGAAGTGCAAAAAGCGATCGAGCGTGTGGCGCGCGAGTTTGCCCGTGTTGCCCGCGTCCCTGGATTTCGTCCAGGCAAAGCCCCCATTCCCCTGATCCGCCGCCGTTTCGCCGACGACATCAAGGGCGAGGTCCTGCAGTCGCTCGTTCCCGAACAAATCGACAAGGCTGTCAAGGACCAGAAGCTCGTGCCGATCACGCAGCCGCAGGTCGATCATGTAGAGTACGCGGAAGATCGTCCACTCAAGTTTCGCGCCAGTTTCGAAGTGCTGCCCGAATTCGAGCTCGGCGCCTACAAAGGCCTGCAAGTCGAGGTCGAAAGAGCGCAGGTTAGCGATGCCGACATCGAGAAAACAATCGAAGCCATGCGCGAACGCGCCGCGACGTTTGTTCCCGTGGAGGATCGCGCTCTCGAAAGCGGCGACTACGCGCAACTGAAGCTTGTAGGCACGCCCCTGGGCGGCGGCGAGCCCCTCAAGGCGGACAACGTCCTTTGCCATCTAGGCGCCGAGGAGACCCTGGAAGCCTTCACGCAAAATTTGATCGGCGCAAAACCTACTGAACAGCGCCGTTTCGAAGTCGAATACCCTGCGGACTATCCGGACCGAAAGCTTGCCGGAAAAAAGTTCGTATATAGCGCCGAAGTTGTCGCCGTCAAACAGAAGAAACTTCCCGACCTCAATGACGAATTAGCCAAGGACGTAAGCGACGCCAAAACCCTCGAGGAGCTCCGGGGCAAAGTTGGCCAGGATCTTGAAAGAGAACTGGAGGCGCACCACTCAGCCGCGGTCCGCGATGCTGTACTGGAAAAAATCGTTGCGGCTCACGATTTCCCAGTTCCCGAAGCGCTGGTCGAAAACCAGATGGATGTGCGCCTGGAACGGGCCGTTCGAAGTTTGGCGGCGCAAGGAGTTGATCCGCGAGCCGTGAATGTGGACTGGGTAGCCATGCGACGCCGCCAGCATCCTCGTGCCGTCGAGGACGTGAAAGCCGAGCTGCTGCTCGATCGCATCGCCTCGGCGGAGAATATTGAAGTAACCGACGAGGACATGGATCGGGAAATTTCGAGAATCGCCGAGCACAGTGGCGAATCCGCACCAGCGGTCCGCGCCAGCTTGACAAAGCAGGGGGCGCTGGATAGAATGAAGTCGAAGCTCCGCAGCGAAAAGACTCTCGAGTGGCTCCAAAGGGCAAATTCCCTACTATCGATGAAACATGCAGACGATCCGAGTCCACGCGCCACGACGCTCATCCCCATGGTGGTCGAGCAGACCACTCGAGGCGAGCGCGCTTATGACATTTATTCCCGGCTCCTCAAAGACCATATCTTATTTATTGGAACGCCGATCGACGACCACGTAGCCAACCTCGTGACTGCCCAACTGCTCTTCCTGGAAGCCGAAGATCCGGAGCGCGATATCCAGCTCTATATCAATTCGCCGGGCGGCTCGATCACTGCGGGCATGGCCATCTACGATACGATGCAGTATGTTCGGCCGGACGTGGTCACCACCTGTGTGGGGCAGGCGGCTTCTATTGCCGCTCTGCTGCTGGCTGCGGGAGCTCCGAAAAAACGTTTTTCGCTCCCCAACTCTCGTATTTTGATTCATCAGCCCTGGATGTCCGGCCTGTCGGGACAGGCTACTGACATTGATATTCATGCAAAAGAAATTTTGCGCATGCGTTCTGTCATCAACCAGCTCCTGGCCGATCATTGCCAGCAGCCGGTGAACAAAATCGAGAAAGACGTCGAACGCGATTTCATTATGTCGCCGCAGCAGGCCAAGGATTACGGCCTGGTCGACGAAATTATTCACAAGCATCGCTAGCGCGTACCTAACAGTTAGTAGCGAGATCGTATAGCCGATGCCGCGGATGGAGAAAGGTTCTAATATTCTAATATAGGGACGGGCCTTGTCCCACCAGGGAAGCCGTCGGAGGCCGACTGCCGTGAGAAAACTCAGCTCGGACGAACCGCTGCGCTGTTCGTTCTGCCATAAGACGCAAGAGCAAGTTGAGAAGCTCATCAGCTCGCCCTCAGACTATCCGCGCGCCTATATTTGCAATGAATGCGTGGGCGTCTGCCAGCAGATTCTGGAAGAGGAAAAGCGCGAGCAGGCCGGACCAATCAATCGGCGCTTGCCTCGGCCGCCGGAGATCAAGTCCTTCCTCGATGGTTACGTCATCGGCCAGGACAAGACCAAGAAGAAGCTGGCCGTCGCCGTCTACAATCATTACAAGCGTATCTTCCTAAATCATCAGCCGGGCGACGTTGAGCTCACGAAGTCCAATATTCTGTTGATCGGGCCCACCGGAACAGGCAAGACGCTCTTGGCGCAAACGCTTTCGCGCATGCTGGACGTGCCCTTCGCCATCGTGGACGCCACCACGCTTACCGAAGCCGGCTACGTGGGCGAGGACGTCGAGAACATTATTTTGAAGCTGCTACAAAACGCCGACGGGGATGTCACCAAGGCGCAGCAGGGCATTATCTATATCGACGAAATCGACAAAATCTCAAAGAAGGACGAAAACCCGTCGATTACGCGCGACGTCTCCGGCGAGGGCGTGCAGCAAGCTCTTCTCAAAATCCTGGAAGGCACCATCGCCAATGTTCCTCCCCAGGGCGGGCGCAAGCATCCGCACCAGGAATTCACTCCTGTGGATACGACGAATATTCTCTTCATCTGTGGTGGAGCCTTCGTCGGCTTGGAGAAGATCGTGGAGCGCCGTGTCGGTCAAAAATCCCTAGGCTTCCACACAGACGCCCAGCCGGCGACGACTAACCGTCGCAACATGGAGCTGCTCGAACAGGCCCAGCCCACCGACTTGATTCGCTATGGTCTCATTCCGGAATTTGTGGGCAGGCTGCCGGTGGTCGGCGTTCTGGGCGACCTCGACAAGGCTGCGCTGATGCGGATTCTGACGGAGCCAAAGAATGCCCTGATCCGCCAATATCAGCGGCTCTTCGAGTTCGAGAACGTGCGCCTGCGCTTTGCGGACGATGCCCTTGAAACCGTTGCTGATCTGGCCTTGCAACGCAAGGTCGGCGCCAGAGGGTTGCGCATGATCCTCGAAGATTTGATGCTCGATCTCATGTACAACCTGCCGGCCCAGCGCAAGGTGCGCGAATTCTCCGTCACCGCAGAGATGGTGCGCAGCCGCGAAATCAATTGGAACCTGCTGGAAAAAGCCGGATAATTCGGGATAATTTGGTAGGGGGCCTCCCACCCATCGAAAATCAATGTTTGCTCGCGAGAAGAGTGAAATGAAGCGTGTGCCGATGATGCCCGTGAGGGACATGGTCATCTTCCCTCAGATGATGCAGCCCTTCATCGTCGGACGAGAAGCCTCTGTGCGCGCGCTAGAAGAAGCTCTCGCGGGTGAAAAGAAAATCTTCCTGGCTACCCAGCACGACGCTTCGGTCGATGATCCCAAACCCGAGGAGATTTTTACCGTCGGCACGCTTGCCAATATAGTGCAGAGTGTGAAGCTCCCCGACGGCAATATTCGCGTTTTGGTCGAAGGCGTGGAGCGCGCCAAAATTGTGCAGCTCACCAGCGAAGAGGGCTTTTACCGCGCGACCCTGAAACTGCTACCTGTGCGTGTCGAGCCTTCTCCTCAGATCGATCAGGCCGTTCGTCGCGTCAACGGCCTCTTTGAGCAATACGTGAAGCTCTCCCAAAGTCTGAACTACGACACCATGATTGCCGCGGCACGCGTCGAAGACCCCGCCAAACTCTCCGATACGATCGCCGCCAATCTCCAGATTCCGGTGGAGGAAAAGCAGGAGCTGCTCGAAAATTTCGACGTCCAGGATCGTTTGAACCGCGTGGCGGAAGTCCTGGAAAGCGAGATCGAAAAACTCAACGTCGACCGCAACATCAATACGCGCGTCAAGCGGCAGATGGAACGCGCGCAAAAAGAGTACTACCTGAATGAGAAGCTCAAGGCCATTCACAAAGAGCTTGGCCGCGGCGAAAAGAGCGAACTCGACGAGCTCAAGAAGAAGATTGAAGCGGCGGGGATGCCCAAGGACGTTCAAGAAAAGGCCATTCAAGAACTGAAGCGGCTGGAGATGATGCCGCCGATGTCTGCCGAATCAACCGTCAGCCGCAGTTATCTGGACTGGCTGTTGGCCGTGCCCTGGAAGAAAAAATCGAAAGAGATTCGGGATATTGGCGTCGCCGAGAAGACATTAGAGGAAGATCACTACGGACTAGAAAAGGTCAAGGAGCGCATTCTCGAATATCTCGCCGTTCGCCAGTTGGTCAAGAATCCTAAGGGTTCGATCCTCTGTCTGGTGGGTCCTCCCGGCGTGGGCAAAACTTCGCTGGCCATGTCCATCGGCCGCGCCACAGGGCGCAAATTTGTGCGCGTCTCTCTGGGCGGGGTTCGAGACGAAGCAGAAATTCGAGGCCATCGCCGCACCTATATCGGCGCTCTCCCCGGCCAGATTATCCAAATGATGAAGAAGGCCGGCACGGTCAATCCGGTATTCGTCCTTGACGAAGTCGACAAAATGTCCATGGATTTCCGCGGCGATCCCTCCGCTGCGCTTATGGAAGTGCTCGACCCTGAACTCAACCATGCTTTCACCGATCATTATCTCGATGTCGAGTACGATCTTTCGCGGGTAATGTTCATCTGCACGGCTAACGTGCTGCACACCATCCCGCAGCCCTTGCAGGATCGCATGGAAGTCCTGCGCCTGCCCGGCTATACCGACATCGAAAAGCGGGAAATCGCCAAGCGCTTCCTGCTCAAGAAACAGCGCGAGGCTGCCGGCCTGACTCAAGAGAACTTGCAATTCGCCGACGACGCCATCAACTACATCATCCGGCATTATACCCAGGAAGCGGGTGTGCGGAATTTGGAGCGGGAGATCGCCAATATCAGCCGCAAGGTCTCGCGGCGCGTGGTTAAGGAAGGCCGGCAGGTCAAGGTCGAGGTCACGCCGGCAAACGTCAATGAATTCCTCGGGGTCATCAAGTTCCGGGAACTCTGGGCCGAGAAGAAGAACGAAGTCGGTCTCGCCACCGGCTTGGCCTGGACCGAAGTGGGGGGCCAGGTGCTGACAACCGAAGCGGGCTTGATGCATGGTAAGGGCCGGCTCACTCTTACCGGCAAGCTCGGCGACGTTATGCAGGAATCCGCGCAGGCGGCCATGAGTTACGTGCGCTCGCGCACCGCGGCCTTCGGCCTGCCTCACGATTTCTATCGCAACCTTGATATCCACGTGCACGTTCCCGAGGGCGCCATTCCGAAAGACGGGCCTTCGGCGGGCATCACGATTGGTACGGCCATTGTCAGCACCCTCACGCACATTCCGGTTCGCTGCGATGTGGCCATGACCGGCGAGATCACCCTTCGAGGCAAAGTTTTGCCCATCGGCGGCGTCAAGGAGAAAGTCTTGGCCGCGCATCGCCTGGGGATTCGCACGGTGCTCCTCCCCAAAGACAACGAAAAGGATCTCGCGGATATTCCGCCCGACATCCAGTCGACTTTGGTGATTCAGTTTGTGGAAACCATGGATGAAGTTTTGGGTCTAGCATTGGAACGGCCGCTTCAGCCGTTGGCGCATCCTGATGTTCCGGAAGTGCCGACCAAGTTCGTTGCGGAAGCAGAGCAAGATCAGGAATTAACCAACTGAGGGAGACCCTCGGGTATAGTGCCGGACGAGGGGCAAACAACTGATTCTGCCCGGGGGTGACCCGCCCCTGATTGGTTCCTGTTCGACTTCTAGAAGAAAAAACATTGTTCCGTAATTTGAGTGTGGGTTCCGCCGTATGACGACGGCGCATCTGTGTATGCCGCCGCCCGCTGCAAACTTCCCGACATATGGGGCTGCAGAATTCCGGCTCCAGTCAAGGTCAAGGAATGATCACAATGAGTATTAGCCTTGCAGAACTGAAAGAAAAAAACATCACCGACCTGGCCAAGATCGCCAAGGACTTGGCCATTCCCGGCGCCAGCGGAATGCGCAAGCAGGAACTGATCTTCCAAATCCTGCGCGCGCAAACCGAAAAAAATGGGCTCATATTTAGCGAAGGCGTCCTAGAATGCCTTCCCGACGGCTTCGGCTTCCTGCGCGCACCCGAATACAACTACCTGCCAGGTCCCGACGATATCTACGTCTCGCCCTCGCAGATTCGCAAGTTCGACCTGCGCACCGGCGATACCGTCTCGGGGCAAGTGCGCCCGCCAAAGGACGGCGAACGCTATTTCGCGCTGATTAAAGTGGAAGCCGTTAACTTCGAGGATCCCGAGGTCGCGCGGAACAAAATCTTTTTCGACAATCTCACTCCGCTCTACCCCCAGGGCCGGCTAAAGATGGAAACCGCCAAGGAGAACCTCACCGGCCGTGTTCTCGATCTGCTTTGTCCGGTCGGCAAGGGACAGCGCGGCTTGATTGTGGCCCCGCCGCGTACCGGAAAAACCATGATGCTGCAGTCGGTGGCCAACTCCGTCACCGCCAATCATCCGGAAGTAGCCCTCATCGTGCTGCTGATCGATGAGCGCCCGGAAGAGGTCACGGACATGCAGCGAACCGTCAAGGGCGAGGTCATCAGCTCGACCTTCGATGAACCTCCCCAGCGCCATATTCAGGTGGCCGAGATGGTGCTGGAAAAAGCCAAGCGCCTGGTCGAACACAAGCGCGACGTGGTGATCCTCCTGGATTCCATCACTCGACTGGCGCGGGCCTACAACGCCGTGACGCCGCCTTCGGGCAAAGTGCTTTCTGGAGGTATCGACGCCAACGCCCTCCAGCGGCCGCGCCGCTTTTTCGCCGCTGCGCGCAACGTCGAAGAAGGAGGATCGCTCACCATCATGGCCACCGCTTTGATCGACACGGGAAGCCGTATGGACGACGTGATCTTCGAAGAGTTCAAGGGCACCGGCAACATGGAAATCAATCTCGACCGGCGCCTGGTGGATAAGCGAATCTTTCCGGCGATTGATATCAATCGCTCGGGCACGCGCAAGGAAGAGTTGCTGCTTCCCGCGGACGAATTGAACCGCGTTTGGGTGCTCCGAAAAGTCCTCAACCCGCTTTCGCCGGTTGAGGCTATGGAACTGCTTCTGGGCAGGCTCTCCAAAACAAAGTCCAACGCGGAATTTCTCGCATCGATGTCCAATCCGAGTTAAAGCGCTCTTCTCATCCCCGATACCGCCATCGATTCCGAGAAGTTGAGCCGCCGCGCGACGAGGCGGGGGAATCTGCTTTCTGCGGTGTCATTCTGAGCGGTTTTACGCTGTACAGCCGAAGAACCTCTCCTCGTTTCGATAACGAAAGAGTGTCATTCCCCGACCTGAAAGTGAGCTAGGCCTGCCGGGCTTCCGCCCCTTCCCGTTCGTGCGCCAATAGGACGATCAGCCGCGCTGTCTCTTCTGCGCTCATCGCCGTGTTATCAACGAGAACGGCATCCTCTGCGCGAACGAGCGGCGAAACCGCTCGTTCGCGGTCGCGGCGGTCGCGCTGGCGAACCTCTTCGAGAACTTCGGAGAACTCCAGGACTTCTCCCTTTTGCGCATGTTCCAGCCGTCGCCGTTCGGCGCGTACCTCCACCGAGGCATCCAGAAAAATCTTCAAGTCGGCATCGGGAAGCACCACCGTGCCAATATCGCGGCCTTCCATCACCACGCCACCGCTCCCAGCGGCGCGCCGCTGCTCAGCCACGAGCACCGTGCGCACCCCGGCGATCACCGCAAGCTTCGAGGCCGCCTGCGCCACCGCCGCCGACCGAATCTGCTTCGTGACGTCAACCCCGTCCACCAGGACGCGAAAGCCGCCATCGCCGCTCAGCAGATCGATGCGCGTCGCGCCGGCCAGCGCCGCGACGCTTCCTTCGGAATCGAGAGGCACATGGTCGCGCAGCGCCTTCCACGCCACTCCGCGATACATCGCGCCGCTATCCAGATAGACGTAACCGAGCAGATCGGCCACTCGCCGCGCGACCGTGCTCTTCCCCGATCCCACCGGGCCGTCAATCGCAATAATTAGCTTGCTCATAGGCAAAGTTCTTGTAGTTCCTCTTTGGCCTCAACTGAAATTCACTGATTCCCCTTTTGCGCTTCAGCCCCCGATGCTCCGGCTCTCGTTCCGAGAAAGGGAGTCGGAGCTTTAGCTCCGACAACGACGCCCAGCATATTTAGGGCTTAAGCCCCTGAGTGCTTCAGTGCTCTCAAACGCGCTTGAACGCGCGCTCAATCTCCCGCAGTGAATAACGCAAGATCACGGGACGTCCATGCGGGCAGCTCATCGGCGATTCGGTTTTGGCGAGCTCCGCGAGCAGCCACTCCATCCTCGTTTGATCGAGCGGCATATTGACCTTAATCGCCGCATGGCAAGCCGTGGACGCCGCGATCTGCGCCCGCAGCGAATCGATCGAGATCGCCTGGTCCTCGCGCTCGACGCCGTCCAGGATCTCCGCCACTAGGCGCTCGGCGTCGGAGTTCGGCACACCCGCCGGCGTGGCTTGAATCGCGACGCTCTGCGGTCCCATCGGTGTCACATCGAACCCGTTGGCGGAGAGCTCTTCGCTGATTTGTTTGAGGATAGCGCCCTGCCGTGGCGTTAGATCTACCACGATCGGCACCAGCAGCCGCTGCCCGGTCAGCGCCCCTTCACGCCGCGAACGCAGATGCCGTTCGAAGAGCACGCGTTCGTGAGCAACGTGCTGATCGATGATCCACAACCCCTCGGAATTTACAGCGACGATAAAGCTCGCATTCACCTGTCCCAGCGGCTTCAGCTCCCCTAGGCAAACTGCGCTCGCCGGAGCTTCTATCGACTCCGGCGGCTGCTGCGCGGCTTCGCGGAAGTGCGCCTCGCTTTGCTCGCCTTCTCTCGCGGCAAATTCAGTCACGGCAGGTTCAGCCGCCCCGGCTTCGAACCCAAAGCGCTGCGTCTCCGGCCGCACCGGAGCCTCCGTCAGCGCAAACGCCTCCGCAATCATGCTGGGATAGGGATCCGACAACGGCAATACCGCTCGCGTCGGCGCCGGAGCCGCTGCGGTAGCGACGCCGGGCTGGCCGCTGGCCGGCGCGGTCGTCCGCGCCTGCACAGCAAAGCTCGCAATTGGCCGTGCTTTCGAGAGCGCCTGCCGGATCGTGTCCCGCGCGAAATCATGCACACGTTGCGAATGCCGGAAGCGCACTTCGATCTTCGCGGGATGAACGTTGACGTCCACTTCCTCGCACGGCAGATCAATAAAAAGCAGCGCCACGGGAAACACGTCCGGCGGCAAGATATTTCGGTACGCTTCGTGAATGGCGTGCAGCATCAACCGGTCCCGGACCAGCCTGCGATTGACAAAAATGTAGATGCCGTTGCGGTTCGCTCGCTGCACTTCCGGCCGCGAAACAAACCCGCGCACCGCGAGCTCAGCAGCGCGGTCCGTTGTATCGAGATCCGGTTCCGTAATGGCGGCGCTGATGGGAGCCGAAACCGGCGTGATCTCGATCATCTCCTCGAGAGCTTGTCGTCCAAAAAGCTGATAGACGCGTTCCGCCAGCGCGGCCACTGGCGGAACGTTCATAATCTCCTGGGTCGGCGTCTTCAGCGCGAACTGCTTGTCGGGATTCGCCAGCGCGTAGTGCGTCACCAGCGAAGCCACGTGCCCCAGCTCCGTCGAGTCCGATTTGAGAAATTTCCTGCGCGCCGGAACGCAATAAAAAAGGTCGGCCACGCTTACCGAAGTGCCTGCGGGCAGCCCCGCCGGCTTCACGCCCACCAGCTTGCCTCCGGCAAACTCGACGCGCGTGCCTTGTTCTTCGCCGCCGATGCAAGTCTCCAGCAGCAATCGCGAAACCGAAGCGATCGATGGCAACGCCTCGCCTCGAAATCCCAGCGTCGCGATGGAGAGCAGATCGTCCGAAGTGCGCAGCTTCGAAGTCGCGTAGCGCTCAAAAGCCAACAGCGCGTCGTCATGGCTCATGCCCCATCCGTCATCCACGACGCGGATCATGCGCTTGCCCCCAGACTCCACTTCGATGCGCACCGAGCGCGCGCCCGCATCCAGCGCATTTTCGAGCAGCTCTTTCACCACCGACGCCGGCCGCTCTACCACTTCGCCCGCCGCAATGCGATTGGCCACCGCCTCCGGCAATATGCGTATCCGACTCATGCGCGATTGTACCGAGTTGTAGCCCAGGGCGCCTTGCCCTTTCTGCAGCGGCCTTGGGGATTCTCCTGCCTTGTGGGTCGTGACTTTAGCAGTGACATTGACGCCGAAAATCGGCGGGCTTCAGTCCCTGACAAAAACGCTCCTATCCGCCGCTTTGCCGAATCGCGACGCCCAATTCTTCAAGCTGCTCAGGCTCGACCTCGGCAGGCGCATCCATCATCAAGTCCTGCGCCGCCGTGGTCTTGGCAAACGCAATCACTTCGCGGATTGACTTCTCGCCCGCCAGCAGCGCCACCACGCGATCGAGCCCCAGCGCGATTCCCCCGTGCGGTGGCGTGCCGTAGGTCAGCGCATCCAGAAAAAATCCAAAGCGATGCCGTCGCTGCTCTTCGCTCAATCCCAAAAGCGCAAACACGCGCGCCTGCAATTCCTGGCTGTGAATCCGGATGCTCCCCGATCCCAGCTCAGAGCCATTCAGCACCAGATCGTAGCCCTTCGAGCGCACTTCCTGCGGCGCGGATTCGAGCTTGTGAACGTCTTCTTCTCGGATCCCGGTGAACGGATGCTGCGCCGCGACCCACCGCTTCTCGCTGAGGCCCCACTCAAAAAGCGGAAAGCCCGTCAGCCACAAAAATTCCCAGCGATTTTTCGGCACCAGATTCAGCCGTTCCGCCAGCGCCAGCCGCAATTGTCCCGCAATCAAAGTCGCCGCGTCGGTTCCGGGAATCTGCTCCGCGGCCGAAACGGCCACAATCAGGTCCCCGGCCCTAGCGCCGGCGGCCGCAACGATATTTTGCACTCCCGCCGCTCCCAGCGTCTTTTCGAGCGGCGAACTGGCGCCTTCCGTTGTCACTTTGATCGTATACAGGCCCCGTGCGCCCAGCCCTTTGGCCTGTTCGCCCAATTCGTCGAGCTGCTTGCGCGAAAAAGCCGCCGCGCCCGGTGCCACCACGGCGTGCACGCTGCCTTCCAAATGCAACTTCTCCCGCGCCGCCGCGAAATTCTCGGTAATTTCGTGTAGTTCCATTCCGAAGCGCAGGTCCGGCTTATCGATTCCGTACCGCCCAATGGCTTCGCGGTACTCCATTTGCCGAAACGGAGTTTTCACTTCGATTCCCGCCGCGGCGCAGGCGCGCACCATCACCTGTTCGATCACGCCGAAGATCGCCTCTTGCGTGGGGAAAGACATCTCCAGGTCGAGCTGCGTAAATTCCGGCTGCCGGTCGGCGCGCAGGTCTTCGTCGCGAAAGCAGCGCACGATCTGGAAATAGCGGTCGAGTCCCGCGATCATGAGCAATTGCTTGAACATCTGCGGCGATTGCGGCAGCGCGTAGAACTGCCCGTGGTGAATCCGGCTGGGCACCAGGTAATCGCGCGCCCCTTCCGGAGTAGAGCGCGTCAGCATGGGCGTCTCGATTTCGTAAAAACCGAGCCCGTCGAGCGTCCTGCGAATCTCCAAAAAAATGCGGTGCCGCAGCGCGATATTGCGCTGCGGACGCGAGCGCCGCAGGTCGAGGTAACGGTAATGTAGCCGCGTCTCGTCGCTCGCGTTCACTTCGTCTTCCACCACAAACGGCGGTGTCTTAGCCGTGTTCAAAATGCGCAGTTCCGAAGCAAACACCTCCACTTCGCCGCTCGCGAGCTCGGGATTCGGCTTCTGCCGACGCGACACTCGCCCGTGCACCGCCATCACGTATTCCGCGCGCAGTTCTTCCGCGCGCGCATGGGCCGCCGGTGCCAGCTCCTTGTTGAACACAATCTGCGCGATTCCGCCGCGGTCGCGCAGATCGATGAAAATGATGTTGCCTAGGTCGCGCCGCCGGTGCACCCACCCCATCAGCACCACGTCTTTGTCGGCGTCGCCCGCGCGCAAATCGCCCGCATACTGCGTGCGCTTCCAATCGCCCAACAGATCGAGCGTCGCCATTACCCCTTCCTCGATTTCGTCATATACTCGAGCAAATCCGCCTCCGCAAGCTTCTTCTGCTCGCCATCGGCCAGGCGCTTCACCGTGAATTGTTCTGCAGTCAATTCATCTTCCCCCACAATCACTGCGAATCGCGCGCCCAGCCGGTCCGCCAAGCTCAACGATTTCCCGAACTTCATGTCCTGCGCCGGCAACTCCACCGAAAGACCGCGCTCGCGCAGCTTGCGCGCCAGCGCTACCGCAGCGGGATATGTCGCTGCGCCAAACCACGCCAGAAACACTTCCAGACCACAGCCTTCCGCCGCGCCCGGCTCTTGCAGCGAAAGTATCAAGCGATCGGTGCCGATCGCGAATCCAATTCCCTTTGTCGCTGCCGGTCCGCCGAGTAGCCCCACCAATCCGTCATAGCGCCCGCCGCCGCATACCGCGTTCTGCGAACCCAGCCCCGGCGCCGTAATCTCAAACGTAGTCCGCATGTAGTAGTCGAGCCCGCGAACGAGCCGCCAGTTTTCCTCGTACGCGACGCTTCGCAATGCGAGCTGCCGCTTGAGTTCCTCGTAATGCTCGCGGCAGGCCACACAAAGATGATCCGCAATGCGCGGCAGCTTATCGATGATCGGCTGCTCTCCCGGCAGCTTGGAATCCAGCACGCGCAGCGGATTCGTCTCGACGCGCCTCTGGCTATCCGGGCCGAGCTTGTCGCGTACTTTCTGCAATTCGCCGCGCAACCGTTCCACGTATGCTGGCCGGCAATTCTTATCGCCGATAGAATTGATATAGAGCTTCGCACCCGGGAGATTCACGTGAGCAAAAAACGCCAGCAGCATCTCGATCACTTCCGCATCGAGCGCCGGATGATCGGAAGGGCCCAGCAACTCCGCGCCGATTTGATAGAACTGCCGGTAGCGTCCCTTCTGCGGCCGCTCGCGCCGGAACATCGGTCCGACATAGTAGAGCTTCACGTTCCCTGGCCGCGTCTGCATCCCGTGCTCGATGTAAGCGCGCACCACCGACGCCGTCGCCTCTGGCCGCAAGCTGATAATTTCGCCCAGTTGCAATCGGCTTAAGGTTAGTAGGATTCCCAGCAGCAGTCGCTCCGCATCCAGAAGCTTTTCTACAATCTCTTCTTTTGTCTCATGCTCTCGTATTTCACCAGTAATGGCACTATGTTGCGCGCTCGTTTGCCTCACCAACTCGAGTGCCGACCGGTTAGGTTCCGTCGAAGGGATGTCTCCTCTCCTGATCCCGTCCTCAAGGATTTGAAGGTAAGCATCAAGATTCGTCGCGACCATCGGTTCCGGTAAATCGACGGGCTTATCTTCAAAGGAATACATCTCCTTTGAAACGATATCTGTATCGAGTCCCACGGATCGCGCGAAAAGCTCGGTCGGCTCGAAAATCGGCAGACGGATTTCGCCGTAACCGTAAGTATGAAAAACTTCGCGCGCGGCCTGCTCCACGCGGTTCCACAGTGCAGACTCCGGCGGGAGGATGTCGCGGACACCCTTGATGGCCTGAAATTTCATTTGGCCCAGGCGCTAAAAGTGCTGTCATTCCGAGGAGTCCGCCAAGGCACTCGGTTCGCACTCCGGCTACGGTTGCTGGCGGACGACGAGGAATCTGCAGTTCTCTTGAACGAATCGCAAAAAGCAGATCCCTCGGTCGTGACGACACCGGGATGACAAGGGTGAGATCGGCCAGCCACAGGCAAGACGCGCCCGGTCACTTGGTAACCTCGGCGCTAGCAGCGAAAGCTTCCTCGCGATACGTCTGCGCGTACTCCACATACCGCGCCGCGTAAGCGTCGATGCCCTGGAGTTCCTCCGGCGTGAGCGTGCGCCGCAATTTCCCCGGATGCCCCATGAAAAGGCTGCCGGCCGCGACTTTGGTCCCCTCCGCCAGGAGCGTGCCCGCTGCAATAATCGATCCCGTGCCCACGCGCACGTTATTCAGCAGAATCGATCCCATGCCCACCAGCACCCTCGATTCGATTGTGCAGCCGTGCAGAATCACGCCGTGGCCCACGGTCACATTGTCCTCGACGATGAGCGGATATTGGTCCTTCATCACGTGCAAAACCGAACCATCCTGAATATTGCTTCGCGCCCCGATGCGGATCCAGTGCACGTCGCCGCGAATCACCGCGCCCGGCCAGATGCTGGCGTGCTCGCCAACGGTGACGTCGCCGATAATTACCGCCCCGGGATCGATGTAAGCCGACGCGGCGATTTGCGGCCACCGGCCGTGATAGCTGCGGATCACTTGCTCGCCCCAGCGCTCTTTCTACTGTACAAGCGCATCTCTACCAACGCTGACATAAACACGCCACCCTAGCACACGCCGAATTGGCTGACAAGAAACCGCAGGTTCACGCGAAGTTGTCATTCTCAGAGAGCGCAGCAAGCAAAAAATCTCTCAGGAATTGTTGGAATCTTCGACTGCGGGCTAAGAACAATGCGAAGCTCTATGGGGCGCCTAAATGATTTCCACGCGAGGGCCCACGCCCGCCGCGCTCACTTCCGTGACTCGCGCCGCCACCGCGCGCGCCATAGAGTATAGGCTGCGCGCCTCCGGCGCATCTTCGCCCAGCGAGGCCACGGGCTTGCCCGCATCGCCTCCGGCGCGGATGCCGGGATCGATCTCGATTTCGCCGAGCAGCGGCACGCCATAGGCTTCCGCGATGCTCCGTCCTCCTCCGTGTCCGAATACGTCCACGCGCTTCCCGCAATGCGGGCAGGCAAAGTAACTCATGTTCTCCACAATCCCGAGCACTTCCACGTTCACCTGGCGGAGCATCTCGATGGCTTTTCGCACGTCCGCCAATGCCACCGTCGACGGCGTCGTCACCACCACCGCGCCCGTCAGCGGCACGTTTTGGATCAAACTGAGCTGCACGTCTCCGGTGCCCGGCGGCAGGTCCACGATCAAGTGGTCCAAGTCGCCCCATTGCACGCTGCGCAAAAACTGCTGCACCACGCTATGCAGCATAGGCCCGCGCCAAATCATCGGTTTGTCCGCCGGCGCCAGCAAGCCCATGGAGATCATCTTCAGTCCATACGCCTCCACCGGCAGGATTTGGCGTTCGCTGATGGCGCGCGGCTGCTCCTCGGTGCCCAGCATCAGCGGCACGTTCGGCCCATAGACGTCGGCGTCCATCAACCCGACCGCCGCCCCCATACGCGCCAGCGCTATCGCCAGGTTCACCGCAACCGTCGTTTTGCCAACGCCGCCCTTGCCGCTCGCAACTGCGATCAGCGTCTTCACGCCTGGAATGGGCATCTTCTCGGGCTGTCCCATCGGTCTTGGTGCTGCTGGAGGTGTTGGAGGCATCGCAATCCCATCATAGGCTGTCGCCCACACTAGAGCAAGCCGCCGTCCGCGCGCCAGCGACGAGAGTCGTCATTCCGAGCGCCGCCGGGGTCCAAAGCATGCGCCAACTTTGCGTATGCTGAGGTGGTGGAGCGAGGAATCTGCTATTAGACGCAACATTCCAGCTCTGCCTCTCTTTGCACGCTTTAAATCCCGCAGCTATAATCAACTCTTCATGGGTGCCGCGCGCATCTGAAGCCGGTGCCTGCTGAAGCGCCGCTCTCTATCGGAGCATCCAACAGAAACAGCATGCGAATCGAAGACATGGTAGACCGGGTCGTTTCCCGGTTTATTGGCACGAAGCATGAGCGCGACATCAAGCGCCTCGCCCCCAAAATCGTCGCAATCAATGAACTTGCGGGCGAGTACGAACGCCTAACCGATTCGGATATCAGGGAAAAATCCGCCCAGCTCAAAGCCCAGGTAACCGAGCGCCTCGGCAACGCGCATCCCGACGAACCCGATCACAAGCAACGCCTAGCCGATGCGCTTGAGCCGGCCATTCCTCCGGCATTCGCCCTGGCTCGCGAAGCTGGCCGCCGCACTCTGGCCATGCGCCATTTCGACGTGCAATTGATCGGCGGGATAGTCCTGCACGACGGCAAAATCGCCGAGATGAAGACCGGCGAAGGCAAGACGCTGGTTGCCACGCTGCCTGCTTACCTGAATTCACTCACGGGCCGCGGCGTCCACATCGTCACCGTAAACGATTATCTCGCTCGCCGCGACGCCGAATGGATGGGCCCGCTCTATCGAGCGCTGGGCCTCAAAGTCGGCGTTATCGTCCACGATCTCGATGATGCCGAACGCCGCGCCGCCTATGGCGCCGACGTCACCTACGGCACCAACAACGAATTCGGGTTCGACTATCTGCGCGACAACATGAAATACGATCTCTCCGATTGCGTGCAGCGCGGCCATCATTTCGCCATCGTCGACGAAGTGGACTCTATCCTCATCGACGAGGCGCGCACCCCGCTGATCATTTCCGGCCCCGCGGAGGAATCCACGGATAAGTACTACCGCATCGATAAGATCATTCCCAAGCTCATCCAGGAGATCGACTACAGCATCGATGAAAAGCATCGCACCGCAACCCTAACAGAAGAGGGCGTCTCCAAAGTGGAGCGGCTACTGGGCCTCGGCAATCTCTATGATCCCAGCCATATGGAGATGATTCACCACGTCTACCAGGGCCTGCGCGCCCACACGCTCTACAAGCGAGACGTCGATTACGTCGTCAAAAACGGTGAAGTGGTCATCGTCGACGAATTCACCGGCCGTGAAATGCCCGGCCGTCGCTGGTCCGATGGCTTGCACCAGGCCGTGGAAGCCAAAGAAGGCGTGAAAATCGAGCGCGAAAATCAGACCCTAGCCACCGTCACCTTCCAGAATTATTTCCGCATGTACCAGAAGCTCTCCGGCATGACCGGCACCGCCGAGACCGAGGCGGCCGAGTTCAACAAAATTTACAACCTCGACGTTGTTGCCATACCCACTAACCGTCCCCTGCGCCGCCACGAATTTTCCGACGTGGTATATCGCACCGCCGCAGAAAAATATGAAGCCGTGGTCGATGGCATGATCCTGGAAGATGGATCACACGCCAACGGCATTCGGCAGCTTCACGAAAACGGCCAGCCCGTGCTGGTCGGCACCATCTCCATTGAAAAATCCGAGCACCTTTCTGATCTATTGAAGAAGGCTGGTATTCCGCATCAGGTCCTCAACGCCAAGCAGCACGAGCGCGAAGCCCATATCATCGCCCAGGCTGGCCGCAAAGGGACCGTTACGGTCTCCACCAACATGGCCGGTCGCGGAACCGACATTCTCCTCGGTGGCAATCCCGAAGCCATGACTCGCGACTATTGCTTGAAGAACCGTCTGGCCATGCCTTACGCCGCAGCGTCGGCGGTCATCGGGGGCAACGGCGCGGGCGCGAATACGCCGGCACAAAATATGGTTCTCTTCCAAATTGAGGGCAAAATCTTTCAGGTTCCTCACGAGCAGTGGCAGCCGATCTATAACCAGTTCGTCGAGCAATGCAGCTCCGAGCGTGAGGAAGTCATCGCCCTCGGCGGCTTGCACATTCTCGGCACCGAACGCCACGAGGCGCGCCGCATCGATAATCAATTGCGCGGCCGCGCGGGGCGCCAGGGCGATCCGGGCTCGTCACGTTTCTTCCTCTCGCTCGAAGACGATTTGATGCGCATTTATGGCGGAGAGCGCGTAAAAGCGCTGATGTACCGCCTGGGCATGACCGAAGGCGTGCCCATCGAATCAAAGCTCA
>QHYS01000168.1 GCA_003223325.1 Acidobacteriota bacterium
GAGCCAGATTCTCGAGCTCGAGGGCCGCACGCGATCGGAAGATCGATAGCAGAGACGCGAATAGTGTCCTGAGAAAAGTGAGCATCAGCGAGAATTATGAAGGAAGTGTAACCCCCATCCCCTCAGATATTTCGACATTTTCGAGAGGCACCCACAAAGCGGCTGACGATGGTTTGATTGCCCCACGGTGCGATGTCGTAGGCCGACAGTGTGAGGGTGAAGGAGTGTGACAGGTCCACGTCCGCTCCGCCCTCGAAATGAGCCAAGTTGCCAAATGAAGTGAACGGCCGCTGGAAGAGTCTGGAGTCCATTACGGTATCGCCGATACCGACGGCACCAAACGGAGTTAAACGGCCGACCGCATGATCGAACCTATTACTCCAGTCGTAAGTAGCGTGGCCGGTGCTCAGCCCCTTATCTGTGTTCCCGTAGGCGCAGCACCAGTCAGCGAGCTTGCAAAATTTAATGCCTTGCTCCTCCACGATGCCCCGATGTCTGCGTAGAAATTGCCAATGCCATTACTGGATGTTCCTGTTGGAGACGACGAGCGATCAAAATAAATCGGGATTCCGACACCTGCGCTGAAATGTGAGCGACAGGTCTGGATTTTGCACGATGTGGCAGGCAACTAACGTCGATCACGGATTTCTCGCTTCGAGATGAGCTTCCTTTACCGCCTTGAGCCACGCTCGGACCAGCGCGCATCGCCCTCCTTCGCACTAGATCGCTGTCCGTTTCGGAGTCGGCTGCACTCTGCTAACGCGGGCGGGTAAACCGGCCAAAGCCGATGCGAATCTGGATCGAGTTGAAAGCGGGATTCGGCTGCACAAGATCTGCATTAGAGATGTGAAACGCGCCCAACGCTATGCTCCAAGTGTTTTTGCCGTACAGGTAGTGCACGCCCCCGCCAACTCCGGCGGTGAAATTGAATGTGTCAGCATAAGGTACAAGATTCCCGCGTGGCTGGAAATTCCACTTCGCCGAGAAAGCATCGAAGCTAAAGCCGTAGCTTGTCCCGTTTTTTTGAGTGACAGCGAACACTGGGATAACGTCCACAGCATATTCAAATTGCCCACGCAACGCGCCTGGCCCGCTGATGTTCGTCAATACCCAGCCGTAGCTACCGCCTAAATCGAAGATGTATCTACCGTCACTGGCGCTGCCGTCTATTGACAAAATGTAGTCCCCGGCGAGCCAAACCTCCAGCTCATGGCCTCCCTTCAGTGGCGGTGAGATCGGCGCTTCTGATGCGCCGTCGGCGGGCTTCTGCGATTGGGTTTGTGCCGGCAGAGGACCACA
Source organism: Acidobacteriota bacterium (assembly GCA_003223325.1). Classification (GTDB taxonomy): domain Bacteria; phylum Acidobacteriota; class Terriglobia; order Acidiferrales; family UBA7541; genus Palsa-189. The sequence continues at coordinate 1,300 of QHYS01000168.1, forward strand.
GGTCGCTAAAAAGACAGTCATCAGCAAGCTCAGCGTCTCGAGCAAACACTTAGCCGGTCTAGCCCTGTCCGTCCACCGATCTCGAAGCCCTGAAACCCGCACCCTTACACTCGTGCCTGACGCAGCCCGCCGTAGAGCCATCTGCCTTCTCGAAATCTAAAAGATGTCGGATAGAAGTCGTTGCCCCACCGCAATGAGTTCGCTCGACCGGTAGCAATCAGCGCCTCGCCAATCTCAGGCCCGCGGAAATGTATTCAGCGATTTACGAGATTCCCGTCTGACTGATTTCGAGAAAGTGGAACTGAGTATCTTCGTTTCCGACGCGGAAGGCTCGCTTGAATGCGGTCACCGGAAGGGGACATAAATGCGCTGCTTCGATATCGGGCATGATCTCGTGTTCATACTGTCCTTGGCCATAATTCTGTGCGCCTGTGATTTCAACTATATACGCCGTTGCGATTCACAGCCGATCTGCGCTACCAACCGTGCATGCTTCTCATCGGGCGACTTCTCTTTGGCAGCATTCTCCGAGCTTTTCGGTCCCGGTCAAGTCTGTTACTGGAAAACCTGGTTCTCCGGCAGCAACTGGCCGTGCTCAAGCGCAAGCATCCTCGACCACAGATTGCTGTGGTCGATAGAATTTTTTTGGGTTCTAACGCGAAGAGTCTGGTCAGGCTGGAAACAAGCTCTGACCGTCGTAACTCCCGATACTGTGGTCGGTTGGCACCGGGAGGGGTTTGCCCTTTATGGGCGTGCGATCTCCAAAGCTCGGGGAGTGATGGGCCGGAAGCGAATTTCCAAAGAAGCTCGTGATCTGATTTTCAGGATGGTGGACGAGAACCCAACCTAGGGCTCCCCACGAATCCATGGTGAGCTCTTGATGCTTGGATTCGATGTTTCCGAGAAAAGCATTTCCCGCTGGATGCGTCATGCGCCGAGAAACCCGCAACCCGCCAAACGGTGGCTCGCGTTTCTTCGCAATCATCGCCAAGCCATTGCTGCGATGGACTTTTTCACGGTTCCGACGGTGACCTTTCGCTTGCTTTATTGTTTCTTCGTGATCGGTCCTGATCGTCGGCGGATCCTACACATCAACGTCACGCGTCCGCCCACTAGCGCTGGGATCATCCAACAGCTGCGCGAGGCGTTCGGGTATCAAAGTACGGATTGGAAACTCCGATCGCGGTCCGGTCCATGGGCTTGATCCCGTTGCGAACTTCTTGCGAAAGTCCCTGGCAAAACGGAATTGCCCAGCGTTGGGTCGAACGCTGTCGCCGCTGTGCCGCGACCTGCTCGACCACGTGATCGCGATGAATGAGGCCCCTTTGAAACGCCTACTCTCGGAATATGTTAGCCCTGAATTCCACCTCAAAAGTACTCACTACATCAGTTTTGTACCTTCAAAAGCGAGCGGTCGATGGTCTTGAGGATGGTTTCCTGTTTTTTGGTAAGGGCCACCACGCGAGAAAGCTTGAACCGGTGCTGGGAGTCGCGGAGATAAACTTTGTACATGGTGGCCAACTCCAGCAAGGCACTCTGGGCGGTGAACTCCGTGTTGCGCAGGCGATACTGCAGCAAGGACAGGAGCA